>NZ_JBITHD010000007.1:0-459662 GCF_044457685.1 Nonomuraea sp. NPDC050536
AGCAACAAATGTCCGTCTAAAACAGACGAGGTGTTGCATGAAAATTCATGCACTGGCTTTTAACACACTGTTGAGTTCTCAAGAAACGGACGCGTACTCCCCTGAACTTCAGGAGGCGTTCATTTCGTTGTGCCTTTAGTGTTTCAGCCGCCTCAATTTGTGTCAAATTGCTGCGACTCCCACCCACACCCAGCAAACCGGACAGTACGAAACCAACCGGATAAACCAGAGGAGGTGGGATGCGGGCTCCCAAGGACACCAGGGGCGTTCCCGCGAGACCAACTGTATCAGCCCTCAAGGCCCAGTCGGTGCCACACAGGTAATCCCCTTGTCCTTCCCTCCCCACCGAATCCTCAAACCTCGCCGCTCCCACCGTCCACCCGAGCCCACGCAAGCCGACGTCAAGTCATCCGCAATCGCTCCCCGATACGAAGTACCTACGAGCAGACTGCACCCTTGGAGGTGTCCGCAATGACGCGCTCGGAGTTCGACGACATCCGCGCCTTCCTCAATGACGAGGCAACCAGCGCCGGTGACCTGCTGCGCATCGCCCGGACTCTGATCGACGACCTCGAACACGCGCGCATGCGCGAGGCCGTCCTGCGGACCCACTACCTGCGCCTCCTGACCGCCGCCCGCGCCACGGTCGCCGCCGACACGGTCGGCGCGCCGAATCCGCTCGAGTTCGTCAAGCACGAACTCGCCGAGCGCGGCCAGCTCCCCGAGGACGGCGAGGCGGTCCAGCGCATCCTCTCCGACGCGCGCACCGCCGCGGCTCTGGTCGCCTACCTCGAGCAGAACGCCCCGATCCGTCCCCGCGGCATGCGCCTGCGCCGCTGCGTCGGCACCGGCCGCCGCCTCCCCCGCTGACTCCTCCGGTACGGCAGGCCACCCAACCCCGTCGACGCCCGTACGGTCGGCCGTACCCGAACCGCGACGCCACAAGCCGGCGAACCGCGACCATGGGCCAGCAGGACCGAAGCCCGCGGAACGTGCAAAAAGGGAAGGGCCGAAAGAGGGGACCCGCACCAGGCCAGAGCGCGGGAGAGCCTGTGGGATAGGGGGCTTTGGGGGGAGATGTCGCCGGATGACCGTCGGTATACCCGGGCTTGGGATGATGGCTGTAAGACTGCGCGTATGTGGCAACGGGGGTTGAACTGGGCGGCCATCGGGCTCGTCGGGATCTTCGGCCTGCTATGGATTGGCGTCGTGGTGTTCGCCGACGACACCTCCGTGCTCTGGGCGCGCATCGCGCAGGTGGCCTTCGGGCTCCTGCTGGCTGGCTGGGCTGTGCAGAAGGCCACCATCATGGTCAAAGGCGTGACGTCAAGATGAGTGAGCCGATTTACGAGATAGGCCGGGACATGGGGGATGACCCGCAGACCTCACTGGTCGCCATGTACAGGGACATGCTCCCCCAGCGCCACCGCATCGACGAGATAGACGACGAGGCCCCGCGCGACATCTTCCACTGGATGCACGAGGAAGACTGGCGCGAGACCGACGCGCACAAGGATCCCCTGGTCGAGGAGTCGTACTTCGAAGAGGAGGAGGAAGACTAGGGCTGGAAGCGGTAGCCCATGCCGGGCTCCGTCAGCAGGTGCTCGGGGTGGGCGGGATCGCGTTCGAGCTTGCGCCGCAGCTGGGCCATGTACTGGCGCAGATAGTGCGTCTCCTTGAGGTAGGAGTCTCCCCACACCTCGGTGAGCACCTGGCGCTGGCTGATGAGCTTGCCGGGGTTGCGCACGAGCAGCTCGAGGAAGTGCCATTCCGTGGGCGTCAGGTGGACGCCGCTGGAGACCGTCTTGTTGGCCAGGTCGACCGTGTGGTCGCCGATCCGCGCCACGGCGGGCTCGTCGGGGGTGGCGACGCGGCGGGTGACCGCGCGGATGCGGGCGAGCAGCTCGTCGATGCCGAAGGGCTTGGTGACGTAGTCGTCGGCGCCGGCGTCGAGCGCGCCCACCTTGTCGTCGCTACCCGCCCGCCCTGACAGCACGATGATCGGGACAGTGGTCCAGCCGCGCAGCCCGTGGATGACCTCGACGCCGTCCAGGTCGGGCAGGCCGAGGTCGAGCACGATCAGATCCGGGTGCCAGTCGGCGGCCTGGCGCAGCGCCGAGTTGCCGTCGGGCGCCACGGCCACCTCGTAGTGCCGGGCGGCCAGGTTGATGCGCAGCGCGCGCAGGATCTGCGGCTCGTCGTCGACGACGAGCACTCGCGTCACCGCGCGCTCCGCAGCGAGACGATCATTGTCAGGCCCCCTCCTGGCGTCTCCTCCAGCGTGAGCGTGCCGCCCATGGCCTCGGTGAGCCCGCGCGAGAGCGCGAGTCCGAGCCCCACCCCCGTGTGGTTGTCGCGGTCGCCGAGCCGCTGGAACGGCATGAACACCCTCTCATGCGCCTCCGGAGGGATCCCGGGGCCCCGGTCGATGACGCGGATCTCGATGTGGTCGCCGAGCCGGCTGCCGGTGACCAGCACGGGGAACTCCGGCGGGCTGTAGCGGACGGCGTTGGCCATGAGGTTGACCAGGACCCGCTCGAGCAGCGCCGGATCGGCCTCCACCTCGGGAAGGTCCACCGAGATGTCGCCTTCTATGCGGTCGCGCAGCGTGCCGAGGTCGTCGATCGCCCGGGGGACCACCTCCTCAAGCGCGACCGGCACCAGGGCGACGCCCAGCACCCCAGCCTGCAGGCGGCTCATGTCCAGCAGGTTCGCCACCAGCCGATCCAGCTTGACCAGGGACTCGTCGGCCGTGGCGAGCAGCTCCGACCGGTCGGAGGGACTCCAGTCGATCTCGGTGTTGCGCAGCGACTCGACGGCCGCCTTGGCCGAGGCCAGCGGGGTGCGCAGGTCATGGCTGACGGCGGCCAGCAGCGCGGTGCGCATCTTGTCCGCCTCGGCCAGCGGCTTGGCCCGCTCGGCCTCCTCCCGCAGCCGCTGCTGCCGCAGCGCCACCGCCGCCTCGGCCGCGAACGCCTCGAGCACCTGCCGGTCGGCCGCGTCCAGCAACCTTCCCCGTACGGCGAGCACCAGGTCCTCGTCGACGGCCACATCGGTGTCGGCCACGCCGGGAGACGTGCACGGCGGCCCGCCCGCCGTGGCGACCATCCGCCAGGAGTCGCCGTCGCGCTCGAGCAGTGTGACCGAGGTCAGCCCGTACACCTCGCGCAACCTGGCAAGCAACGAGGTCAGCGCCGCCTCGCCGCGCAGCACGTGGCCGGCCAGCGTGGCGAGCACCTCGGCGTCGGCCCTGGCCCGCGCGGCCTCCCTGCTACGGCTGGCCGCTTTGTCCACGACGGTGCTGACCATTGCCGCGACCAGCACGAAGATGACCAGCGCCAGCAGGTTCTCGGGATCGGCGACGGTCAGTGTGTGCAGCGGCGGCGTGAAGAACCAGTTCAGCAGGCCGAACCCGAGCACGGCGGCGGTCAGCGCCGGCCACATGCCGCCCACCAGCGCCACGGCCACGACCATGAGCAGGAACAGCAGGATCTCGCTCGGCAGGCTGAGGTGGTCGTGGACGGGCAGCAGCGCGCCGGTCAGCAGGGGCACGGCGACCAGCGCGAGCCCCCACCCCCACGCGCGCCGCCTGAAGGTGAGCGCCGCGGGTGAGCCGACCGGGCGGCGCCCCTTGCTGACCTGCTCGTGGGTGACCATGTGCACGTCGATCGGCCCGGACAGCGCGGTGGTGGTCACACCTACGCCGCGCGAGAGCAGCTGGGCGAGGCGGCCGCGCCGGGAGGCACCGAGCACGAGCTGGGTGGCGTTGACGCCCTTGGCGAACTCCAGCAGCGACCGCGGGATGTCGTCGCCCACGACCTGGTGGTAGGTGCCGCCCAGCGACTCGACCAGAGCGCGCTGCCTGGCCAGGCTCGCCGGATCCCCGCCGTTGGCCAGGCCGTCGGATCTGGTGACGTGGACGGCCAGCAGGTCCGCGCCCTTGCTGCGGGCGGCGATGCGGGCGGCGCGCCGTACCAGAGTGTCGCCTTCGGTGCCGCCGGTCAGGGCGACCACGACCCGCTCGCGCGCCTCCCAGGTGCCTTCGATGCCGTGGTCGGCGCGGTAGCGGTCGAGCTGATCGTCGACCTTGCCGGCCAGCCAGAGCAGCGCGAGCTCGCGCAGGGCGATCAGGTTGCCGACGCGGAAGTAGTTCGACAGCGCGGCGTCGACCCGCTCGGGCGGGTAGACGTTGCCGTGGGCCATCCGGCGGCGCAGCGCCTCGGGTGACATGTCGATCAGCTCGATCTGGTCGGCCCGCCGTACGACCTCGTCGGGGACGCGTTCGCGCTGCGGGACGCCGGTGATCTGCTCGACCACGTCGTTGAGCGACTCGAGGTGCTGGATGTTGACGGTGGTGACGACTTCGATGCCGGCCTCGAGGATCTCCTCGATGTCCTGCCAGCGCTTGGGGTTGGCAGAGCCGGGCACGTTGGTGTGGGCGAGCTCGTCGATCAGGACGAGCTTGGGTTTGCGGGCCAGCACCCCGTCCACGTCGAGCTCGGTGAACGTGGCGCCGCGGTGGATCATCGTCCTGCGCGGCAGGACCTCCATGCCGTCGAGCAGTTCGGCGGTGCGGGCGCGGCCGTGGGCCTCGACGAAGCCCACGACCACATCCCTGCCGCGCTCCTGGGCCCTGCGGCCCTCGCCGAGCATGGCGTACGTCTTGCCCACGCCAGGGGCGGCACCGAGGTAGATGCGCAGCGTGCCCCTGGTCATAGGTCCAGGTTACGGCTGGTACGGCGGGGCCTCGCCCCAACCCCAGTGCGGCATGGGCGCCTTGGGCGGCGGCGTGGCGCCGGGCTGGGAGTTGTGCAGGGCCAGCCGGGTGCCCCACTCGATGTAGGCCAGGAACGCCGAGCGGAACTCGGGGTCGTCGGGCAGTTCCGCCTCGTCGGCCGCGTCCATCAACAGGCTCACCCACCTGCGGCGCTGCGGCTCGGTGATGGCCTTGCCCAGGTGCTGGCCGACCATGTGCGAATAGCCGCCGCGCTCGGTGCTGTAACGTTCGGGCCCGCGGAACACCTCGGCCAGCCACATCGCCACATACTTGGGATGATGGGGGTCCATTCCCGCGAACAGCGGGCCGATCAGATCGTCCTTGAGAACCTGCCGGTAGAAGACCTCGGTCAACCGCTCCAACGCCTCGGTGCCCCCGGCCCATTCGGCAAGGGTCGGCACTTCATTATCAGTCATGTAATCAGGTAATCAGGTGCCGGATGGGAGTTCAAGCGATGGAGCTGATCGGCCGGGGCCGCACCGCCGAGGTGTTCGCGCTGTCCAGGACCCGGGTGCTGCGGCGCTACCACGAGAACACCTCGGCCGCGGACGAGGCGCGGATCATGGGCTACGTCAGGGAACGCGGCTATCCGACGCCGGAAGTCTACGACGCCACCGAACGGGACCTGGTGATGGAGCGCCTGCACGGGCCGACCATGGTCGACGTGCTGACCAGGACGCCGTGGCGGGTGGGGACGCTGGGGCGGCTGCTCGGCTCGCTGCACGACCGGCTCGGCGCGATCCCGGCGCCTGACTGGCTGCGGCCGTCCCTGGTTCCGGGTGATCGGGTGCTCCACCTGGACCTGCATCCGCTCAACGTGGTGATGACGCCCGACGGGCCGAGCGTGATCGACTGGTGCAACGCGGCGGCCGGGGAGCCCGCCTTCGACCTGGCGACCACGGTCGCGCTGCTGCGCACGGTCGAGGCGCCCAATCTGGTGACCAGGATCGGGCGGCGGCTGCTGATCGGGGCCATCGTGCGCGGCAGCCGTACCGACCATCGGCCGCGGCTGACCGAGGCGGTCGAGCAGCGGCTGAGCGACCCGAACATCACCGCCGAGGAGAAGGAACGACTGCGGCGGCTGGCCGGGTGAACGATACTGGCGATCATGCTGGAGACCGAACGGCTGATCCTGCGCCCGCTGACCGGTGACGACTTCGACGACTACGCGGCCATGCTGTCGGATCCCGAGGTGGCCGGCGGGCTGGCGGAGACGGTGGGGACCTCGTCGGCCGACGCGTGGCGGAGCCTGGCCACGTTCATCGGCCACAGGGAGATCCGCGGCTACTCGCACTGGGCGCTGGTGGAGAGGGCCACCGGCGCGTTCGTCGGCCGGGCGGGACCCTGGCAGCCGTACGGCTTTCCCGGGCTGGGGGTCGGATGGTGCCTGGCCAGGGCGCACTGGGGCAAGGGGTACGCGACCGAGGCGGGCAGGGCGGCGGTGCGGTACTGCTTCGAGGAGCTGGCGGCGCGGGAGGTGATCTCGCTGATCAAGCCGGGCAACGCGCGCTCGGTCTCGGTGGCGGAGCGCATCGGGCACCGGCACCTGCGGGACCTGGACTACCGGGGGCAGCAGGTGCATCTGTACGGTCAGAGCGCATGAGTTTCGACCACAACGACCACTACCACGGGCTTGTGCTGCGGCACGTGCCCGCGGGGGCGGCGACGGCGCTGGACGTGGGGTGCGGCACCGGGCGCTTCGCGCGGGCGCTGGCCGCCAGGGGGCTGGCAGTGGACGCGGTGGATCCCGATCCCGCGGTCATCCGGGCGGCGCGCGGGGACGGCGTGCGGTTCATCCACGGCGATGCCACGTCGGTCGAGCTGGGACGCTACGACTTCATCTCGTGCCTGGCGAGCCTGCACCACATGCCCTTCGACACGGTCTCGCGGCTGCGGGAGGCGCTCAACCCCGGCGGGGTGCTGGCCGTGCTCGGGTGCTATCCGGAGAGCACCCGAGCCGACTACGCGGTCAGCGTCGCGGCCATCCCGGTCAACGCCGCCTTCCGGCTGGCGCTGAGCCGTCGGCGGGGTCCGGAGGTGAACGCGCCGGTGAAGCAGGCGACGCTGCCGCTGCCGGAGATCCGGCGGGAGGCGGCCCGGCTGCTGCCCGGTTCGCGGATCAGGCGGCTGCTGTTCTGGCGTTACCTGCTGACCTACACCGAGATCACCCGCACGCCGTAGGGCGGCAGGGTGATCGCCTCGTCGAGGCCGGCGGGCTTGACCGTGAGCCGCTCCTCGGACTGGCTGACCAGGAAGGCGTACCGCGTGCCGTTGTCGTGCTCGAGCAGGTCGACCGAGACGCGCGGATCGTCGACCGTCACCGGCCTGGACACCCCGGCCAGCCCGGCCAGCGCGTCGTAGAGGCGGTAGGTCGGCTCGGGGTTGACCCGCGGGGTGAGCGCGGCCATGTGCTCGATCGGAAACGTTCCCAGGATCAGCCATCCGGCGCCCGCGCGGCGGCGCAGCAGGGCGGGCGTGCCGTGCTGGTCGACGGCGACCACCTCGGCCTCGACGGGACGGACCGGCAGGTAGGCGCGGCTGTGCTCGTTGCCCGCGGCGTTGAAGGCAAGGGTGGTTCCTTCGTCGATGGAGCCGAGCCCCGACAGGAAGGTGAGCTCGACCACGTCGTCCTCGACGGGGTCGATGAGCCCGTAACGCAGGCGGTGCTCGACGCCGAACATGGCGTTCATGTGGGAGTACCACGGTCCGCGCTGGATGCCCGGCGTGCCAGGCGAGTAGGAGACGTACACGACGGCGCCCTGCTCGGCGAGGGCCTCGAGCCGGTGCCAGCCCGGCGCGGTGAGCTGCTTGGTGGACGGGACCAGGTAGAGCCGGGCTCCCCCCGCGATGCCGTCGCGCTCCCTGGTGAGGCCGATCGGCAGGTCCGCGGCGCGGGCGGCGACGTAGGCCTGGCGCAGCGTGGTGAAGATGTGCGTGCGCTCCTCCGGGTAGGTGAAGGGCACGTCGCCCTCCATCACCTCGGGCACGACCAGCACGGCGTCGCCGTTGACCCGCTCGCAGCGCTCGACGTCGATCTCCCGCAGCGTGCGCGCGAAGTCCGCCATCTCCGCGAGCTGCGGCTTCGGCGTCCCCTCCACCGTGGTGAGCCCGAAGTGCAGCTCGAACGGGTGATGCCGGTAGGGGTCCTGATCTGTCAGGTCGAAGTCGGTGTTGTTCCAGGCCAGCCACCCGGTCGCGCCGGCCAGCAGCGAGTTGTACAGCACCTGCCGGTAGTAGTGCGCGGCGTGGTCGCCGGCCACGTACTCCGAGGTGACCCCGAACTCCTCCAGCACGACCGGCCTGTCGAAACCGCCGGTCAGCTCGCAGACGAACGCCGCCGCGTAGTGCTGGCGGACGACGTCGTCCTCCATCCGGTAGACGTGCGGCCCGACGAAGTCGGTGAAGACCGCCAGATCCCGCGTCGAGAACCCGTTGTGCTCGCCCGTCACCTCGGCGCCCCAGGCCCCGTCGCCGATCGAGACCGGCTGGGTCCCGCCTCCCGCGCGGACCGCCTGGACCATGAGCTGTGCCCACGCCGAGATCACGCGACGCTCCGCCGTACCGCCGTAGATCGGCATCTCGTTGGTGATCAGCCAGCCGGCGACGGCGGGGTGGGCGTGGAACCTGCGCGTGAGCTGCTCGGCGAACCAGGCCTGGCGGCCGACCAGCCACACGTCGCCGTACAGGTCGCGGCCCTCGCGCCAGATCGGGTCCCAGTTCTCCCCCGACATGTGGCCCACGATGAACGTCGGGATCGTCCCCATGCCCAGCTCCTGGTGCGCGTCCAGGAAGTCCTGATATCTCGCGACACAGTCCTCGTCGATCCGGTCCGGCTCGGGCATGAAGTCCGGCCAGTAGAAGAACGACCGGGTGGTGTTCAGTCCGTGCTCGCGCAGCGTGCGCAGCTCCGCGCGCAGGATCGCGGGGTCGTACGGCTCGCGCCACATGAGCGGGCCGCCGTTGCGCGACCAGAAGTTGGCGCCCAGCCAGCAGGCACCCGGCAGTTTCCGGAAATTTCGCTTCAAAGTAGTGATCCTTATGATTTGACCGCGCCGGCGGTGAGCCCAGCGACGAGATAGCGCTGCAGGACCAGGAAGCCGAGCACGACGGGCACGCTCACGACCAGGGACGCCGCCATGACCTGGTTCCAGAACACGTTGCTCTGGTTGGCGTAGGCCTGCAGCCCGACGGCCAGCGTCCGGGTGTTCTTGTCGGTCAGCACCGAGGCGAACAGCACCTCGCCCCAGGCGGTCATGAACGCGTAGATCCCGACCGCCACGATCCCCGGCCGGGCCGCCGGCACGACCACCCGGAGCAGCGCCCCGAGCGGCCCGGCCCCGTCGACCTCGGCCGCCTCGTCGAGCTCCCTGGGGATGGAGTCGAAGTACCCGGCGAGCAGCCAGATGGCGAACGGCAGCGAGAAGGTCAGATAGGTGAGCGTCAGCCCCTCGCGCGAGTTGATCAGCTGGAGCCCGGTGACCCTGTCGACGTTGGCGAAGATCAGGAACAGCGGCAGCAGGAACAGGATCCCCGGGAACATCTGCGTCGACAGCACGGTCGTCAGGAACGGCTGCCGCCCGGCGAACCGGAACCGGCTGACGGTGTACCCGGCGAACACCGCGATCAGCGTCGAGCACCCGGTGGCCGCCAGCGCCACGATCACGCTGTTGACGAAGTAGGTGGCCAGCGGCACGGTCCGCCACATCTCGACGTACGGCGAGAGCGTGACCTGCGACGGCCACCAGGTGAACGGCCCCTGCACGTCCTTGAGCGGCTTGATCGACGAGATCACCATCACGTACAGCGGGACCAGCGTGAACAGCGCCAGCCCGGCCAGCACGACGACCCTAAGCACCCTGTACATCGCGCCCCCTGTTGGTCAGCCACAGGTAGACCAGCGACACCAGCCCTCGGTGTAGCTGGCGCCGAGCACGGTCAGGCCGTAGTTGCCGTCCCTGGTGAGCTTCTTGGCGGTGGCCACGAGCTCGGCCCAGGTCCTGGGCGGCTGCTTGACCAGCTTCTTGTTGTAGTAGACCCCGTAGGCCATGCCGTAGAGCGGGAGCGAGCCCGGCGGCTGGCCGGGCGCGCCGGTGGAGGACATGCTGCTGGCCAGGAACCTGTCGTTGCCGCCGACCTTGGCCAGCGTGCCCTCGTCGAAGCCGACGAACGCGCCGGTGGCCTGCAGCGAGGCCGACCAGGTGTTGCCGATGTCGACCACGTCGGGGCCCTGGCCGCTGGTTGCCGCGTTGAGTATCCGGTTCTGCAGGTCGGACCAGGGGATGACCTCGAGGTTGACCTTGATGCCCGTCTTCTGCTCGAACTTGTCCAGCTCCGGCTGGAGCACCTTCCTGTCCAGCTCGATGCTGGCCGCCTGGTTGCTGGCCCAATACGTCAGAGTCTTCGCCGTCCTGGTTGTGGAGCCGTCTCCTGAACCGCAGGCGGCGGCCGCGACGGCGAGCAGTGCGATCGACGCGATGGCAGATGACTTCACCGGGCACACTCCTCAACTGTGCGGGTGTGCCGAAACTAGTCGGTAAACCGGTAAAGGGTCAATGGCTGACTAAACCGGTTCAGTGCTTCCCCGTGGAATCAGTTCAGGGACCGGGACGTCCCCGGTGTCCGGTTTCCTGCCGGCGACGACGTCGAGGAGGCAGCGGGCCGCGCGCACGCCGCGGTCGAAGGTGTCGACGCTGACGGCCGTGAGCGCCGGGCGCGCCAGTCGGGTGAACGGCGAGTCGTCCCAGGCCACCAGCGACAGCTCACCCGGCACGTCGACGCCCAGCTCGCCGGCCACCGCCAGGCCCGCGACCGCCATGATGTCGTTGTCGTAGACGATGGCCGTCGGCCTTTCCTCGCCGGTGAGCAGCTTCCTGGTGGCCCTGGCGCCCTCCTCACCGGTGTAGTCGGTGTGCAGAACGATTTGCCCACCCTTTTCCCGAAATATCCGGCTTCTGATGTCGGTGTGCTGCAGGTACGGCGGGCCGGCCACCCTGGCCACGCGCCGATGCCCGAGCGCGTGCAGGTAGTCCATCACCTCGCGCATCGCCGCGGCCTCGTCGTGCCACACCCCCGGCAGCCCGCCCAGCCAGTCGGGCCCGCCGGAGACCACGGCCGGCATGCCCATCTCGGCGATCCTGGCCGGGCGCGGGTCGTCCACCCGCAGGTCCACCAGGATCACGCCGTCCACCCGGCGCTCCGCCCACCAGCGCCGGTGCGCCTCCATCTGGTCGTCCAGGTCGGCGGTCATGTGCAGCAGCAGCGGCACCCCCGCGGCCGACAGCTCGCTCTCCAGGCCGGAGATGAACTGCATGAAGTACGGCTCGGCGCCCAGCGTCTGGGCGGGACGGTCGAGCACCAGGCCCACCGCCCCGGCGCGCCCGTGGCTGAGCGCGCTCGCGGCGCTGCTGCGCTGCCAGCCGAGCTCGTCGGCGATCTCCAGGATGCGCCGCCTGGTCTGCTCGGACACGCCGTGCCTGCCGTTCAGCGCGAAGGACACAGCGCTCTTGGTGACCCCCGCCCGCCGCGCGATGTCGGCGATCGTCGGCCGCTTCAACGTCATCCCGCCCCTTGTAGCTAAACCGGTTTTTCGCCAAGGGTACTATCAGGTGCCCTGCCGACCTCGGAGCACCTCCGGTCGGCCGACTTGTGGCTGAGCGACACGGACGGGATCTCCCATGTCGAGATCCTCGGGGTAGGCAAGGACACCACGCTCGTGTCCGGACATTACGTGAACGCCGTCGCCGTGTTCACCAAGTTCGCCCAAGAGGGCGGCGATGGCAGCTTCGGCGACGGCGTCCAGCCGTGGGACTACAAGATGATCCGCGATCCGGCGAGCGGCCGGTGGCTGATCAACGACGAAGGGCTCGGCTAGTAGGTGGTGTTGGTGAAGCCAGAACGGGCCACGATGTCGCGGTAGCCGTTGGCGTCGAAGTCGTCGGCGTAGAAGAGAGTGAAGGATCCGTCCGGCGCGACGGCGACGGGTGCGGTGGCCTGGTCGCCGACCGTCATCGGGTTCATCCGCTCCACCGGGAAGCGGCCGGTGGTGCTCCCGTCGGCGTTGAGCCCCCTGGCGTACACCTCGTAGCCGCGGTCGGCGGCCCACCAGTCGGACTCGGTCCAGCTCACGACGGCCCTGCCGCTGCCGTCCAGGCCGACGAACGGCGTGCCCTGTACGGCGCAGCCGCTCGTGCGGGTGTCGCACATCGGCGGGTACTCCTTGGACTCGTCGGGCGTCTGGCCCGGCGCGTAGAGGCCCTGGGCGGCGGCGCGCTCGCTCCAGCGGGCGGCCATCGACGGGGCCAGGCCGCGCAGCCGTACCCGCCAGATGCCGTTGAGGTTGTCGCTCCAGGCGACGACCGAGTCGCCGGTGGACGTGACCGCGACGGCGGGGGCCAGGTGCTGGGCGGCGGTGTTGGTGTTGACGGGGACGCGCGGGTCGATGGAGCTGTCGCGCAGGGTGACCGTGCCGGTGGCGGAGATCTTGCCCATGTAGATGTCGGTGTACTGCTCCCAGACCAGCGTGGTGGCGCCGGTGCCGTCGATGGCGGCGTCGGGGCGGGTGGCGCTGACCGCGCCGGTCACGGCGACGGGGCCGAAGGAGCGGGTGCCGAAGGAGGAGTAGCCGGCGGCGCGGATGCTCCCGCTGGGGGTGTCCTCCCAGGCGACGGTGAACGCGCCGGTGCCACGGACCGCGATCGTGGGCCTGTTCTGGTCTCCCGCCCACTGCGGATCGTTGGCCCAGATCGTCGAGCTGAGCGCGCCTGCCGGGGTGAGGCGACGGACCGCGATGTTGTGCTCGCCGCGGCAGTCGCCGTCCTCGGCCCATGCCACGTAGGCGTTGCCGGCGTCGTCGAGGCCCACGTCAGGGCGGATGTGGTTCCATCCGGTGGCGCAGCCGACGCCGCCCATCGAGACCTTGACCGGGCCGGTGACGGGCTGGTCGTTGTGGTAGATCCGGGCGTAGACCTCGGCGGTGCTGGCGTCCTCCCAGGTGACGGCCGTGTAGCCGGTGGCGCTCGCGGCTGCCCTGGGTTCGCGCTGGTCGTCGGGGCCGTCGGCGGCCATGGTCAGGGCGGCGTTGGGGTACGTAGCCGGGTGCAGCTTGACCGTCTCGTCCTTCAGCTGCTTGTAGTCGGCGTCGAAGGCCTGGTAGACGGCGGGGTCGTCGACCTTGACGAAGGCGTCGTCGGCGTAGAGGAGCGAGCCCGCGACGAGGTTCTGCGAGCCGGTGTAGACGATGTTGCCGGCCAGGATGTACTTGGAGTGGATGGAGTCCACCGCACAGGTGCCGCGCACCGGGTAGTGGCAGCCACCGGGGCGGAAGGTGAACACGCCGATCCCCGCCTGGGCCAGCTGCTTGCCGACCGCGGCGGGCCCCGCGCCCTCCGCGGTGATCACCTCGACCTGGCAGCCCTGCTGCTTCTTGGTCTTCAGCACGCTGATGACGTTGGGCCGGTCAGTGGCGAACTGCGACTGGACGATCCTGATCGACGCCGGACATGTCACATTCGATAGCTGCGCGGCCACGAGGTCGCTGTTGCCGTAGGTGTTCTGGTCATAGGTGGCATCCCGGGGCGACATCCAGACCGTGATCTTGCCGCTGTCGGAGGTGAAGGGGGCCTGCCATGTGCCCTGGACCTGGCTCGCCAGCCGGTCGAAGACGTTGCGGTAGCCGTTGGCCAGCCCTACGTCGCCATCAGTGATGATCATGTTCTGGTGCAGGCCGTACTCCGTGGAGACGTTCTGCGAGGTCTGCACCACCACGTCCGTGCGGCCGTCGGTCAGGCGGCTGAAGACGAAGAACTTCTCATGCATGATGTCCTTGTCCGGCCCGAGGCACCCCAGCTGGCAGAGGGTGACCCGTCCTGGGCCGAGCGCGGTGGCGAGGGTGTCAAGCAGCGGGTCGTGGTCGGAGCCCTCGGCGACGACCTTGACGTCGACGCCCCTGCGGTAGGCGGCCTCCAGCTTCTGCTCGAACTCGGGCACCTCCAGCACGTAGGTCGCCACGCGCAGCGTCGATCCGGGCGCGGCCTGGTCCACGAGCTGCATGAGGGAGTCCTGGAGGGACCCGTCCGTCGTGCCGTCGATGCTTGGATGGTTGAAGAGTGTCGTGACCAGGGTGAGCGCGGCTAACAAGCGGGCAACCATGGCACCCTCGCTTTACTTTTGATGGGATCCATAATTAGTACGGCCACGTGATCGACGCGTCAAGAGGTGAATGTGTCTCTCCATGCCCTGGTGGTTCTGGTCCCCGAGGCCGACCCGATCGTGGGCTCCTGGCGCCTGCGCTACGACAGGCCCGGCATCCCCGCCCACGTCACGGTCATGTATCCGTTCCTCCCCGGCATCCCCGCCGCGGAGCTCGCCGACCTGTTCGCCGCCCATGAGCCGTTCACCGCAACGTTCTCCCGCTTCGGGCGGCTTCCCGGGCTGCTGTACCTCGACCCTGCCCCGTCGGTGTCCTTCAGCGCGCTGACCTCGGCTGTGACGGCTCGCTGGCCCAAGGCCGAGCCGTACGGCGGGCGTTACGGAGACCCGGTCCCCCACCTCACGGTCGCCCAGGACCAGCCGCCGGAGACGTTCGACGCGATCGAGGCCGACCTGTCGGAGCGGTTGCCCTTCGAGATGTCCGTCAGGGAGGTCACGCGGGTGCGCTTCGCGGACGGAGCGTGGCAGGTGGAGGAGGCCTTCGGGCTCGGGCCTGGCCCGAGCCCGCGGGCGTCATAGGGCGGGCTTGCCCTCGGAGTAGAGCCACGTCGCGAACAGCGCGTCGAGCTGCCCGGCGTTGGCGTGGCCGGCGATCCGCTTCACGAAGGTGGTGAAGTCCTCGGTGGAGGCGTTGCCGTGCCGGTGGACGGTGGGCCACAGCTTGAGCAGGGTGAAGAACCTGTCGTCGCCGATGGTCTTGCGGATCATGTGCAGCGTCATGGCGCCGCGGTCGTAGACCAGGCCGTCGAAGATGTGGTCACGCCCGGGGTCGGCGACCTTGCCCTGCCACAGGTCGTCGCTCGCGTCGGTCGCGTACGTCTCGTCGAAGCTGGCCTGGACGCTCTGGCCGCCCGTGTGCTCGGCGTAGAGCCATTCGGAGTAGGTCGCGAAACCCTCGTTCAGCCAGATGTCGGCCCACCGCTTCGGCGTGACGCTGTCACCGAACCACTGGTGACCCAGCTCGTGGGCGAGCAGGCCGTCGCTCGGGTTCTGGCCCGGCCGGCCGTACCTGTCGTAGACCGGGCGACCCTGCGTCTCGAGCGCGTAGGCGACGTGCGCGTCGTCCACGATGCCGCCGGTGGAGCCGAACGGGTAGCGGCCGTAGATCGAGGACTCCCAGTCGGTCACCGTGGCGGTCCGGTTCTGGAAGTCGGCGTCCTGGCCTGGCGCGGTATCCAGCGTGGTGTCGATCGCCGTGATGTTGCGGACGCCGCCGGGCGTCACGCCGTCCGTCACGGTGAACTTGCCGATCGCGATCACGGTGAGCTCGCTGGCCATGGGCTGGCCCATCACCCAGCGGGCGGTCGTCCAGCCGTCCTTGGTCCAGCTGCCGGCCGGGTCGCCGTTGGCCAGCGAGGTGAGGCCCTCGGGCGCGGTGATGGTGAAGGTGTAGGTGGCCTTGTCCTGCGGGCTGTCGTTGACCGGGTAGACCGTCGCGGCGCCGATCGGCTGGTTCAGCATGAGGCCGCCGTCGCTGGTGTTCACCCAGCCCGAGATCCCCAGCGCCGGGTCGTCGATCGTCTGCGGGGCGCCCGAGTAGGTGACCTGTGTGGTGAACGGCTGGCCGTTGCGGAGCCCCCTGGACGGGGTGATCTCCAGTTCCTGGGCGCCGGTCCGCTGGTAGGTCGCCTGGCGGCCGTTGACGCTCACGTCGGAGATCTGCAGCGGGCCCAGGAAGTCGAGGTTGAACCGCGACAGGTTCTGCGTCGCGGAGGCGAGGATCTTGGTGGTGGCGGTGATGGACTTGGTGGCGGGGTCGTACTTCAGCGCGATGTCGTAGTGCGCCACGTCGTAGCCGCCGTTGCCCATGTCGGGGAAGTACGGGTCACCGGCGCCGGGCGCGCCCGGGGTGAACCCCGTCGCGGCGTCTGCGGGAGCGGCCGCGACCAGCCCAGCCGCCAGAGTCAGCGCGAGTGCGGCCAGAGTGCGAGGTAACTTGCTCATGCGTTCGACCCTGGCTTTGGCGGCTCGTCCAGACAAGTACGGTTTGATATCGGTTTGTCGCATTTTGGCGATTAGGCTCATCGCGTGATCGAACAGGGATGGGACAGCCTGACCCGGCTGGTGGACGGCCGCTGGATCGAACGGCGTCCCCGCCGCCCCTCGGTGGGACCGCTGCTCCTCATGGAGACCCGCCTCATGCCGTGGCTGGCACCCCAGCTGCCGCTCGCGGTGCCCGTCCCCGTCGTGGTCTCGCACTCACCTGTCGTCGTACGGCACGCCGTCGTGCCCGGCCTGCCCATGTCCTCACCCGGCCCCTCACAGGCCCTGCGACTCGGTGAGTTCCTGCGCGCGCTGCACGCGGCTGACGCCTCGGCGGCTCCCGGGCTGCCCGCGGGGCCGGACCTGCCGCTCGACGCCTTCACGTCCCGGGTGCTGCCCTTGCTGCCCTCCTCGCGGCAGGCGGCCGGACGGTCGCTGCTGTCGCTCGTCGCCGGATTCCCCGCGTGCGCCGTCGTGCACGGCGACCTCGGCCCCGAACACATCCTCGCCACTGACGGTCAGGTCTCGGGCGTCATCGACTTCACCGACGCGCACCTCGGGGATCCGGCGCTCGACCTCGCCTGGGTTCTGTACGGCACGCCGTACGCCTTCTCGCAGGCGCTGGCCACCGCCTACGACGTGAGCCCCGAACTTCGCGCCAGGGCCCTGGCGTGGCACCGCCTCGGCCCGTGGCACGAGGTACTCCACGGCCTCACGACCTCCGACCCGTCCATGGTCGAATCGGGCATGGAAGGAGTCCTGGCCCGCCTGGGCCCCTGACGACGCCCTTGCTCAACCGCGAGGCGGCGGCCCGGCGACCTCGTCGCGGACCCGTGGCGCGCCGCCGGTCTTCGTGTCGATCGGCGTCAGCGACACCTTCACCGTGTGAGTCGACTCCTTGGACACCCCTCCCGACGCCCCGGCCTCGACCACCCACACCTTGATCCCCGCCTTACCCTCGGCCTCCCGGCGGACCTGCACGGAGAATTCGAGATCCACGGTCCCCACATCGAACTGCAGCCGCTCACCATCCCCCTCGGTCATCGCCGCGGACAACTCCGCCCGCACCACCTCGATAGCCTGCGCCAACCCAACCCCGCCATTCATCCGCACG
The DNA here is from genome assembly GCF_044457685.1 of Nonomuraea sp. NPDC050536. Lineage (NCBI taxonomy): Bacteria > Bacillati > Actinomycetota > Actinomycetes > Streptosporangiales > Streptosporangiaceae > Nonomuraea > Nonomuraea sp. NPDC050536. The sequence goes on from NZ_JBITHD010000007.1 coordinate 17,082, forward strand.
TCTCCCTTCCGTTTGGTAGTGCCAGCTTTCGCTGCCCTGCTTGGTCCAGTAGTACAGACGGTCCAGCATCGCGACGGCGAAAAAGCGGTCGGTCTCATCCGAGTCCCCGGCTACGAGTCCGTAGTAGATGGTTCCTGATGACGAGACTCGGGCCGCCTCCGGACGCCCGCTGTCTTGGGCGGCGCTCGCGAGCAGCTCACGCGTCTCCTTGTCGATCACAAGTGACATGGCCGAACCCGCGGGAAGTCTCTTGGCTTCCTTCTCGTCATCGGCGGCAAGGGGCTGGGCCACCGGGGTAGTGCCGCCCGTGTGATTCGTAGGCCCGGTCCCGAGCACCGCCACGCACGCCAGCGCGACAGCACTGATCGCCAGCGCTGCGATCAGTAACGGACCAGCGAGTGATCGTCGCATGAAGCCTTCCAACCGGCCGCCGAGGCAAGGAGAATCCTCGCACGGCTGATCAAGCTGTTCCAGCTTCGGCCACGCTGCGATGCTCGCCCGGAAGGCGGGGCGCCACTAACGCCTTCTGCGGGGGTTGGTGTGGGCGTGCAGGGTGTCGAGAGCGAGGGACCAGGGGTACGGGTCCGTGTCCACGTCGGGGGTGTGGATGTGGATGCCTTCCTGGCGGAGGCGGGTGAGGCTGTCCTTGAAGGGGCGGCGGGAGGCCAGGGCGGTGTTGACGTAGGGCAGCATCACCACCGGGATCCCCAGGCCGGGGGCTTCGGCGAGGAGGCTGAGGGCGTAGGTGTCGGCGATGCCGTACGCGAACTTGTTGATCGTGTTGAAGGTCGCGGGGGCCACGATGATGGCGTCGGCTCGTGGCGGACTCGGTTCGGAGGGGTGGCGGTGCAGGCTGCGGACGGGGCGGCCCGTCTGGCGTTCCAGCGCCGGTGCGTCGATGAAGGCGAGGGCCGACGGGGTGGCGACCACCTGGACGGTCCAGCCGGCGGCCTGGGCCAGGGTGACGAGCCGGCCGACGTCTCGGGCCGGGCCCGCGGCGCACACGATGGTGTAGAGGTCACCGTTCAGAGCTTCTGCCACTCCACATCCGTATCATCCTTGATCGGGTCGCCGGGCGCGCGACCGTGAAGGGAACGGACGTGCGGCGTTACTCACGGGTCGTGGTCAAGCTCAGCGGCGAGGCCCTCGCAGGAGGCAGCGGCTGGGGCACCGACCCCACGAGCCTGGCCCAGCTGGCAGACGAGATCGTCTCGGTGCATGAGCTCGGAATTCAGATCGCCGTGGTGATCGGCGGCGGCAACTACTTTCGCGGGCGCATGGCCGACGGTTGGGGCATCGACCGGGCGGAGGCCGACAACATCGGCATGCTCGGCACAGTGATGAACGCGCTGATGCTGCGCGGGGTGCTGACCGCGCGCACGGAGACCGACGTCCGCGTGATGACCGCGATGCCCATGCACAGTGTGGCGGAACCGTTCATCCGGCTCCGCGCGGACCGGCATCTCCATCGCGGGCTGATCGCACTGCTCGCCGGCGGCATCGGCCAGCCGTACGTCACCACCGACTATCCCGCCGTCCAGCGAGCCCTGGAGCTCGACGCGGACGCCCTCCTCGTGGCCAAGCACGGCGTCGACGGCGTCTACGACAGCGACCCCAAGGTCAACCCGGATGCGGAACGCTTCGACACCCTCACCTACCGGGAGGCGCTGTCGGCGGGAATCCGCGTCATGGACGAAAGCGCCTTCGTCCTGGCCAATGAACAGAAACTGGTGATGCACGTCTTCGACGTGAGGGCCAAGGGCGCGATGCGAGCGATCTGCGAGGGCGCCGACATCGGCACCCTCATCACCAGCGATCCCCCGAACTAACACGCCCTGGTACGCCACCCGTCTATACGGGCTCAAGCGGAGGGCACGATGTGCGTCCATCCCGCATTGACTCGCCCGTCCTTGAGCCCCGCGAAGGACCCCTGACCGTCGATCCTGGCGGTCGCGATCCCACCATCACCAGCGCGATAGAACAGCAGATTCCCGTTCACCGGCACGATGTGCGTCCATCCCGCGTTGACTCGTCCGTCCTTGAGCCCCGTGAAAGACCCCTGACCGTCGATCCTGGCGGTCGCGATCCCACCATCACCAGCGCGATAGAACAGCAGATTCCCGTTCACCGGCACGATGTGAGTCCAGTCCGGATTCACCTGCCCATCCTTGAGCCCCCCGAAGGCCCCTTGGGCATCGATCCTGGCGGTCGTGATCCCGCCGTTGTCGGCACGATAGAACAGCAGCTCACCGGACAAGGCAATCCCCCTCAGTAACCGTGATCGGCTGTGCCCGCGCAGGCCCCAAAGCTCACAGCACTCGGCACGCCCACAGTTCTCCCCGAGAAGAACCCACCGAAGCTGCACGCGAGAAGTCTTTGCCAGCCCCCACCAGGGACATTCCACACCCAGCCCAGCAGTCTCACGATGCCGTGCCCACGTCGCGAACCCCTCGGATGAACGCGTACTTCACCTGATGCACCCATGGGCCGACAGCGAAGCACAGAGGTGATCCGGCAACAACCTGCTCGACACGCGCCACCTCTCCCTGTGACCACCTGGTGCCTGCGGCGTTGCCGTACGCCCTCTGCGACGCGGCGATGCGGTTGAGCGCCCCCGTAGAAACGCCATGGCTCCCGCATCGCCGTGTCCCTCATGCTCGGCCGACCGCGGCTTTGAGTGCTCAGCAGCAGCCCGTGGGTGCTCCGGCCTGCTCGCCAACCTCGGCGGTCGGGCTGCAGCAGATTGGGTCGGTTTGCTTGGTGTGGGTGTCGGCGTCGGCCTTGACCACGTACACCTCCCACGGTTCGGCTCCGGGGCCGTGGACCCAGACCTTGTCCTGGACGGCGTAGCAGCAGGAGGTGTTCTCCTCCACTGCGGTTTCTAGGCCCTGGCCTGCGAGGCGGGTGGTCGCCGCGGTTACCTCCTCGGTGGAGGCGACCTCGACACCGAGGTGATCCAGGCGGGTGTCGATGCCTTCCTCGCCTTCGATGAGGACGAGCTTGAGCGGCGGCTCGGTGATGGCGAAGTTGGCGTACCCGGGGCGGAGCTTGGCCGGCTGGGTGCCGAAGAGCTTGGTGTAGAAGTCGATGGAGGCTTGCAGGTCGGCCACACGCAGGGCGAGTTGGACGCGGGACATGGCGAGTCCTTCCTAGACACTGATTCGATGAACGTCTAAGCAGTGCCGAGTTTGCGCTCTTGCTTAGGATTCTGTCAAATTAGAGGTATGTCGAAACAGGAGCTGCCGGTTCTCGCCTCCGGCTGCTGCACCCCGTTGGTCGCCGAGCCGATCGCCCAGGAGGATGCCGGTGAGCTGGCGCGAGTGTTCAAGGCGCTGGGCGACCCGATCCGGCTGCGGCTGCTGTCGCTGATCGGCGCGCACGAAGGTGGGCGGCGGGTTGGCGACGGGGTGTGCGTCTGCGAGTTGACCGGCGCCTTCGACGTGACCGCGCCCACGATCTCGCATCATCTCAAGGTGCTGCGTGAGGCTGGCCTGGTCGATTCCGAGCGGCGTGGGACGTGGGTCTATTACTGGATCGTCCCGGCCACGCTCAAGCAGCTCACGGATGTGCTCGCGCTGCCCGAGCCGCAGGCCCCGGACGCCCGGTGACTCTCGCACGTCGAGCACTGGCGGAGTTCGTCGGCACCGGGGCGCTGGTGGCGGTCGTGGTCGGCTCCGGCATCATGGCGGCCGATCTGTCCCACGACGTCGGAGTGCAGTTGCTGGCCAACAGCCTGGCGACCGCTGCCGGGCTGGCCGTACTGATCCTGGTGTTGGGGCCCGTGTCCGGTGCCCACTTCAACCCGGTCGTTTCCCTGGCGGCCTGGATACTGGGCCGCGGGAAGGACATCTCCGGCCGAGACCTGCTGGTCTACTTGCCCGCCCAGTTCGCCGGCGGCATCGCAGGAGCGATGGTGGCCAATCTCATGTTCGCCCTGCCTGCCGTACAGACCTCTACGCATGACCGGTCGGGGGTCCATTTGCTGCTGGGTGAGGTGGTGGCCACGGCCGGCCTCATCGTGGTCATCTTCGCCTTGATCCGCCAAGGCCGTACCGCCCTGGCGCCGGTTGCCGTGGGCGGTTACATCGGTGCCGCGTACTGGTTCACCAGCAGCACGAGTTTCGCCAATCCGGCCGTCAGCGTGGCGCGGGCCTTCACCGACACGTTCGCCGGCATCTCGCCTGCCTCGGTGCCCGGCTTCATTGCCGCTCAACTGGCTGGGGCCTTTCTCGGTGCGCTGCTCCTGATCGCCCTCTATGGGCGCGTCCAGCACACGTCCCGCAGATCCAATCCGGTACGGCAGGCAGCAGCCGCCGACCAGCCTCGATAGGGGGACTCCAGGTGTCCGACCTGCCTTCCGTGTTGTTCGTCTGTGTCCACAACGCCGGACGGTCCCAGATGGCCGCCGCGTTCCTGACCCACCTGGCGGGCGGGCGCATCATTGTGCGCTCGGCGGGGTCCGCGCCGGCTGAGGCCGTGAACCCTGCGGTGGTCGAGGCGATGCGTGAGGTCGGCATCGACATCTCCGCCGAGATCCCCAAGGTGCTCACCACGGATGCCGTGCAGGCCAGTGACGTCGTCATCACGATGGGCTGCGGCGACGCCTGCCCGATCTTCCCCGGCAAGCGGTATGAGGATTGGGTACTGCACGACCCTGCGGGACAAGGGGTGGCGGCGGTACGCCCGATCCGGGATTCGATCGAGGCCCGCGTTCGTGCGCTGATCGCTGATCTCGTATGACCAGTGATGGGCCGCTGATCGTCCCCATGAGCCGTGCATGTCGATCAGGTGCTGGCCATCTACCAGCTCGGCATCGACGAGGGCCAAGCCACCTTCGAGGGCACGGCGCCCGCCCAGCCTGGCCCTACATGCTGGCGCCGGATTCCGCGTGGTCGGTGTCCTCGGACGCCACCACGGACTCTGGCGCGACGTGGTGATGATCGAACGTCGCAGTCCCGCCATCACGTGAACCGCGGGGCTTCCCGAACACCCCATTCATCGTCTATCGTCGATTAACGATGAATGGTGAGAAGGGGCCGCTCGACCGGCCCACTGCTGTCGAGTACGCCTCGTGGTTCAAGGCGCTCGCTGACGCGACCCGAGTCCAGATCGTCTCTCTGCTGGCTCGCCGTGGCGCTCCGATGAGCGTGGGCGAGATCGTCGAGGCGGTCGACGTCGGCCAATCGACCGTCTCGGCTCATCTCAAGATCTTGTCCGAGGTGCGGTTCGTGCTGGTCGAACGTCAGGGCACGTCCGCCTTCTACCGGATCAACGATGCGTGCGTGGAGTGCTTCCCCAGCGCTGCCGACCTCGTCATGGGCCGCCCCGCACCCGCCCCGCCCGTCTGTGCGCCGACGCAAGGAGAACGTCGATGACCGAACGCGACACCACGATCCAGCGCTACTCCGGGCTGGCCCGCCTCGCCCTGGCCGGCGGCACGCCGTTGGACTGCGAGGCCGACGCCTTCACAGACGGCTGCTTCGGCGCTGCCGCCTACACCGAACACGACGTCCCCGAGAGCGCATTGCGCGCCAGCCTGGGGTGCGGCAACCCCCTGGCCGTTGCCGACCTGCTCCCGGGCGAAACCGTGCTCGACCTCGGGTCCGGCGGCGGTCTGGACGTCCTGCTCTCGGCGCGCCGTGTGGGGCCAGCGGGCCACGCCTACGGCCTGGACGCCAGCCACGACATGCTCTCCCTGGCCCGAGCCAACGCCGAGCAGGCGGGCGTGACCAACGTGGAGTTCCTGCACGGCCACATCGAGGACATCCCACTCCCCTCGGCCGCCGTGGACGTCGTGATCTCCAACTGCGTGATCAACCTCTCCCTCGACAAGCCCGCTGTCCTGGCCGAGGCGTTCCGCGTGCTGAAGCCCGGCGGCCGGTTCGGCATCAGCGACGTCATCGCCGATGACGAGGTCGAACCTGCCGCTCGCTCTGCGGCCGAACAGCGGGTTGGCTGCGCCAACGGCACCCTCACCGCATGCGAGTACAGGCAGTTGCTGACCGGCATCGGCTTCGTGGACGTCCAGATCACTCCGACCACCGACGCCGGTGGCGGCCTGCACTCCGCCATCGTGGCGGCCACCAAGCCGGAAACCCGCTAAGCCTCCGCACCCTGGCATGATCACCCGGCGATTCAAGCTGACTGCGCACAAGGCCGGACTCCCGGACATCGATCTTCACGACGTACGGCACATCGGCGAGTCGAGACGCGAAGATCGGTTGGAAGGCGCCGAGCAAGCGCATCGGTCACGCTGATGTGACCTTCACGATGAAGCAGTACAACAGACCGCCACCTCGCTACCACCCTGGCCGATCTCATCATCGGCGGGAACCTTGCTTCAGTCGAAATCGACAAGACCGCGTGAACGAGCTCACGTTAGCAAAGGCACGAAAAAGGCCCTCAGAGAAGATCTCTCTGAGGGCCTTTTGCCAAGTAGCGGGGGCAGGATTTGAACCTGCGACCTCTGGGTTATGAGCCCAGCGAGCTACCGAACTGCTCCACCCCGCGTCGGTGTGTGTCTAGAGACTATCCGCATCGCGGGGTCCGTGCAAATCGAATGACCTACGAGCCTCCCGCCGGCGTAGGCGATCCCGACGGAGACGTCGACGGCGAGGTCGACGGGGTCGGGGTCGGGGTGGTTGAGGGCTTGGTCGCGCCGGCGGATTCCAGGGTCTTGAGCGCCGCCTCGAGCCGCTTCTGGGCCTCGCCGTACGCCTGCCAGTTGGGAGGCGAGGACGACAGGGCCTTCTGCGCGTCGTCGTAGGCCTTCTGCGCGTCGTTGATGGCCGTCTGCAGCGCCGTGGTCGGCTGGTTGGGCTGCGTCTGGTTGGGCTGGGTCTGGTTGGGGTTGCTCGGGTTGGTCTGCTGGCCCTCGCCGAAGACCTGACTGAGGGCCTCGCCGAGGTTACGGCCGAGGCCGATCTTGTTCCCGAAGGACACCAGGACCCGCTGCAGGATGGGATAGGGCTCCTGGCCGCTGCCCACCGCGGTCTGGGCGTAGACGGGCTCGATGTAGATCAGGCCGTTGGCGTACGGCAGGGTGAGCAGGTTGCCGTAACGGAGCTGGGAGGCTCCGATGCCCATCGTGTTGAGCTGGCCTGCCAGGGTGCTCTGGAAGGAGTTCTGGACCTGGCCGGGGCCGGGGACGGGCGTGTTCGACGGCATCCGGAGGATGCGTATCTTGCCGTAGTCATCCCCGGCGACCGAGTCGACCGCCATGAACGCCGCCAGGTTGGGACCCTGCTTCGGGACGAACGTGGTCGTCAGCGAGAAGGCGGGGTTGCTGTTCGGCATCGTGGTGGTCAGGTAGTACGGCGGCTGCTTGGTGTCCTTGTCGCCCTGAGAGGGGTCGCTGGGGACGTTCCAGAAGTCCTGTCCGCTGTAGAAGGCCGAGGCGTCGGTGATGTGGTAGCGCGACAGCGTGTAGCGCTGCACCTTGAACAGGTCTTCCGGGTAGCGCACGTGCGCCTTCAGGTCCGGGCTCATCTCCGACGAGGGCCGGATGATGCCGGGGAAGGCGTTGCTCCACGTCTTGAGTACCGGGTCGTCGGGCTTCCAGGCGTACAGCGTGACCGTGCCGTCGTAGGCGTCGACGGTGGCCTTGACCGAGTTGCGGATGTAGTTGATCTTGTCGGTCGGCTGCTGGGCGACGACCCGGCGGTCGGTGTTCCTGTCGCGGGTCATGTCGGCCAGGCTCTCGCTCTGCGCGTACGGGTACTCGTTCGACGTGGTGTAGCCGTCGACGATCCACGTGATGCGCCCGTTGACGATGGCCGGATAGGGGTTGCCGTCGAGGGTGAGGAACGGGGCGACCTTCTCGACCCGGTCGCGCGGGTTACGCACGTACAGGATCTTGGAGTTGTCGTTGATGTCGCCGGAAAGCAGGATGTTCTTCTCGCCGTACTTGGCGGCGAAGACGAGCCGGTTGACGAACGAGCCGACGGGCACGCCGCCCTTGCCGGTGTAGGTGGTGTTCTTCTGGCCGTTGCCGCCGGTCTCCGGGTAGTCGAGCTCCTGCGGGTTCTTCGGGTTGCCGCCGGCGATCACGTACTCGGCCGAAGCCGGGTTCTCGCCGAAATAGACGCGGGACTCCGACAGCTTGGTGGAGCTGGCCAGGGAGCCGGTGACCGGCATGTCCTTGGCGTCGTAGTCGGGCAGCCCGCTGTCGTTGACCTCGTTGCCGGGCGCGGCGACGAATCCGTAGCCGTGGGTGTAGATCAGCGCCCGGTTGATCCAGTTGTCCTGGTCGGTGGGCGGTCCGATGAGCTCACGCACGCCCACCACGTGGTCGACCGGCTTGCCCGTGGCGTCCGGGTAGCGGTCGACGTCCAGTTGGTCCGCGAAGCCGTAGAAGCCGCGGATGCGCTGGGTCTGCTCGTACGTCCCGGCCACCAGGGCGGGGTCCAGCAGGCGGACGCCGGAGACCGAGGCGTCGCCGTCGGTCTTGACCTTGGCCGGGTCGGCCTCGGCCTTGTAGTCGATGACCTGGGTGTCCTTGACGTCGTAGGCGTCGCGGGTGGCCTCGATGTTGCGTGCGATGTACTCCTTCTCCTTGAGCTGCTGGTTCGGCTTGACCTGGAACTGGTCGACGAGCGCCGGGTAGACGCCGCCGATGAGGATGGCCGAGAGCACCAGCAGTCCGAAGGAGACGCCGGGCAGCATGCCGCCCGGCCGTACCACGCCGGCGAAGAAGAGGACGGCGCAGATCAGCGCGATGATCGCGAGGATCGTCTTGGCGGGCAGGACCGCGTTGACGTCGGTATAGGAAGCGCCGTCGACGAAGCCGCGGTCGGAGAAGACCAGCCCGAACCTGTCGATCCAGTACGCGACCGCCTTGAGCAGGACGAACACCCCCAGCAGCACCGACAGGTGCGTCCGGGCGGCGCGCGAGGCGTGCAGGCCGGGCGACTGCAGGCGGAAACCGCCGTACAGGTAGTGGGTGATCGCCGCGAGGATGATCGAGATGATGATCGCGGTGAACAGGAAGTTCAGGATCATCCTGATGAACGGATAGTCGAACATGAAGAACGAGATGTCCATGCCGAACAGCTGGTCCTTCTTGCCGAACTCGACCCCGTTGACGAACTGCAGCCACGTCGTCCACTGACCGGCGAAGGAGGAGCCCGAGAACAGCGCGAGCATGCCCATGCCGACGATGAAGATCAGCTTGCGGTGAGGATCGAGAGCCATCCGGTAGCGGTCGGCGCCGCTCCCCCCGCCGAACATGGCGGGCCCGAACATGGGTCTCATCCGGAAGGCGAGCAGCATGTTGCCGCCCGCGATACCGACCATCAGCAGAGCGCCCACCAAGAACAGCACGAGCTGCGTGAGCAGCACCCCGGAGAACACCGGCGTGTACTTGACGGCGTCGAACCACAGATAGTCGGTGTAAATGCCGGAGAACAGGAAGAACAGCGCCACGATCGCCACGAGTGCGATCGCGACTGGGAGCAGCAGTCGCGGGCGGCGAGGCAACCGCATCGCCCGGCCTGCTCCTGGGGTCCGGAAGCTCAAGGCCAACCCCTCGTCGTGGTAACAAACAAACGGTCCGTAGCTGGAAACCTACACCGCAGGACCAGCCGTACGATTAACGCTCGGCAAGCCCACGAAGTTTCAGCCCGCCGCGCAGGTGGGCAGGTTGCCCCGGCCGGCCCGCAGCGAATCGAGCGCCTGGACGGCTTCGTGCATCGTCTGGATCCTCACCAGGCGCAGCCCGTCGGGCACGGCCTTGGCCGCTTCCGCGCAGTTGTCGGTCGGGGTGAGGAACACCGTGGCGCCGGACTTGCGGGCGCCGACCATCTTCTGCGCGATGCCGCCGATGGGCCCCACCTCGCCCGTGGAGTCGATGGTGCCGGTGCCGGCGATGTCCTTGCCGCCGGTGAGCTGGCCGGGCGTGAGTTTGTCGTAGATGCCGAGCGAGAACATCAGGCCCGCGGACGGACCGCCGACGTCGCCGACGTTGATGTCGACGGTGAACGGGAACTTGTATCTGGCCTGCATGACGACGCCGACGACGGCGTTGCCCTTGGCGCCCTGGACGGTCTGCACGGTGACGTCGGCCTTCTGGCCTGAGCCGCGGCTGACGCTGAAGGTCACGTTGTCGCCGGGCTTGTGCGCCTGGACCACCCCGCTGACGGTGTCGACGCCGGTGACGGGCTTGCCGTCGACCGCCTCGATCTCGTCGCCCTTGCGCAGCTTGCCGTCGGCCGGCTTGCCCTTCTCGGTGGACAGTACGGACACCACGGTGCGGTAGGGGATCTTCAGCTCGTTGAGCGCGGCGGCCGTGGCGGAGTCCTGGGAGTTGGCCATCTCGACCGTGTTCTCCTCCTCGACCTCCTTGGCGGAGGTGGAGGGCGGGAAGATCGTCTCCTCGGGCACGACCGCGACGGTCGGGTCGATCCAGCCGCGCAGCGCGGTGAGCAGATCGATGCGGGCGCTCGGGCCGCCCTGATAGGCGACGGTGACCAGGCTCAGCGCCCCTGACGTGGGGTAGGTCTGGTGCCCGCTGATGGAGATGACGTCCTTCTTGTCGACCTGGCCGATGGTGTTCTCCGTCGGGCCAGGGCTCAGCACGACGTACGGCACGGGCAGGAAGGCGCCGACGACTCCCAGAGTGAGCACCAGAAAGCCCGCCACCAGCAGGGTCAAGGCACGTCGTGACATGGGGATGAGCTTATTCGCAGGCACCGACCCATTCGGCCGACCCGTCTACGAAGACTTGATGCTTCCAGATCGGGACATCGGCCTTGAGGTCGTCGATCAGTCGCCTCGAGGCGCGGAAGGCCTCGTCGCGGTGCGGCGCGGCCACGGCGACGATCACCGCGATGTCGCCGAGTTCCAGGTCGCCGGTCCGGTGGACGGCCGCGAGCGCTGTGACGGGGCAGTCGGCGGCCACCTTCTCGGCCACCTTGCGCAGCTCGTCCAGCGCGCTGGGGTGGGCCGAGTACGACAGCCGGGTGACCGGCTTGCCATGGTCCTGCTCCCGCACCGTGCCCACGAAGAGCGTGGTGCCTCCCGCCGCGTGATCACCCACGGCGGCGAGCACCTCGTCCACGGAGAGCGAGGTGTCGCGTATGGCCAACAACCGGATGACGTCCACGTAAGCAGCTTAGCCGCGTCTCTTCTTGCGCACCTGGCGCACGATGGCAGCGGTGCCGATGACGGCGACCGTGGCGCCGGCCGCGGTGAGGGTGGCCTCCTTGACCGGCAGCCGCCTGCCGACCACGGTGGTGCGGTTCTCTCGCAGCTCGAGCAGCTGCTCCAGGGCGGCCTCGTTGGTCCACACCGGCTTCCAGCCCGCCTCGCGCAGCGCCGCGCAGTCGACCACCCACGGATACACCACGTAGTGCAGGTCGGTCGCCGGGGCTGGGGTGATGCCCAGCCGGTGGAGCCGCTGCGCCGTACCGAAGGTCAGGCCCGCGGGCAGCTCGAAACGGCGGATGCCCGACAGCTCCTCGACCTGCTCCTGCTCCAGCCAGCCGTCGGAGCCGACGGCGACGATGCCGCTGATGCCGCCGCGCGCGGCCACTTCCAGGGCGGACACCAGGTCGTCGATGTGGCAGAACTGCCAGCGCGGCGTGCAGCCCTTGACGGTCAGCAGGCGGGGCGACTCGAAGTGACGGGTGATCACGGTGTCGACGCCGGGCCCGACCACGGCCGCGGGGCGCAACACGGTGATCTCGAGGCCGGGATGGCTGCGCAGCGACCTGCGGACCAGCGCCTCGATCTCCAGGTGGTCGCCCACGATGCCGGTGTCGGGCTCGGCCGCCACGGCGGCGTCCTCGGGCAGCGGCACCTCGTTGTCGGGGGCCGCGCCGTACACCATCGCGCTGGTGACGAGCACCACACGCCGGACCCGGGCGGCGGCGCTGGCTGTCAGCACGGTCTGGGCCGCGCGCAGGTTGTAGGCGCGCCGCTCGGCGGGGTCGGAGTCGATCGCGTAGTCACCCGCCAGATGGACGAGGACGTCGATGTCGGAGATCCGGTTCGCCAAGAGCGGATCCCGCACGTCGATGACCCGCCAGGTGGCTTCCTGAACATCGCCGCGCTGCTCGTCGATGGCCACCACCCTGCGGAAATCCGCGGCGGATGCGAGCCTGGAGAGCAGCTCGCGGCCTATGCCGGAGGCCGCCCCCGTAACGGCTACTACGGGTTGGCGCGGGCGTTTCGAGGTAGGCACCAGGTCCTCACTTTGCACTGATCCGCTGTAGGACGACTAACGTGGCGGATGTGGACTCCTCCATCCTGCACGAGGTAGAGCGGTGACTGACCAGCCAGGTCGCGAAAACGACCCAAACGAGAACCCGTTCGCCATGTTCGGCAACCCTGAGCAGATGGCTCAGGCGATGCGCCAGTTCGCCGACATGCTGTCGGCCCCTCAGGGTTCCGGCCCTGTCAACTGGGACATGGCCAAGAACATCGCCCGGCACGCCGTGGTCGCCGACGGCGATCCCAGCGTGATGGAGGGCGAACGCCGGCAGATCGTGGACGCGCTCAACCTGGCGGACCTGTGGCTGAACGAGGCGACGGAGCTGCCGAGCGGCGTGTCGAATCCACAGGCCTGGAGCCGGTCTGAGTGGATCGAGAACACGGTCCCCGTCTGGCAGCAGCTGTGCGAGCCGATCGCCGAGCGCATGGTCGAGACCATGGGCGGCGCGCTAGGCGGTGCCGGCCTGCCGTCCGAGGCCCAGCAGATGGCCGGGCCGCTGATGGGCATGCTGAAGCAGATGGGCGGCATGATGGTCGGCCAGCAGATCGGGCAGGCGCTCGGCTCGCTGGCGCGCGAGGTGATCGGCACGACCGACATCGGCCTCCCCCTGTCGGACAGGACCGCGCTGCTGCCTGGCGGGATCGCCTCCTTCAGCGACGGCCTCGAGCTGCCCGCCGACGAGATCCGGCTGTACCTGGCGCTGCGCGAGGCGGCGCACCACCGGCTCTTCAAGCACGTGCCGTGGCTGCGCTCCAGCCTGCTCGGCGCTGTCGAGGAGTACGCCAAGGGCATAACCGTGGACACCTCCGCGCTCGAGGAGCAGATCCGCGAGCTCGACATCAACGACCCGCAGGCGCTGCAGGAGGCTCTGAGCGGCGGCGGTGCGCTGCTCAAGCCGGAGGAGACGGAGCGGCAGAAGGCCGCGCTGGCCCGCCTGGAGACGCTGCTCGCCCTGGTCGAGGGCTGGGTCGCGACGGTCGTCGACGACGCCGCCGAGGGCAAGCTGCCCTCCGCCAACGCTCTGGCTGAGACGGTACGGCGGCGCCGCGCCACCGGCGGTCCCGCGGAGCTGACCTTCGGGACGCTGGTCGGCCTGGAGCTCCGTCCCCGCCGGTTGCGCGAGGCGGCGGCGCTGTGGGACGCGCTGAAGGAGGGCCGCGGGGTCGACGGGCGCGACGGCGTGTGGGGTCACCCTGACCTGATGCCGACGGCCGAGGACCTCGACGATCCGGAGGCGTTCGTGCGCGGCGAGGCGGCCTGGGACATCTCACAGCTGGACCAGAAGCCCGAGTCCGACGAGTGAGCCTGCATGACGATGCGGTGAGCGTCCTTTCGGAGTGGACCGCGCCAACCCCTGCCGAGGCTGCGCTCCGCCTGGAGTTCTTGGGGTTTCTGGATGCGCACGACGATGCGATGCTGCGCTCCTGCGTGCCCGGGCATCTGACGGCGACCACGGCGGTGTTGTCGCACGATGGGTCGCAGGTGCTGCTCACGCTGCATCCCAAGGCGGGGATGTGGCTGCCGATGGGCGGGCACTGCGAGGAGTCGGATCTTTCGCTCGCCCAAGCGGCTCTTCGCGAAGCTTCCGAGGAATCCGGAATTTCGGGATTGCAGCTGCTTCGTGGGCCCTTGGCGCTCGATCGGCATTCTGTGTGGTGTCATCCCCCTCAGTGCTGGCACTTCGACGTGGAGTACGCGGCCGTCGCCCCTGCTGGCGCTTCGGAGGTGATCAGCTCCGAGTCGCTCGACCTTCGGTGGTTTCCGGTGGACGAGATCCCCGAGCTGTCCGACGAGGCGACGCGGCGACTCACCCGACGCGGCCGGGACGCTCTTATCTCAGGTTCATCATTGCTTGGCTAGAGTCCATTGCGTCGTTCCAAGGGGGGCATGTGGACATCTCGGCCGAGCGGCCCGTCGGCGGCGCCATCGTGACAGCCGCGCGCAAGCGCAGGAAATTCACCGGGACCACGCTGACGTGGCTGGCGGTGACGCCGTTCGCGGCCTGGGCCGTGGCTCGGCTGGCGGGGCTGGAGCGGGGGTCGGTGGCCACGCAGCTGATGACGGCCACGCCGTACGCCGCGGCAGGGTCCCTGCTCCCTCTCCTGATCGCGGCGGCCGGGCGGAAGAAGGCGGCCTCCGTGGTGGCGCTGCTGACCTCGACGGCACTCGGGTTCAGTGTGCTGCCCCGGGCGCTCGGCAGCGCGGACGCCACGACCGGGCGGCCCTTCCGGGTACTGACGATCAACATGCTCTTCGGGCGGGCGGACGCGCAGACGATCGTGGATCTGGTGCGGCGCTACAACCCCGACGTGCTCAGCACGCAGGAACTGACTCCCGGCGCGGTCGACAACCTGGACGCGGCGGGGCTGAAGGATCTGATGCCGCACCGGGTGCTCGAGGCTGAGTGGGATGCCGGGGGCAGCGGGCTGTTCTCCAGGCATCCGGTGGAGGCGCTGCCGGATCTCGTGCCGCCGGTCGGGCACAAGATGCCGTCGGCGATGGTGTCGCTGCCCGGTGGGAAGCCGATCGAGTTCGTCGACGTGCACCCGTATCCGCCGCTCGGGCCCCAGGTGGTGAACTGGACCGAGGCGCTGGAGGCGCTGCCCTCGGCCTCGTCCGACACGATCCGGGTGCTGGCCGGGGACTTCAACGCCACGCTTGATCACGCGTCGATGCGGCAGCTGGTGGGGCGCGGCTACAAGGACGCGGCCGACGAGGTCGGCGCGGGCCTGATCCCCACCTGGCCGGCGAACAAGCGGATCCCGCCGATCATCACGATCGACCACGTGCTGGTGGATCAGCGGATCGGCGTCAAGGAGGTCAACGTCCTCGACGTCCCCCAGACGGACCACCGCGCGGTCTTCGCCGTCCTCACCGTCCCCTGACCCGGGCTCAGTGGGCGGTGATCAGGGCCCGGGTGTTCTCCCAGCCCTCGAGGCCGTGATCGAGGCGGGCGACGTCCTCCTGGGTGCGCAGGCGATGCCAGCCGGGTCCGGTGGCGACCATGCGGCGGCCCGGGGCCTGGGCTCTGAGCGTGGCCACGATGTCGGGATCGTCGAGGTCGGGGTCGGCCCAGGCGGGCATCGGGAGGCCGCACGCCAGCGCGACGGCCCCGCCGTCCTCGCTGGGACAGACCGTGATCTGGGCCCGCCCGAGCTCGCGGAACAGCTTGCCGATCAGCAGCGGCGGCAGATCGGGCGCGTCGGCGTTGATCACGACGGCGTGGTCGCCCTTGAGGCGCCCCATGACGCTCTTCAGCGGCTCGTCCTCCGCGATCGTGATGATCTCCGTACCCGGCCAGACGAGGTCGTCGAGACCTGGGACGCTGGTCACCAGCACCGGAGTGACGAGCTCGAGGTCGGCGACCATCTCGTAGGTGTCCTCCGCGATGGCCTCGAGGAACGCGCGCGGGTCGGTGCCCGCCGGAGCGGCGTGCGCCATGGCCTGCCGTACCAGGACCGCGGCGATTCGGGTCAACACTCCTCCGGGGCCGTGTGCGCGGCGGCGGAGAATCCTTCGAGGAAGCCGCGCGCCCGCTCCGCCTTGGGATACTGTTCTACGAGCGCCCAGAACCTGGGGCCGTGACTGGGCACGAGCAGGTGCACCAGCTCATGGATGATCACGTAGTTGATCACCCACTCCGGCAGGCCCTTGAGGCGGGTCGAGATCCTGATCGTGCCGTTTTCCGGCGTACACGAGCCCCATCGATGTTGCTGGTTGTCCACCCAGCGGACGCTCGCGGGTTCGGGTTTGCCGTCCAGATATTTGGCTGAGAGCTCTCTGGCTCGTTCGAGAAGGCCTTCGTCGGTGGGTCTCCTGCGACGCTCCTTGGCCGCGAGGCGATCGAGCATCCGGCTCACCCATTCATCGGCGTCTTCTCCGCTCAGCCAGGCGGGCAGGAGCACGATCGTCTTGTCGCCGTCGCGGTAAGCGGAGACCGTACGCCGGCGACGAGAACTTCGACGGACCTCGACTGTCTCGGGGGGCACATATGCACGTTAGCCGACGCTGACGGAATTCCACAGGGGGTGGACACCGTTTTCGCTGGTCAGATGATTAAGAGCCGGTGAATTTGGGCAGCCGCCTTTCCCGATGGGCGCGCAGGCCTTCGAGCATGTCCGCCGAGGTCATCGTCACAGGTTGAGCCAGAGATTCCCAGCGCAGCGCGGCTTCCAGGTCATGGTGCTCCTGGTGCAGAGCGACCTTCGTGAGCCTCGTGGCAATCGGTGCATTCTTCGCGATGGAGGCGGCGATGGCGTCAACCTCCCGCAAAAGGTCATTCTTTGGGAAAGATTGGTTTACCAATCCTTTATCTGCCGCTTCGTCACCAAGGATTGTGCGCCCGGTGAGGAGCAGTTCGCGCGCCAGGCCGACGCCCGCCCTGCTGGGGATCAAATAGGTGGCGGCCATCCCAGGATGCAGGCCGAGCGCGGTGAACGGCGCCCGGAGCCTGGCGTCGTCGGCGGCGTAGACGAGGTCGCAGGCCAGCGCGACGCAGAGCCCCGCGCCGATGGCCGGGCCGTTGACGGCGGCGATCGTCGGCACCTCGAGCCTGGTGATCGACAGCCACGTTCTGTAGAAGGCGAGCATCCGGTCGCGAAGTGCTGGTACGTCCTCCAGCCCGCGCTCCTCGATCCACGACAGATCGCCGCCGGAGGAGAACGCGCTGCCCGCTCCGGTGACGATCACGCAGCGCACGCTCCTGTCCTGCGACAGGGCGGCCATCGTGTCGCGCCATTCCGCTGTCATGGCGTCGGTCATGGCATTGCGCAGATCCGGGCGGTTGAGGGTGATGAGGACGGTGCCGTCGGGCCGGGAGGTGACCAGGAGCTCGCTCATGCCGGAGACCTTAACCCTTGTACGGCGGGCCGCCACCTCGGCCGTCCACAGGCTCGGCTTTCGCGCGAAGTTATCCACAGGCCGGGAAAACCCGACTCACGATCTTGAACTCCCGTGGAAATCTTGCCCGCCATGAGGCCACGTGTGAAACCCGCCCTGCGCCGCATCCCTCGTGGCGAGAGGACTCTACAGTTCGGCGTGCACCCGCGCCGGGCGGTCGTGCTCACCGATCTCACGCCCGCCGCGCGGCGCTGGATCGACGGGCTCGACGGCACGCGCGAGCTCCCGCAGGTCCTGCGCGAGGCCGCCGCGGCGGGTCTCGACGAGAGTGCCGCCCGTGGCCTTCTGGAAGAGCTGATGAGGCGGGGCGTGGTGCACGACGCGGCCACTCCTCTCGGTTCGCTCGCCGGCCTGGCGCTGCCCGAGCGCGATCGCTTCCTGCCCGACCTGGCCGCGCTCGACCTGGCCTCTCGCGGGCCGGAGGGCGGGCTCGGGATGCTGGCGCTCAGGAGATGTGCCCGGGTCCGGGTCTACGGGGCGGGACGGGTCGGGGCCCAGGTGGTGACGCTGCTCGCCGCCTCCGGGGTCGGCGACGTGCGGGTGTTCGACCCCGATCCGGTGCGGCCGCGTGATCTCGTGCCCGGCGGGCTGACCTGGGCCGAGCTCGGCCTGAGCCGACAGGAGGGCGCGGTCTCCGCGGCACTTCGCGCCGTCCGCTGCCCCCACGCCACCGCTCCCGGCGCCGAAGGCCCACCTGGCCTGGAGACCTCTACCTGTGCGGGACTCGCGCAGCCGCCAGCAGTCCCCTCCGGGGTCGGACGCCTGGCCGGAAACTCGCTGGGTCGTCTGGGAAGCTCACCACTGACGGCGCCTGTCCGCGAGGCAGGACGGGTCCGCAGCGATGGGCGCGCGACCCAGATCGCACGTCCATCGAGCGACGTCCACACCCCGCAGCCCGCGAGTCTTCCTGGTGACGAGCGCACCCGACAGACCGCAGGTCTTCCTGGCGACGGGCGCACGCCACAGACCGCAGGTCTTCCTGGCGACGGGCGCACGCCACAGACCGCAGGTCTTCCTGATGACGGGCGCACCCCGCAGAGCCCGGGTCTTCCTCGTGACGGGCGCACCCCGCAGAGCGCGGGTCTTCCTCGTGACGGGCGCGCGCCGCAGACAGCAGGTCCTCCTGGCGATGGGGGGACACAGCGTGCGACGTCGGGCTCGCCCAGTGGGGGACGCACACCGCCACCAGTGGCTTCCTCCCGGGATAGACGGGCGGAGGTTGAGCGTGAGCGTGGGTCCGGTGGTAAGCGGAAACGGCGGGGGGAAGCGGCTTCGGAAGGGGCTGAGGGGATTGGGGTGCAGGCGGGTGGGCCGTATCTGGGTGATGGGGCGCAGCGGCCCGATCTGGTGATCCTGGCGCCCGTGGGGCCGCTCGACGGCGTGCTGGTGAACGAGCTGACCACGCTCAGGATCCCGCACCTCCTGGCGTCCGCCTTCGAGGGATACGGTTCGGTCGGCCCGATGGTGCTGCCGGGGCTGACGGCATGCCTGCACTGCCTCGACCTGACCCGGCGCGACCGCGATCCCGACTGGCCGCTGGTGACCGCTCGGCTCGGCGGATACCCGGCGGGCGAGATCGCCTGCGACTCGGCGCTGGCGACCGCCGTCGCGGCGTGCGTGACCGGCCACGCGCTTGCTTACCTCGACGGTAAGGACCCGGTTGTGACCAACGGCACACTGGACGTCTTGCCTGATTGGCAGTGGAAACGCCGGTCATGGGCAATGCACGAGCAATGTCGTTGTATGCGAAACGACTTTGATTCGCTAAGAATGGTCAAGGCAGGCTCATGTGCCTGACAGGTTTTCGAAGGGGGGAAGCGGACGAGGTTCCGCGCTTGGATGTGAGCGATCTTCCACGCCGCGCCGTGACGCGCTCCGCAAAGCTGGCCACCCTCCCGCTCGGATTCGCCGGTCGCGCCGCGCTCGGGCTCGGCAAGCGGATCGGGGGCAAGTCCGCCGAGATCGTCGCCCAGGAGTTCCAGCAGCGGACCGCCGAGCAGATCTTCAAGGTGCTGGGCGAGCTCAAGGGCGGGGCGATGAAGCTCGGCCAGGCGCTGTCCATCTTCGAGGCCGCGCTGCCACCGGAGATCGCCGGACCCTACCGTGCCACGCTCACCAAGTTGCAGGAGTCGGCCCCGCCGCTGCCGGCGGCCACCGTACACAAGGTCCTGACCGAGCAGCTGGGTGACGACTGGCGGGAGAACTTCCGCTCCTTCGATGACAAACCGACCGCGGCGGCCTCGATCGGGCAGGTGCACCGGGCGGTGTGGCACGACGGTCGCGACGTGGCGGTCAAGATCCAGTATCCGGGAGCGGGCAAGGCGCTGCTTGGCGACTTCGCGCAGATGGCCCGCCTGAGCAAGCTCTTCGGCGTGATGCTGCCGGGGCTCGACATCAAGTCGCTGCTGGCGGAGTTGCGCGAGCGGATCGCGGAGGAGCTCGACTACCTGCGCGAAGCCGAGGCGCAGCACGCCTTCGCCCAGGAGTTCCACGGCGATCCCGACTTCCGCGTCCCCGACGTGATCGCCGCCAACGAGATGGTGCTCGTCAGCGAGTGGATGGACGGCACGCCGCTGTCGCGCATCATCTCCGACGGCACCAAGGAGCAGCGCGACCACGCCGGGCTGCTGTTCGTCCGGTTCCTGTTCTGCGCGCCCGCCCGGGTCGGCATGCTCCACGCCGACCCTCACCCGGGCAACTTCCGCGTCCTGGACGACGGTCGGCTCGGCGTGCTCGACTTCGGCGCGGTCAACCGCCTCCCCGGCGGCTACCCGAAGGTGTTCGGGCAGCTCACCAGGATCTTCAACCAGGGCGACATGGAGACCGTTGTGACCGGGCTGCGCCAGGAGGGCTTCATCCTGCCCAACATCGAGGTGGACGTCGACGCGTTGCGCGCCTTCCTGGCTCCCTACGTCGAGCCCACGGCGGTCGAGGAGTTCACCTTCAGCCGCGAATGGCTGCAGGCGCAGGCCGCCAGTGTCGCCGACTTCCGTCCCACGAACGTGGTCCGCCAGCTCAACCTGCCCGTCTCCTACGTCCTCATCCACCGCGTACACGCGGCCGGCGTCGGCGTCCTCTGCCAGCTCGGCACCACGGCCCGCTTCCGCGACGAGGTCATCCGCTGGGTCCCCGGCTTCGCCGACGACTCCGACCCCAACGCCGAACCCATCCCCGTCCCCTAACCCCTTCCCCCTTTCTCCGCCCCCTGTACGTTTCTCCGCTCTCCGCCCCCTGTACGTTTCTCCGCTCTCCGCCCCCTGTACGGCAAGCCCCCACCGCCAACCACCGCACGGGACCAGCGCCCTCCCTGGAGACGCCCGCCACCCGGATGCCAAGCCACTACGACGCCCTCTTAATCGGGCACCTGGCACAGGCCGCACCACGGACCAAGTGACAGGCCGCACCACGGACCGAGCGACAGGCCGCACCACGGACCGAGTGACAGGCCGTGCCTGGGGAATGGGGGTGGGCGTCCGAGGGGAAAGGGAAAGCCGGGCGCTGGTGGCGCCCGGCTTTGGGGTCCCCCTGTTAGGGAGGGGGACGTAGGGTTAGGCCTCCTGGGTTAGGGCCCGGCGGAGTTTGGCGTGGGCTCGCTCTACGCTCCGCCGCGCGCGCTGTACGCGCTTGATGCGGGCGGCGAGCCGGTGCTCCGCGGCCTCCCGATGGAGGGTTTGTATTCGGTCGTTTACCAGATCTTGGTAGATATACGGCATCGTCAGGTTCCCAGTAGGAATGATGCTCATCGGTGTGTCTGCTTTCTGCGAGTAGAACTGGGTTGTCAGGCAGCGACCGGGTGTTTCCGCGGACGGCCGCGGGGCCGCTTGCGAGGAACGATCGTTCCCCGGAGGATCAGCTCGCCACCCCAGACGCCCCACGGCTCCTCGCGCTCGAGCGCGCGGGCCAGGCAGGCCTTCTGGATGGGGCAGCTGGTGCAGAGCGCCTTCGCGAACTCGACGTCCTCGGGCGACTCCGCGAACCAGAGGTCGGGGTCGGTACGACAGGGGATCTTGGCTTCGTCGATCAGGTCCATGATCGAATTCGCCCCCATCAGGGTCTCCTTTTGGTCGGTCTTGGTGGGGCACCTCGAGGTGGTCGGGGAAACACGGACAAACAAAGAGGCCGCGGATCCGATTTGTGGATCCGCGGCCTGGGGGCTGCTCTTCTGCCGGTCAGGTTATGACCGGAGCATCCCTCCAGGGCTGCGGACCACACAGTCCACTCTTGGTGATCTGCTGGGTCGGCACTTCAGCGCCTGCACGAAAGACGGGAACGCCCGCGCGAGCGTGGGCGTAGAACGGCTCCCGGCTCAGGGCAGACTTCTGCTGCCGCAACTTGGCTGGCCCATCGGCGAGCCTCGCGGCGTTACGGCATGCGGACGCGAGCCACTGCATGGCCGACATGTTGATGCTGATCACCAGGACTCACCTCCGCTCACTTGATCGTCGGACAGGACCGTCCGACTCGCTTGACCATGACCCTAAACCGCAAAGCCCGG
This sequence comes from Nonomuraea sp. NPDC050536, assembly GCF_044457685.1. Classification (NCBI taxonomy): domain Bacteria; kingdom Bacillati; phylum Actinomycetota; class Actinomycetes; order Streptosporangiales; family Streptosporangiaceae; genus Nonomuraea; species Nonomuraea sp. NPDC050536. The sequence goes on from NZ_JBITHD010000007.1 coordinate 38,687, forward strand.
GACGGGCAACACATTTTCTACCTGCGATTTTGTGACTTCTTCACGCGGATCATGGCCTCCTGGACGACGGAGACGACGAGGTCACCGGACGCGGTGAACATCTGACCGCGTGCCAGGCCGCGCGCTCCTCCCGACCAGGGGGACTCCTGAGCATAGAGCAGCCAGTCGTCGGCCCTGAACGGCCGGTGGAACCACATCGCGTGGTCGAGCGATGCGCCCATGACGTCCGAAGCGCCCCAGGCCATCCCGTGCGCCAGCAGTATCGTGTCCACCAGCGTGAAGTCGGAGGCGTAGGCGGCCAGCACGATGTGCAGCAGCGGATCGTCGGGCAGTTCGGCGTCGTAGCGGAACCAGACGTTCGTCTCCGCGCTGCGCAGCGCCGGGTCGCGATACGCCTCCCAGGTCAGCGGCGAGGCGTAGCGGGCGTCGACCGGACGCGGCTTCGACAGCCAGTCGCGGTACTCGGGCGCGTCACCCACCAGCTCGAACATCTTGTCCTGGAACGCCGGCAGCGTCGCGGGGTCGGGCACCTCCGGCATCCGCGCGGCCTGGTGCTCGACGCCCTCCTCGATCACGTGGAACGAGGCGGACATCGTGAAGATCGCCTTGCCGTGCTGGACCGCCACGACCCGCCGCGTGGTGAACGACCTGCCGTCGCGCACCCGCTCGACGTTGTAGACGATTGGGATGGACGGGTCGCCGGGGCGGATGAAGTAAGCGTGCAGCGAGTGCACGTGCCGATCGGACGGCACGGTCCGCCCGGCCGCGACCAGGGCCTGCGCGGCCACCTGGCCACCGAAGACCCGCTGGATCCGCTCCTCAGGGCTCCGCCCGCGGAAGATGTCGAGCTCGATCTGTTCCAGATCGAGCAGGTCCAGCAGCTCCTTCAACGCCTCATTCACAGACCCAAGTCTGGCGCAGCGCCACCCTCCACATCCAATCGGGTTCTGATCCTTCGTGTACTCCTCGCCCGCCAGGGACCTTTCGCACGGCAGCCCGCCGACACTTGCCCTTCCTGACCCTTCGTACGGCAAGCCCCACAACCGCCACCCGCCGCACGGGGCTGGGCTCTGTCCAGGGAGACGCTACGGATAGCAGGACGTGGCCGGCCGCCGCTACGACCCCTCGGAAGAACCGGAACCCACGTCCCCGGGACCCGAACCCGACACCACGAAGGCAAGAACCGGAACCCGGGATCCCCGGAGCGGCGAAGCGCAGACCGTCCTGGGGCGTTGACGAGGCGCGGCCCCGTCCAGGCGGGCGAGAGGCAATCCGAACCCCCCGGTCCAGGCAGCGACTGTCGAGGAACACGAGCACCCGAGTCGGATGCGAAGTGGCGAGACCAGGTGCCGGAGCGAGGAGGGAGACGAGCGAAGGTCCGGGATGTCGGGAGCGGCCGATTAGCGGTCGCGTAGACCGGAGCCGAACGCGGGAGTCAGGCTCGGCCTCGCCGGTGAGAGGTGAGTGCGGGGCGCGGGACATGCGGGCGTTGGGCCCGGAGCCGGGGTCCCGGCACAGGGCGTGGACATGCGGCGTTGGAGCCAGAGCCGGGGGTCTTGGCGCAACGCGTGGAACATGCGGGCGTCGGGGCCAGAGCGGGCGCCCAGCGCAGGGCGCGAGACATGCGGGCGTTGGAGCCAGAGCCGGGGATCCCGGCGCAACGCGTGGAACATGCGGGTGTCGGTGCCAGAGCGGGCGCCCGGCGCAGGGCGGGGGCATGCGGGCGTGGGGCCCGGAGCCGAGGCCGGGCGCGGGAGGCGGGGGCTCGGAGGGGTGGGGTTAGGTGTGGGCGGGGGTGGGTGGGGAGGTGGGGGTGCGGTGGCGGATCAGGGTGTTGGCGGATTCGGCTGCTGCCAAGGCCAGGGCGATCAGGACGGCGCCGAACGGGCCGAGGAGGTAGGGGCCCACCCACGCGACACCAAGAGCGCCGACCGCGCCCGCCGCTGATACGCCGACGTAGACCGAGGACGATGCGAGGCCGGTGAGCATGGGGGCGGCGGCCGGCCGTACCGAGAGGAGGCGGTGTGTCTGCGGCGCGATGGCGCCCCACCCCGCCAGGCCCCAGATCACCAGGGCGAGGGCGGCCGTGACGACGTTGGCGCTGGTCCAGGGCAGGAGGGCGAAGTCGATCGCGGCCATGGCGATGGCGGTGTTGATGACGCGGCGGCTGCCGAGGCGGTCGATCAGCGGGCCGGAGACGAGCGTTCCCACAGTGGCGGACGTGCCCCAGATGAACAGCAGCAGGGCCAGGGTGGTGCCGCTGCCGTGGGTGGCGCGGGCGAAGCTGAGGCTGATGTAGGAGTAGACGGTGAACAGGCCGGTGTAGAGCAGCAGGCTGGTCAGCAGCGTGACCGCGATGCGAGGATCGGCCACGGGTGCCAGGCGCTGCCGCAGGCCGACGGGCTCGGACCCGGGCACGGCGGGCAGCAGCCAGGCGACTCCGATCATGCCGATCACGCTGAGGACCACGATCAGCAGCAGCGTCGCCCGCCAGCTGCCGGTCAGGCTGGCGACGGCGGTGCCGATGGGCGCGCCGAGGGCGGTGGCCGCGCTGAGGCCGGTCATCACCACGGCGATGGCGCGTCCGCGCTTCTCCGGTGGGGCGAGCACGGCGCCCGTGCCGGTGGCCGTCGGGCTGATCAGAGCGCCGCCGAGTCCGGCCACGACCCGCCCCGCCAGCACGAGGCCGAAGACCGGCAGGAACGCGGTGGCCAGGTTGCCCAGGGTGAAGACGGTCAGGCCGAGCAGCAGCACCCGTTTACGGGGCCAGCTGCCGGTGAGCGCGGCCATGACGGGCGACAGGATCGCGTACGCCAGGGCGTAGGCGGTGATCAGCTGCCCGGCGATCGTCACGCTGACGCCCAGCGAGGTGGCCATCTCGGGCAGGATCCCGGCGATGACGAAACTGTCGGTGCCCACGGCGAACACACCGAGGGCGAGCACGATCAAGGGACGATACACGAAACGCTCCTGTCGTAACTAAAATGGTTACATCAAAGATCGCGGAAAACACAGAGAAGACGCGGGGAAGGTCAGATGAGCGTGTCCTTCAGGACGTCGGCGATCGAGGTGGTGGCCAGTTCCGCGTGCAGGGCCGTGGCGACCCTGCCGTAGGTCTGTTTGAGCACCGGCTGGATGCCGTTGCCGACGGGGCAGGTCGGGTTGGGCGGAGTGGCGTGCAGGTCGAAGAGCGGGGCGTCCTCGACCGCGTCGTACACCGCCGCCAGGTCGATCGCCGCGGGATCACGGGCTAGGAGCCAGCCCGCGCCGTGGCCGCGCTGCGACACGACCAGGCCGGCCTCGCGGAGCCGGCCCAGGATGCGGCGGATGACGACCGGGTTGGTGTTGACGCTGCCCGCGATCTCATCGGAGGTCATCACCCTGCCCTGGCGCCTGGGCTGCACCAGCGCCATCCACGCGAGGGCGTGGATGGCCACGGTAAACCGGCTGTTCGCACTCATTGTAACTAAAGCTATTACGACTGAACGTCGCGACACAAGGCCAGCACGGCCTCGCCGTACTTCTCGAGCTTGACGCGGCCGATGCCGGCGATCGACAGCAGCTGCTGCTCGGTGGTGGGCATGCGCTCGGCGATGGCCTGCAGGGTGACGTCGGTGAAGATCACGTACGGCGGGACCTTGGCCTCCTTGGCCGTGCCCGTCCGCCACGACTTCAGGCTCTCGAGCAGCGCCTCGTCATAGTCGGCGGGGCAGGTGGCGCAGCGGCCCAGCTTCTGCTCGGCGGCGCGCACCAGGGTCTTGGCGCAGATCCGGCAGCTGACCGGGGCGGCGACCTGGTTGCGCTCCGCGACGGGAGTGCTGCGGAGCCGGGCCGCGGGACGGCCGGTGAGCCCGTCGAGGAAGCGGGACGGGCGGCGCGACCTGCGCCCGCCGGGGGCACGCGAGAGCGCCCACGACAGCGTCAGGTGCCGGCGGGCACGGGTGATGCCGACGTAGAGCAGCCGCCGCTCCTCCTCCAACTGCTCCGGCGTCTCGGCGTAGATGATCGGGAGCATGCCGTCGGTGAGGCCGACGAGGAAGACCGCGTCCCACTCCAGGCCCTTGGCGGAGTGCAGGCTGGCCAGCGTGACGCCCTCGACGGGCGGCGCGTGCTGCTCGGCGGCCCGGCGCTCGAGCTCGGCGACGTATCCGGAGATGTCCGCGCCCTCGGCCGCCATGTCCTCGGCCAGGTCGGCCAGGGCCTTCAGCGACTCCCACTTCTCCCTGGCCTTGCCGCCGCCGGGAGGCGACGGGGTGAGGCCGATCCCGGACAGGATGTCGTGGACCTCGTGCGCCATCGGCGCGCCGGACTCGGACCTGGCGGCGCCACGCACGAGGACGACGGCCTGCCGTACCTCGGGGCGCTCGAAGAAGCGCTCGGCGCCGCGCACCACGTACGGGATATCGGCCTTGGTCAGGGCCTCCTCGTAGGCCTCCGACTGGGAGTTGGTGCGGAAGAGGATGGCGATCTCCCGGGAGTCCACCCCGCTGTCGAGCAGTTTCCTGATCTGCCGGGCCGCTCCGGCCGCCTCGGCGGGTTCGTCGTCGTAGTCGCAGAACGCCGGCTTGGGACCGTCGTCGCGCTGGGCGATGAGCTCGAGCCGGTGCGGCGAACGGGACTTGGCGATGACCAGGTTGGCCAGGTCGACCACCTGCGGGGTCGAGCGGTAGTCGCGCACCAGCTTGATCACCGCGGCGTTGGGGTACTCGACCGAGAAGCCCGTCAGGTAGCGCGGCGTGGCGCCGGTGAAGGAGTAGATCGTCTGGTTGGGGTCGCCGACCACGCACAGATCGTCGCGACCGCCGAGCCAGGTGTCGAGCAGCAGCTTCTGCAGCGGGTTGACGTCCTGGTACTCGTCGACGACGAAGTAGCGGTACTGCTGGCGGACCTGCGCGGCGACCTCCTGGTGCTCGGTCATCACCGCGGCGGTGAGCTCCAGGATGGTCTCGAAGTCGATCAGGTGGCGCTCGCGGCGGATCCGCTCGTAGGCCTCGTAGAGCCGGGCGACCTCGTCGGCCGGGATCGGCGGAGTCCTGGACGACTTGGCCGCGGCGGTCACGTAGTCTTCCGGGCCGATCTGGGTGACCTTGGCCCACTCGATCTCGGCGGCCACGTCCCGCATCTCGGACCGGTCCGGATTTTTCCGGACGCTGCGGTAGGCCTCGCCGAGGACCGGCAGCTTCGACTCGATCACCGAGGGCGCCTCGCCGCCGATCACCCGCGGCCAGAAGTAGGTGAGCTGCCGCAGCGCCGCCGCGTGGAACGTGCGGGCCTGCACACCGGGCGCGCCCAGCGCCCGCAGCCGCTGGCGCAGCTCCCCCGCGGCCCGTGTGGTGAACGTCACTGCCAGCACGCTGGAAGGCTCGACGGCGCCCGTGCGCACGGCGTGCGCGATCCGGTGGGTGATCGCCCTGGTCTTGCCCGTGCCGGCGCCCGCGAGCACGCAGACGGGCCCGCGCACCGCCTCGGCCACCTCGCGCTGCTCCGGGTCGAGCCCGGCCAGGACATCGCTGTTCACCCGTTCATCCTCCCAGCCGGTGGCGGTGGAAGGTGCCATTGTTCACCACCATCAAGGTGCAAAGTGACGGTCATGTCCTCCACAATGGGGCCCGACAATGTGCTTGGGGAAAGGGGAGCCGTGCGCACTGCGGTTTCCGTGAGCGCTCTCGTGCTCGCTTGTATCGCGCTCACACCCGCGGCAGCGCAGGCCGCCAAGGAGCCCACGCCCGTCCCTCTCGGGATCGGCGGGCTCGAGGGTGAGACCGTCTCCTACGGTTCGAGCCGCCGACAGGATCTCGACGTCTGGTGGACCGCCGACGGGTCCAAGCACCCGGGCGTCTTCGTCATCCACGGCGGCTGGTGGGCCGGCGGCGACAAGAGGTCCATGACTGACATCGCCCGCAGCTACGCCGACCTCGGCTACACGGTCTTCAACGTCAACTACCGCCTGTCCGGCGATGCGGCCTGGCCCGCGCAGCGCACCGACGCGCTGGCGGCCATCGCGCTGGCCCGCAAGCACGCCGAGCGCTGGTCCTTCGACCCCGACAACTACGTGGTGGTGGGCTTCTCCGCGGGCGGGCACCTGGCGGCCGCCGTGGGCACGTACGGCGACGGCCAGCCCGGGCTCAAGGGCGTCGTGGGGCTCTCGCCTGTCATCTCGCCGCTGCAGGCCTACGCCGACGGGCTGAACGCCGCCGATCCCGAGAAGCGCAAGCTCCGTACCGCAGCGATCAAGCTGGCCGGCGGGTGCGAGCCGAAGGGCAAGTGCTCGCGGGTGTGGGCCAGCATGGAAGTGGCCTGGCACGCCAGCCGCAAGGACGCGCCGATGCTGTCGGTGCACTCGCAGGACGAGTTCGTGCCGCCCGCCCAGAGCCGCCTGCTCAAGGAGATGCTGGGACAGGTCGGCGTGCCTGTGACGATCGTCACCTCGCCCGGCATCGAGCACAGCACCGCCCTGTACAAGGAGCCCGGCGTGGCTGAGCGAGTGCAAAAGTGGATCGCCGATCGCGTGGGTTAGGAATGACGAAGAGGCCTCACGTGTTGCACGGAGCGCCTGTTCTCCTGACCTTGGAGGGATTCCCTGACATGGCGCTCACGATTTACAGCACGACCTGGTGCGGCCCGTGCAAGCGACTGAAGTCGCAGCTGGCCCGGGAAGGCATCAGCTTCGACGTGATCGACATCGAGCGTGACCCCGACGCGGCCGCGTTCGTGATGAGCGTCAACAACGGCAACCAGACCGTGCCGACGGTGGTCATCGACACCCCCAACGGGCGGGTCGTGCGGACCAACCCGTCGGTGATGGAGGTCAAGACCCTCCTGGAAAGCGCCGCCTGAGACGCCATCGAGCCCCCCGCCTGATAGGCCGAGGACTCGATGGCTACCATCTCAACGAGGACCTGGGTGGTATCAGCACTCAGGTCCTCCCGTCAGTGGACGTGATTGTCGATCTTCTGCTCCAGCCGGGCGATGTCGCCCTTGAGGCTGCTCTCGACAGCGGCCAGTTCCGTGCGTACGCCGGCGAGTTCCGTGCGGAGCCCGGTTTCGACCGACATGATGTCACCCTTGAGCTCGACCACCGCATTGGTGATCGCACCCGTGACGGCATCGATGATGCGCCTCTCAGAGGCCCTGATCTTGTCGTCCATCCGCACCTCGGTTGCGGCGAACTGGATGGCCAGCTTCTGGCGCTCAAGGTCCAGGACTTCCTGGATGTGTTCCTCATTCATGGCCATGATTCTAGCCTCTCGTTACCGAAGGTGTCTTCGAATATACGCTGAGCTACCGTGGCCTACCAGTCGCCCGCCAAGGGGCCCCCGTACCAGGTCTCGATGAGGCGGCGGGCGATGGAGACCGGCGGCGGGAGCCGTACCTCTCCCGACTGGATGGCCTGCAGGAGCTCGTCGCGGGTGAACCACCTGGCCTCGGCGATCTCCTCGGCGTCCGGCGTCAGCGTGGTCGTCACGGCGTCGGCGAAGAAGCCGAGCATGAGGCTGCGCGGGAACGGCCAGGGCTGGCTGCCCAGGTAGCGCGGGTGGACGACGGTGACGCCGACCTCCTCGGCTACCTCGCGCACGACCGCGTGCTCCAGCGACTCCCCCGGCTCGACGAACCCGGCCAGCACCGACAGCCGGCCCTCCGGCCACTGCGGGCCACGGGCCAGCAGGCAGCGGTCGTCGGCGTCGCGCACCATCATGATCACCGCGGGGTCGACGCGCGGGAAGTGCTGGCTCTCGTCGCGCGGGCAGACCCTGATGTGGCCGCCCGCCTCGACCCTGGTGCGCGTGCCGCAGCGCGGGCAGTACTCGTGTGAGGAGTGCCAGGCCTCCAGCGCCACCGCGTAGACCAGCAGCCCGGCGTCGCGGTCGCCGAGCAGGCCGCCCACCTGGCGCAGCCCGGCCGCGACGACTTCGCCCTCCGGCGTGTCGCGCAGGCTGAGCGGGATCGTGACTCGGCCGTTGGCCTCCGGGCCCGGCACGCCCGGCAGCGGCGCGGCGACCGCGAAGTAGGCCACCCCGCCCTCGACACCCAGCAGGTAGCGCTCGCCCTCGGGCGCCTCGGCAGTGGCGAACAGCACGGCGTGAACCTCGTCGCCGTCGCGCCGCACGAGCGTGCGCCCATCGTCGATCACCAGCACCTGGCTGGCTGGATCGTGCCAGGCGCGCTCCAGCCATGCGCCGTCTCCACGCAACGCCGAGGACCTGTCTATGGTGCCTCGTGCGAGAAGCAGCGGTCCGATCAGTTGCTCTTCCGCGCTCGTCTCCACAGGCCCCATCCTTCCCAGTCCCATGTCATCCTATGACCCCGCCGTTAGCGACCGGTTACGCAGTACCGGCAGCGAGGTGATCGTCCAAGGGCTAGGATCTGGCGAGTTAGGTAAGCCTTACCTAGTCTCGGAGGTGTCACGCCGTTGCGGCTCTACCTGACCGCGCTCAAGCCGACCGACTCGGTGACCCACGGGTTCCTGCCCGCCGCCCGGGCGCTGGGCTGCCAGGTGACGTTCCTCACCGACCGGCCGGAGCAGCACCCGGACGCGGTGGCCTGCGACGTGCGCGACCCGCGCGCGGTGATCGACGCGATCGCCCACCTGGGCAGGCCCGACGCGATCTTCTCCAACTCCGACCACATCCAGGCCGAGACCGCACTGGCCGCCGCCTACTTCGGCCTGCCGGGTAAGGACTGGCGCGCCTGCGTCGCGGCCAAGAACAAGGCGCTCATGCGCCGCGAGCTGGCCCTGGCCGGCGTCGAACAGGTCCGCTCGGTACGACTGGCCCCGGACGACCCGGTGCCGGAACGCGTGCCGTACCCGGTGGTGGTCAAGCCGCGCGAGGGGGTGGCCAGCGAGGACGTGATGCTGGTCGAGCGGGATCTGGCGCGGGCGGTCGAGCTGATCAGGAGGCGGCGGCCCGGCGAGGCGCTGGTCGTGGAGGAGTACCTGGAGGGGCCGCTGCGGACGCTGGAGACGCTGGGGGACGCGGACGGGGTCCGGGTGCTCGGCGGGTTCCGCACGACGCTGGGGGCGCCGCCGTACTTCGTGGAGGAGCGGCTGGACTGGGCGCCCGACGGGCCCTTCGAGCACGTGCTGCGGGCGCTGGGCGCGCTCGGGGTCGGGTTCGGGGCGTGTCACACCGAGTTCGTGGAGACCGCCGACGGGCCGCGGATCATCGAGGTGAACTACCGCGTGATCGGGGACCACTGCGACTTCCTGCTGGCCGAGCTGCTCGGGGTGCCGCTGTTCGAGTGGATCCTGCGGGTGCATCTCGGGGAGCCGGTGCCCGGCCTTCCCCAGACGTCGGGATACGGGAGTGCGGTGAGCCTGGTCGCCGATCGGGCGGGCACGATCCTGGCGGCGCCGGAGAGCGTGGAGCTGGACGTCGAGGGCGTCCGGCTCTGGCACAGGCCCCTGCGGTCCGTGGGCGAGGTGGTCGAGCTGACCCACACCAACCGTGACTATCTGGGCGTGGTGCGGGCCGTCGGGCCGGACAGGGCGCGGGTGGACGGCGCCGTGGAGTCCTTCCTGGCCGCGCGGCCATGGGTCGTCGGGTGAGCGGGCGGGAGGGGTATCTGGCCGCTCGGGTGCTGAACGCGCTGCTGCGCGAGGACTACGGGCGGCTGTCGTCGCGGGTCAGGCGCGACCGCGAGGGCGTGTCGGTGACGCTGGCCGGCGGGCGGTTGGTCAGGCTCGTGCCAGGGGTGCTGTTCCAGGACTTCGTGGTGGCCTCCTTCGAGCGGCTGCGCCTGGGCGAGGTGCTCGACACCCTGCGCGCGGTGGCCGATCCGGGTGACGAGGTGGAGGCGTTCACCCTGGAGTGCGCCGCGGCGCTGGCCGGGCTGGAGCTGCACGACCGCCACCGGGATGAGGTGCTGGCCAGGAATCCGTCGCCCGAGGCGCTGGCCGCCTTCCATGACCACCCGATCTATCCGACATCTCGGGCACGGGTGGGGATGTCGATACAGGATCTTCCGGCCTACGCGCCGGAGTTCTATCCGTCCTTCCAGCTGCGATGGGCGAAAGTGCCCGGGTTCGCCGAGGAGTTCCCCGTCCACCCGCTGACCGTCGCCGAGGTGCGGAAGATCGACGGTGTCGTCCTGTCGGACGAGCCGCGCGTGAGCGTGCGGCCCACGCTGTCGATGCGGACCGTGGAGCTCGACCCGCGCACGCATCTCAAGCTGCCCCTGCCGATCAGCACGCTCGGCGTCCGCAACAGGCGCTCCATCAAGCCGGGCACGCTGGAGGACGGCGCCAGGGCCGAGCTGCTGCTGCGCGACCTGGCCGATCCCGACGTGCTGATAGCCGACGAGCAGACCTACGCGCACTCCGGCCACGAGTACCTGGCCTGGATGACGCGCCGGCTGCCCGAGGGCGAGATCGTGCCGGTGGCCGGGCTGTCCGATCGGCGGCTCCTGCCCGCCTACCTGCGCATCCTGTTCGTGTGGAACGTCCGGCTCTTCGTCCGCTACGGCGTCGCGCTGGAGGCGCACCAGCAGAACCTGTCGCTGGTCCTGGCCGACGGCCTGAAGCTGCTGGTCAAGGACAACGACGGCCTGCTGGCCTCGCCCACCAGGCTGCGCGCGGCCGGGATCGAGGTGCCGACCTTCTCCGACGAGCGGATGCTGACCGACGACCCGCACGCGCTGGCCGACGTGTTCGTGACGATCACACTGCACCTGGCCGCGGCCGCGGTGGCCTTCCGGCTGCTGCCGCACGAGCGGGCGGCCGCCCTGCTGCGTGACACGCTCGCCGCCGCGCTCGACGAGTACGGCGACGACCCCATGGCCAGGCTGCTGCGCGCCAGGACGCTGGAGGCGGCCCGGCTCACCGGCAAATCCATGATCACCGCGGGGACCCTGGTTCCCAAGGAGCGCACCGGCGCCCGCGACGTCAACAAGTACTACGGCACCAGCGGCCCCAACTACCTGAGGAGAGCTTGACGTGAACAGCCTGGTCCTCGACTCTCCTGCCGCGCTGGCGGAGGAGGCGACGCTGGCCGCTCTGCTGCGCTGCTGCATCCGCGAGGTGGCCGGGCCGCGCGGCCACGTCTGGCCCGCCCCGCCGTACCTGCTGCTGCGGGTGGGCGGCGAGCTGCTGCGGGTCCGCGCGCGCGGCGGCGCGGCGCTGCGCTTCGACGCGCCGCCCGAGCGGCTCGTGCGCGGCGCCTGGGCGCCGCTGTCGGTGGCTGATCTGGTACGGCTGGCCGCCACGGACCTGGGGGACGGCAACGCCGAGTTCGCCGGGCAGGTGGCCGCCAGCAGGGCCGCCCTGGCGGCGATCCTGGAGGCGCGCCCCGCGGCCACCCCGCCGCAGGACCCGTGGCTGGCCTCGGAGCAGGCGCTGGTCTACGGTCACCCGTTCCACCCGAGCCCGAAGGCACGCGGCGGCGACGGGGCCTGGCTGCGCTACGCGCCCGAGACGCACGCCGAGTTCCCGCTGCGGCTGCTCGGCGTGCGGGCGGACGCGGTGGCCCAGGAGGGCGACGCCTCGGTCCTCGACCTGCTCGGCCAGGCGCCGCCCGGATACCGGCTGCTGCCCGCGCATCCGTGGCAACTGGACCTGCTGGCGCCCGGGTTCGGCGGCGAGCTGATCGACCTGGGGCCCGGGCCGACGGTCGTGCCCACCTCGTCGGTCAGGACCGTCTACTCCCCTGACGCCGGGGCCTGCCTGAAGTTCAGCCTCGACGTGCGCATCACCAACTGCGTGCGCAAGAACGCCTGGTACGAGCTGACCGGCGCCGTCGAGCTCACCCGGCGCCTGGCCCCCGCGTTCGCCGAGGTGACGGCGCGCTTCCCCGGCACCCGCTGGCTCCCCGAGCCCGGCTACCGGTCCGCGGCCGGGCACCTGGAGGGCCTGGGCGTGATCGTGCGGGCCAGCCCGTGGTCGGTCTGCTCGCCGGGCGTGACCCCCGTCCTGGCCGGGGCCGTCGACAGGCCCGCCGTGGACCCGGCCCGCTGGTGGGCCGCCTATGTCGAGGCCGTCGCTCTGCCGGTGCTCGAGCTGTACTTCACCCACGGCGTCGTGCTCGAGCCGCACCTGCAGAACGTGCTGGTCGGCCTGGACTACGAGGGCATGCCGGTCGAGGCGGTCTTCCGCGACCTGGAGGGCACCAAGCTCGTCGCGGGCCGCCACGACCTGTCCGGGCTGCCACCCCGGGTAGCCGAGGCGCTGACCTACGACGCCGAGCGCGGCTGGGCCAGGGTGGTGTACTGCCTGCTGGTCAACAATCTGACCGAGATCGCCGCCACGCTGGCGCCCGACGACGGGACGCTGCGCGAGCTGTGGCTGATCGCACGCGGCGTCCTGGACCGGCACGCCGAGTCGCTCGGCCGCCCGCTGCCGCTGTCGGACCTGCTGGCCGGCGCGCCGCTGCCCGCCAAGGCGAACCTGTCGGTGCGCTGGGCCCGCGCCGCCGACCGCGCCGCCGGGTACGTGCCGATCGCCAACCCGCTGGCATGATCGTCCCCGAGAACCTGCCGTGCCCGGCCTACGTCTACGACCTGCCCGCCCTGGACGCCCACGTCAGGCGCGTACGGCAGGCCGTACGGGACCTGGAGCTGTACTACGCCGTCAAGGCCAACCCCGACCCCGAGCTGCTGCGCGTCATCGAGCCCCACGTGGACGGCTTCGAGGTCTCCTCCGGCGGAGAGCACGCCCACGTCCGTGCCCTCTTCCCCGGCAAACCCCTCGCACTCGGCGGCCCAGGCAAGACCGACGACGAGCTGCGACTGCCGGCCCACCGGATCCACGTCGAGTCGCCGCACGAGCTGCGCCGGCTGGTCGCCACCGGCCGTGAGGCCGACGTGCTGCTCCGGGTGAACCCCGACCTGCCGGTCGAGGGCGCGGCGCTGACGATGAGCGGCCCGTTCGGCATGGACGAGGCGGGCGTGCAGGAGTGCCGGCCGCTGTTCACCGACCGGGTACGGCTGCGCGGCCTGCACGCCCACCTGGCCAGCGGGCTGGACGCCGCCGCGCTGATCCGCCTGGCGGGGATCCTGCTGGACACCGCGCACGACGAGGTCAACCTGGGCGGCGGCATGGCGGTCTCCTACGCCGACCCGGACACCACCTTCGACTGGGAGGAGTACGGCAGGCGGGTCCCCCTGCTGCGCCGTACCGGGCAGACCGTGCGGATCGAGCCCGGCAGGGCGCTGACCGCCTACTGCGGGTACTACGTGACCCGGGTCGTGGACGTGAAGCGGGTCCGCGGCCAGGCGTACGCGATCGTGCTCGGCGGCACCCACCACCTGCGGACCCCGGTGACCAAGGGCCATGACCAGCCCTTCACCGTCCTGCCGACCGGCGACGGGCCCGGTGTGCGGGAGGAGCCGGTCACGCTCGTGGGCCAGCTCTGCACCCCCAAGGACGTCTTCGCGCGGGACATCGTGACCTCAGTGCGGGTGGGTGACACGGTGGTGTTCGGGATGGCAGGCGCCTACGCGTGGAACATCTCCCACCACGACTTCCTCATGCACCCGAAGCCCGCCTTCCGCTACCTGAGCGGGTAGGCACCGACTCGATGAGCTCGACCAGGCCCGCCTCGTCGAGCAGGTCCACCGGCCGGACGGTCTCGTTCGAGCGCACATAGTGGAAGGCGGCGCCGACCTGCTCGACCGGGACCCCGGCCAAGTGCGACCAGGCCAGCCGGTAGGCGGCCAGCTGGACCGAGGCGCCCCGCGCGCGCTTGCCGGTGGGCTGCGCACCGGTCTTCCAGTCGACTACCTCGTAGGAGCCGTCGGGCAGCTGGAAGACGGCGTCCATGCGGCCGCGCACCAGCCGGTCAGCGATCATCGTCTCGAACGGGACCTCCAGGTCCAGCGGCTTGCGCCCGGCCCACTCGCTCTCCTCGAAGCGGCCCTGCAGCTCCGCCAGCCGTACGTCGGCCTCCTCCGGCTCCTCGAACAGCGGGTCCAGCTCGAAGTCGTCGATCAGGCGCTGCTGCTGCCAGCGCGACTCCAGCCACTTGTGGAACGACGTCCCGCGCCTGGCCAGCGGCGCCGGCTTGATCGGGACCGGGCGGCGGATCCTGCGGGCCAGCTCGCGGGCGTCGGTCGCCAGCGTGACCAGCGACGACACCGTCAGCTTCGACGGCAGCTCGACCGTGGTCTGTCCCTCGCGGCGATGCTGCTCGCGCTCGCGCAGCAGCAGGTCGGTGTCGCGCTCCCAGGCGCGGATGCGCTCCTCGTCGTAGCCGCGCAGCGGCTCGTCCTCGGCGGGTTCGAGCATGCCTGCCAGGGCGCTTTCCACCAGGTGGGCGCCGTCCAGCACCGCCTCGTAGCGCAGGCCCTCGGGGGTGACGGGCCAGGCCGCCTCGGCGGGCTCGGCCAGCAGCGGGTTGGCGGCGCCCTCCGCCAGCTCCGGCGCCCACGCGGCGACCTTGTCGGCGGTGTCGCGGATCTCCAGCAGGAAGTCCGACGGCTCCAGCGGCTTGGTGGCGCTGCCCCAGCGGTAGCCGGAGGCGATCAGGTGGTAGTGGGCGCGGGTGACGGCCACGTAGGCCAGGCGCCGCTCCTCCATCAGGTCGCGCTCGCGGCACTGCTCGTCGAAGGCGGCCAGGTCCTGCTTGGTCAGCCCGCTCAGCCGGGGCAGGTCGGCGGCGTCGCCGCGCAGCGGGTAGGGCAGCTTGCGCGGGTTCTCCGTCCACCGGCTGTTGGTGACCGGCGTGGCGGGGAACATGCTGCCCGTCGTGATCGTGCCCTTCGAGCTGACCAGCTGCGACAGCCCCGGCACGACCACCACCGGCCACTCCAGGCCCTTGGAGGCGTGCACGGTCATCAGCTTGACGCTGTTGCTCTCGCCGACGCGGCCCGCCTCCAGGCCGAACTCCTCGCTCTCGGCCGCCTCCAGGTAGGCCAGGAACGCCCCCAGCGTCGGATCCTCGGAGTCACCGGCGAAGCGGGAGGCGGCGTCCAGGAAGGCGTCCAGGTCGGCCCGGGCGGCGAAGGCGCTGGCCGTACCGCCGCGCGCGGCCACCTCGATGTCCAGGCCCAGCTTGCGCTCCACCTCGGTGATCAGGTCCGGCAGCGGCTGCGCGGTGTGCGCGCGCAGCTGGCGCAGCTCCAGCGCCAGCGCGACCAGCCGGGTCCTGGCCAGCGGCGAGAAGGCCGTCAGCCACTCCTCCCTGTCGGGCAGCTCGTCCAGCGCGTCGACCAGGCTGCCGCGCTCCTCCGCCAGGTCGGCCACCACCTGGTCGAGCGGGTCGCTCTCCCTGCGGCTGTCGCGCGACTCGCGGTTCAGCTCGCGCGCGAACTCCCCCAGCACCCGCAGGTCGGCGGGCCCGATCCGCCAGCGCGGCCCGGCCAGCAGCCGCGCCAGCGCGTCGCCCGCGGTCGCGTCGTAGAGGGCCCTGAGCGTGGCCACGATGTCGTTGACCTCGGGCACGGTCAGCAGGCCGCCCAGGCCGACCACCTCGACGGGGATGTCGCGCTCCTCCAGCGCCCTGCGCAGCGCCGGGAACTGCGACCGCTTGCGGGCCAGGATCGCGACGTCCTGCGGCTGTACGGCGAGCGTCTTCTTGCGCTCCTTGTCCCCCCACGGCAGGCCGTCGGGCGCCACCTCCTGGCCGATGATCCTGGCGATGCCGTCGGCGATCCAGGCGGCCTCGTCCTCGGCGGTCTCGTGGAAGGCGCAGGTGACGCGGCCCCTGTCCTTCCTGTTGTCGCCGGGGACCAGGACGGGGACCTCTCGGGCCTCCATCCGCAGCGGCAGCTGCACCCTGGCGGCCACGTCGAGAACCCGGTCACCGTTGCGGAAGCTGACCGACAGCTGCCGCACGGGCGCGAGATCCCCGGCGTTGGTGCGGAAGTCCTGGGAGAAGCGGCGGAGGTTGCCTGCCGAGGCGCCGCGCCAGCCGTAGATGGACTGGCAGGGGTCGCCCACGGCGGTCACCGGATGGCCCGTGCCGTACAGGCTCCTGAGCAGGACGAGCTGGGCGTGGCTGGTGTCCTGGTACTCGTCGAGCAACACCACGCTGAAGCAGGAGCGCTCGATCTCGCCGACTTCCTTGTGGTTGGCGGCGATCCTGGCGGCCAGGGACATCTGGTCGCCGTAGTCGATGACCTCGCGGGATCGCTTGTGCCGCTCGTAGGCCTCGACCAGCGGGAGGAGCTGTTGCCTTGCGTCCTGGACGGTGAGGGGTTTGCGCTGGGCTGCGATGGTTTTCCCAGGTATTTCCTGAAATTTCTGGGCAAGCCACTCGCCCACTCTTCGCACGTCGCCCGCTGTGCGCAGATGTTCGGACAGCTCGCCCGCCAGTTCGAGCACGGCCGCCGTGACGGACGGCGGGCCGAGCTCGATCTTGTCCATCGGCCCGTCGTACATGGCCACCACCCGGGAGGCCAGCTGCCAGGAGACGGCCGGGGTGACCAGGCGCATCGTGGGCTCGAGCGCCTCGCGCAGCGCGTGGTCGGTGACCAGGCGGGCGGCGTAGGCGTGGTAGGTGGAGACGGTCGGCTCGTTGTCGAGCACCTCGGGCTCGACCAGGCCCGCCTCGGCCAGGCCGTTGAGCCGCTCGCGGACGCGGTTGGCCAGCTCGGCGGCGGCCTTGCGGGTGAACGTCAGCCCGAGCACGTTCTCCGGCCTGACCAGGCCGTTGGCCACCAGCCAGACCACCCGGCCCGCCATTGTCTCGCTCTTGCCCGACCCGGCGCCCGCCATGACGACCATGGGTTCGAGCGGGGCCTCGATGACGGCGGCCTGCTCCCTGGTGGGTGGCAGGATGCCGAGCTTGTCGGCGAGTTCGATCGGGTTCAGCACACCTGGCCCCCGTTGTCGTTGACGGGGCAGGAGGCCTTGGCGGCGCAGGTGCGGCAGCCGTCGTTCACCTTGGCCTGGAAGAACGGGCCCGACATGCCTGTCGCCACGGTGTCGACCAGGCTCTCGGCCCACTTCGGGTCGGCGTCGTCGGCGAGCGCGCCCTGCTTCTGCTCGAGCGCGTCGTTCTTGCCGCCCGCCTTGCCGAGCTGGACCAGGGCGGCGCCGCCCGGCTCGGTCATGCCGTGCCTGGCGAAGGCGCCCAGCAGCGCGGCCAGCTGGTAGACGCCCAGCTGGGGGTGGTGGTCGAGGTCGCCGCTCTTGGGCTTGCTCGAGCCGGTCTTGAGGTCGATGATCACGGCTCTGTTCTGGGAGTCTCGCTCGACGCGGTCTACGCGGCCCCTGATCTCCACGTTGTCCCGAAATTTCGCGACAAAGGCCTCTTCGAGGGCGACCAGCTCGCGGGGATTCTCCTTGTGCCAGCGCAGGAACTTGGCGATCATCTGCTCGGCCACCTGGCGCTGCTTGCGGTTGAACCAGACGCCGCCGAAGTCGAGCTCGTTCCAGATCTCGTCCAGGCGCCTGCCGAGCAGGTCCTCGCTGGGCAGGTCGGTGGCGGCCAGCACGGCCAGCGCGTGGATCACGTTGCCCAGGCCCTGCGCGGTGCTCGTGCCCGCGGCGCCCACGGCCGTCTCGAGCAGCCAGCGCAGGCCGCACTTGGTGAAGCTCTCCACGGCGCTCGGGGAGATCCTGACCGTGTCGTCGGGCCAGCTCAGCGGGCGGTCGTCGGAGATCGGGGTCAGGGCGTACCAGTCGTTGGGGTGCGCGCCCTGGACGCCGGCGGCGGCCAGCTTCGCCAGCTGCTGCGCCGCCTTCTGCCGGACTTTTGCCGATTTAGTGGGATCGGTGACTGCGCTGCGGAGGTCGGCCACCAGGGCGGACATGTTCAGCCACCTCGCTCTGTCGTCCACGGTGGCGTTCTCCACCGCGCCCGGCATCAGCTCGGACAGGAACCTGGACGGCCGCTCGTCGGTGTCCTCGCCGCCCACGGCGGTCACCACCAGGCGCTTCCTGGCCCGGGTGGCGGCCACGTAGAACAGCCTGCGCTCCTCGGCCAGCAGCTTGGAGGCCAGCGACGCGGAGTTCGGCTTGGCGCCCTCGGCCAGCTCGACCAGGTCGTCGGCGCCCAGCATCGAGCCACGCAGCCGCAGGTCCGGCCAGCTGCCCTCCTGCACGCCCGCCACCACCACGACGTCCCACTCCAGTCCCTTGGACCGGTGGGCGGTCAGCACCCGTACGGCGTCGCCGTCGGGCGCCCGCTCGGCCAGCGTGTCTCCTGGGATCTCCTGCGAGGCCAGATCGTCCAGGAACACCTCGGGTCCTGCCTTCGGCATCCTGTCCACGAACCGCGCCGCATGGTCGAACAGCGCCACCACGGCGTCCAGATCCCGGTCAGCCTGCGCTCCCCGGGCCCCACCGGACAGGCTCATCTCGGTCCACCGCTCGGCCAGGCCGCTGGCGTGCCAGACGGCCCACAACACGTCCTCGGCGGTCCCCTGCAGCTCCAGCGCCTCCCGCGCCGCCGCCAGCAGCTTGCCCACCCGCTCGGCGGGCAACGCGACGTGCCCCTCGATCCGGGCCAGCCCCCGCGGATCCCGCACGGCCGCCACCAGCAACTCCCCCGACGACCGCACCCCGTCCCGCCCAACCCCGGGCACGGCGTCCTCTGGGACCTCTTCCAGGGACGCCGCCTCGTTCTCGGCGATCTTGAGGGCTCGCCGCAGCCGCCGGACCCCGATCATGTCGGTCCCGCCCAGCGGCCCCGTGAGCAGTTCCTCCGCCACCCCTTCGTCCAGCGCCGCAGGATCGAGCGCCACCCGCAACACCGTCAGCAACGGCCGGACTCCAGGCTCCTGCGCGATCGGCACCTCGTCGCCGGCCACCATCGTCGGCACGCCGGCACTGACCAGCGCCCGCCGCAGCAACGGCACCTGACGCGTGGCCGACCGTACCAGCACCGCCATCCGATGCCAGGGCACCCCGTCGATGAGGTGGGCCCGCCGCAGCGTGTCGGCCACCACGGCCGCCTCCTGGCTCACGCTGTCGGCCAGCAGGACCCGTACCTCTCCGGAGTCCGCCTCGGGCAGCGGCAGCAGATCCCGATGCGCCGCGGCGCCCGGGGCGGCGGGCAGCCGCGAGGCCACCCGCCGCGACGCCTCCAGCAGCCCGGACCCGCTGCGGCGGCACACCCGCAGCGCCAGCACCGGCGCGTCACGCCCGTCGACTGTCCGGAACCTTTCACGAAATTTCTGGATCCCCCGCACGTCCGCCCCGCGGAACCCGTAGATCGACTGATCCGGATCCCCCACCGCGACCAGGTCACGCCCATCGCCGGCCAGCTGCTGCAGCAGCAGTTCCTGGGCGGGGTCCGTGTCCTGGTACTCGTCGACGAACACCACGTCGACCGAGGCCCGCTCCCGCCGCCGCGCCTCGGGATCGGCCAGCAGCCCCGCCGCGGCGCGGATCAGCTCGGCGTAGTCAAGCGACGGCTCCGGGTCGAGGTCGAAGCGATCCTGGTAGCGCGTCGAGAAGCGCCCGGCGGCCACCCAGTCCGGCCTGCCGTACTCCAAGCCCAGCTCGACCAGCCGCCGGCTCTCGATACCCTGCTCGGCCGCGCGGGACAGGAAGTCGCGCAGCTCCTCGGCGAACCCGCGCGTCTTCAGCGGCTCGCGCAGCGACAGCGGCCAGTCGAGCGCGCCGTCCTCCAGCTCGCCGTGCAGCAGCCGCCGGATCTCCAGCAGCTGCTCGGGGCCGGTCAGCAGCCGCGGCGGCGGCTCGGCGGCCAGCACGGCCTCGCGGCGCAGCAGCGCGTAGGCGTAGGAGTGGAACGTCAGCGCCAGCGGCGTCCGCGTCGTGCGCCGCAACCGCCCGGTCACGCGCTCGCGCAGCTCCCCGGCGGCCTTCCTGCTGAAGGTCAGGATCAGGACGCGCTCAGGGTCGACGCCGCGCCGCTCGATGCGGTCGACCACGCTCTCGACGATGGTGGTCGTCTTGCCTGTGCCGGGACCTGCGAGGACGAGCAACGGTCCGCTCTGGTGTTCGACCACGGCACGCTGGTATGCGTCGAGCACAGGGGGCGCAACGGGTCCCCCGTCCCCACGTCGCACCAGCCGCCAGGTCTGACCACTCACAACACTAGATTCCACCAGACCACAGGGGTAGATCGTGCCGACTTGACCGTTCTAGCCAAGCTAGCGGCACAGGTTTCTCGCCGCTGGCCGCCGCGCCGGGCATTTCACGACTCTTGCACGGCGAGCCGACCCACCGGCCGCCCACCGCACTTCGGCTGAGGGCCCGCGCCCGGCGCCTCCGGCGAGTCGGTGACAGTTGCCGGCCGCAACGCCGCATCGTAGGCCGCATCCCGGGGTGCCCGTTCCGGCAGGCAGCCTGGGTAGGGCTGACCCCACCCTCGTGATGCCTGCCGGCGTGACTGATCTTGCCTCGCTTCTTGCCGAGGATTGAGGCATGACAAAGCGACTTCTTGCCGCGGCCGCCGCCGCGATCGCCCTTCTCGGTGCTGCCTCCCCCGCGCTGGCCGCCGTTGACACCGCCAAGCAGGCCGGCAACGCCAAGCCGGCCGTACAGGCGGGGCTGGACCGGTTGACCACGCGGGACGGGATGGCGGGCGCGGTGCTGTCGGTGCGCGAGCCCGACGGCCAGGTGCGGACCTGGACGTCCGGTACCGCCGAGCGCGGCACGGGCAGGCCGATGGTCGGCGCCGACGCCCACTTCCGCATCGCCAGCGTGACCAAGCCGATCATCGCGGCGGAGGTGATGCGCCTGGTCCAGCAGGGCAAGATCGAGCTGGACGCGCCGGTGGAGAAGTACGCGCCAGGCCTGCTCGACGGCCGGCCGATCACGGTGCGGCAGATCCTGGGCCAGACCAGCGGCCTGCCGGAGTACTGGACGCTGATCGACCCGGCCAAGCCCGGCGGCGAGGCCGACTTCCTCCGCCTGGCCCTGGACGCCAAGCCGGTCGGCGAGCCCGGCCAGAAGTGGTTCTACGCCAACACCAACTACCTGGTCGCCGGCATGCTGATCGAGAAGGTCACGGGCAAGGACTTCCGTACGGTGACCCGCGACGACGTGCTGAAGCCCCTGGCCCACAGCTACTGGCCCCGGCAGGGCGAGATGGGCATCCGCGGCGAACACGCCCACACCTACGGCGTGAACCCCTTCGACCCCAAGCACCAGGGCCAGGTCGTGGACACCACGCTGGAGCCCGGCTACCTCTTCGGCGCCTCCGGCGGCCTGGTCTCCACGCCCGACGACCTGAATCGCTTCTGGCAGAAGCTGCCCACCGCCACGATCAAGACGATGATGGCCGGCGCCGTGCCCGCCTACGACCCGCCCGGCTCCCGCTACGGGCTCGGCGTGTACTCCTACCGCCTGGCCTGCGGACCAGTCTGGATGCACGACGGCGGCCTGCCCGGCGTCCGCGTCCTCAGCGGCCGTGACCGTTCCGGCCGTGCGGCAACCCTGTACGTCACGGGAACCCCGAAGTCGGACAAGGACCTGTTCGCCGCTTTCGGGACCGCCTTCTGCTAGATGTAGTCTGGGTGAGTGAACACTTACTCACCTGGACTTCGCATCGTCTGCCTGGGCGACAGCATCACCCGCGCCCAGGTCAGCGCGGACTACCTGGCAGAGCTGCGCCGCCGCAGGCCCAAGGACCTGTTCGTCAACGCGGGGGTCAACGGCGACCTGGCCTACAACGGCCTGCGGCGGCTGGACGCGGTGATCGCCGAGGACCCCGACGCGGTCACGGTGTTGCTCGGCACCAACGACGTCAACGCGAGCATGACCGAGCGGAACGTGCGGATGTTCACCCGGATGAAGAAGCTCCCCGCCCGTCCCACCATCGCCTGGTACCGGGAGAACCTCACCGCCATCGCCCGGCGCCTGCTCGACGAGAGCCACGCCAGGATCGGGCTGCTGTCACCTCCGACGCTGGGCGAGGACCCGGACTCCCCCTCGGTGCGGCGCTCGATCGAGTACGCCGAGGCGGTGCGGGAGGTCGCCAAGCAAGTGGGCATCACCTACCTCCCGCTCAACGAGCGCCAGCTCGCGCACCTGCGGAAAGCCGGGCATACGCCGAAGGTCAGCTACCGCGACGGCCGGAGCATCCAGGGGCGGGCGGCGACGCAGCACTTCCTGCTGGGCCGATCCTTCGACGCCATCGCGCGCAGCCGCCGCCTGGAGCTGACCACGGACCTGGTCCACCAGAACTCCCGCGGCGCGGGCATGATCGCCGACCTGATCGACGACTTCCTGGGGCAGCCCTAGAAGATGTGGTCCACCACGCGGGCGGTGGCCTTGCCGTCGTCGCGGGGGGCGAAGGTGGCGCGGAAGGCGTCGTAGCGGTCGGCGTGGGCGGCCGCGACCGCGTCGATGTCGCGCAGGGCCTCGACCACGTCGGCCGAGGTCGACAGGATCGGGCCGGGCGCCTGCTCGGCCAGGTCCAGGTAGAGCCCGCGCCTGGTCGAGTACTTGGCCAGGTCGTAGGCGTAGAACACGATCGGCCGCCCGGTGACCACGAAGTCGAACATGACGGACGAGTAGTCGGTCACCAGCACATCCGCGATCAACAAAAGATCCGCGATATCGGGATAAGTCGTGACGTCGTGGGCGATGTCGGGAACGGCGGGCATGGCCTGCATGGGGTGCGCCCTGACCAGCAGTTCGTGGTCGGCTCCCAGCACCTGCCTGGCCCTGGCCAGGTCCAGCTTGACCATCGCGTTCTTGCGGTCGTAGTCGCGCCACGTGGGCGCGTACAGCACGACCCGCTTGCCCTCGGCCAGCCCGAGCCGCCGGCGCACCTCGGCGGCGAGCCGGTCGCGGTCGGGTGAGCCGAGCACGTCGTTGCGCGGCAGCCCGCTCTCCAGCACCTCGCCCTTGTATCCGAACGCCTCCCGCAGGATCGGCGTGGCCCACGGCGACTGCGACAGCAGCACGTCCCATCCGCGCACCTCGGCCACCTGCCGGTGCCACACCGGCGGGCGCGGGTCGCGGTTCATGTGCGGCAGGTCGTTGCCCACCTTCTTGGCGGGAGTGCCGTGCCAGGTCTGCACCACGACCTGGTCCTCGCGGGAGCGGAACCAGGCCGGCAGGAAGGAGTTCGTCACGATGTAGCGCGAGCGCGCCAGCGCCTCGTGGTGCTCCCTGCTGCCCGCGCGAACGGCCCTGGCGCCCGGCGGGGGTTCGAAGGCCCCGTCCTTGACGATCCAGAGGTGCTCGCGGTCGTCGCCGCGCCGCACCCGCTCCTCGTAGATGGCGCGCACGCTGTCGGCGTACAGGCGGCCATCGTTGACGGCGTAGACGGTCGCGTGGGTCAGCGGCTCCGAGCGCTGCGCCGGGTAGAAGACGCGCCGCAGCACGTGTGTGCCCGCCACGCCCTTCTCGTCGGCCGGCCGTACCTCCTCGACCATGATGACGGGGACGTCGAAGCGCGTGGACAGCATGCGGATGCTGTGGCCGCCGGCCGTGCGCGGTGCCTCGTCCAGCCCGGCCAGCGCGCCGTGGTCCATCCGGACCGGCACGATCTCGCCCGACGGGTGCCGCACCGACAGGTTCCAGGTGCCGGACGACAGCGGCACGCGCTCGCCGAACCGGTCCATCGCCCCAGGCTCGAGGCGGATCTCCCATGCCGAATCGGAGCGGTCCATGGGCACCGTATAGGACAGGCCGGAACGGTGACGCAGCGTCACCGACCGCGGGCCGGCCGCGTCGGGATAGCGCCCGCGCAGGACCAGCGTCGACTCCTCCCAGACGGCGGAGGTGATCACCGGCCGGATCCGGTGGGCCGAGACGATCACGCGGTCGCGCCGGTCGCCGAGCACGGTGATCTCGCGGTCGCCCACCGGCGTGCGCGTCTCGACCAGGTCGCCCAGCATGACCGAGGCGGCGGGGTCGCCCTTGGGCTCCACCCAGAGCCGCCGCCCGTCCTTCTCCTGCAGCAGTGCGGGCACGGCCAGCCCGACGCTCACGGTCGTGCCCTCGGGTCCGGGCGTGAAGTCGGCCGCGATGCGGTGACCGCCGAGCCTGGCGTGGCCCTTGGTCACGCTCCGCCCCGGCAGGAAGATCTTCAGTTCGAGCCGCTCGCCGTCGACGGAGACGCCGGTCAGCTCGGCCCTGTTCGGCTGCAGCACCACCTGCAGCGCCCGGTCGGAGGTCCACACCGGCCGCACCCACCAGCCCGGCTTGACCCGCAGCCCGGACGGCCGCTCCGTGCGGCCGACGGCGGCGCCGCGCAGCAGGCCGGTCGCCCTGGCGCCGCGGCTCCAGAACACGATCTCGGCCCGCCAGGTCGTGGTGTCGTGTACGGCGGGCCGATGCCGCAGCCGTCGCCGCACCCCCGACACGATCCCGCGCACGGCACCGCGCCAGCGCAGCGCCCACGGGCTCAGCTCGGCGGTGAAGCCCGACCAGTCGTAGTTGCAGCCGGGCTCGCGCGCCCCGTGGGTGGCCTCGGGCGCCAGGACCCGCCGGGTGCGCAGCTGTACCGGCGGCAGCCAGCGCGGACCGCGCAGCATCACGGTCGCCCGGTTGAACCGGCGGCTGCGGACCGACAGCCCGGCCAGGTAGGCGAACCCGGACACGCGCAGCTTGCCGTCTTCCCAGACGATGTCGTCGATGTGGGTGACGGGCACCAGGTCGGCGCGACGCAGCCGGTAGAGGTCGGGCGAAAGCTCGTCACGGAAGGGCAGGTCGGCGTACCAGCGCAGGCCCTTGCGGATGCGCCTGGACGGCTCGGCCGCGGCGGTGACGACGGTGACCAGGGTCTCGCCGTCGACGAGCTCCTCGACCGGCCGGTGCTCGATCAGATGGCACAGCAGCCGGCGGGCGACGGGCAGGTCGCGCTTGACCTTCGGGTCGACCTTTGCGAGAAAGGGGCGCAGCAGCTCGACCAGCTCGCGCCGCCGGGCGGGACCGCGTCTGATCGCCTGGTCCATGCGCCCGCCGAGCGGTCCGCTGAGCACGTCGGACGCGTCTTCCACGGCGACCGCTGCCATGATCGTTTCGAGCGGTTCACCCCGGTCACAGAGGTCCTGGACAGCCTTGATGCGATCGGCGGCCGTGTCGCCGCCCGGGCTCGTGGCTGTGACGCCGGTGGCCATCGGGGAGGCACCGCCTTTCGGACCGCCATCACTGTTGTGCCCATGGTAATGGGAGTCACCGGTGCCGGGTTCCCACTGCGCGTACCGGTGCAGGTCAGGACGATTAATGAAAGTTCGCTGGACGCCCGTCCCAGCGCGCCTCGCGCATGTTCACCCGCTCGCCGCGCAGCGGGGTGCCCTCCTCGCGCCAGCGGGCCAGGCAGCGGACCAGGTGGTCGGGGGCCGCGCAGGTGCCGTCGGAGTGCACCACGCGCCACCACGGGACGCCGCCGCCCCAGGTGGACATGACCTTGCCGACCTGGCGCGGGCCGCCCTCGCCCAGGTATTCGGCGATGTCGCCGTAGGCCATCACCTTGCCGGGCGGGATGCGCTCGACCACGTCGAGGACGCGCTCGGCGAACGCGTCTACCACGACGCCGGTCCCGCCGCGACGATCTGGTCGAACTTGCCGACCTCCATGGCGACACCGTCGGCGATCACTTCGATGACGCCGTCGCGCACGGCGTAGGACTCGCCGTCCTCGCCCATCAGCCTGCCGCCGACCGCCGCCGCCAGCCGCAGCAGCTGGGCCAGGTGCCAGTCGGAGGCGGGCTCGCCCACGATCTGTCCGCGCCACGTGCCGATGCCGTGGTCGCCGACCGCGATCTCGTCAGACCCGCGCAGCTCGAATCCGGCCGGCGCGATCGCCTTCGCGACCTCGGCGAAGGCGAGCGGCGACTCACGAACCACGCGCAGCTCGTATCCCATGACGCGGGACCATAGCGGATCTTTACTCCTTGCGCTGATTCAGCACGATGATCGCACCACAGAACGTGACCAAGGCCAGGAGAACGCCCCCTCCGTACAGCCACAACCGCCACGGATCGGGCCCCGGGCGGGCCGGTCCCGGCGAGTCCTCGCCCGCGCCGAAATGCTTGCCCTGGGGCACGGCGACCTCGCGCTGCTCACCCGTCAACTTCTGGGCGGCGTTGAGCGCGGCGGCCGCGTCCACCACGCCGAAGCCGATCTTGTCGTCGTATCCGGCCGCCGGCCTGCCGCGCGCGCTGGTGGTCAGGGCCTGGGCGACCTGCTCGGGCGGCAGGTTCGGGTACCGCGACTTGATCAGCGCGGCCACGCCCGCGACGAGCGCGGCGGCGGCGCTGGTGCCCTCGGCCTGCTCGTAGCCCTTTCGCGTCACCACGGGCACGCCCACGCCGGGCGCGGACACCAGCACGGAGAGGTTGTCGCTGCTGAAGGCGGCCCTGTTGCCCTGCTTGTCCACCGCGCCCACGCCGATGACGCCCGGGTATCCGGCGGGGAAGCTCCAGAAGGAGGTGCCGTTCTGCTTGGCGTAGTTGGTCTCGCCGTCGTTGCCCACGGCCGCCACCAGCACCACGCCCTTGCCCAGCGCGTAGGAGACGGCCTCGCGCTCGGATTTGAGCACGCCGTAGGTGCCGATCGACATGCTGACGACCTGGGCGCCGTGGTTGGCGGCGTAGCGCAGCGCGCGGCCGAGCGGGCTGTCGAGCGCGGTCTGCGAGTCCTCGTTGGGCGGGGCGAAGTCCGGTCCGGATCCGGGTGGCGGGTCCCCGTCCTCGACGATGGGCAGCGACAGGATTCGCGCCTCGGGGGCGACGCCGACCAGTCCGTTGCCGGCTCCGGTGGCGGCGATCAGGCCGGCCATGGCGGTCCCGTGGGCGCCGGGCGCCATGTTGCGCTCCAGCGTGGCCGTGGTCATGTCGGGTCCTGCGGTGACCCGGCCGTTCAGCTCCTTGACCTTGGGGTCGACGCCGGTGTCGACGACCGCCACGGTGACGCCCTTGCCCTTGGTGAGGGTCCAGGCCTGCTCGACGTTGAGCGCGTCGAGCACCCACTGCTGTTGTTGCCTGACGGGTGGCGGCGCGGCGGCCGGGGCGTACAGCGCGAGAACGGCGGCTGTCAGCGCTCTGACGGCGGCGGTCAGCACACGTTCCCCTGGGTGCAGGGCGGGGCCTTGGGGGGATCCGCCAGGAAGTAGGCGATCTGGTTGCCGATCGACTTGGCCGCCGGCCACAGCTCGCTGTGCAGGATCTCCTCCGGAGGTACGGCGGCGCGGGTGCGGCCGTCGGCGTAACCGGCGGTGGAGAAGACGATGTAGGGACCCGCGCCCACCCAGCCGTTGCGCTGGCGCTGGTCGTTGCCGAAGCGCTCGGTCACGGTGCCGGGGAAGGCGACGGGCAGCACGCCGACGCGGTCGTCCTGGGAGAGCTGGTCGGTCGCGGACAGCCTGGATTCCTCGTCCTTCAGCACGGCGACGCCGACCGTGATGACGAACGTCTCGGTCTGGTCGACGTAGGTGGCGCGCAGCACGGTGACGCAGTCGTGGTCGGCCAGGATTCCGGCGACGGAGGGGTCCATGGCGCCCGTGCACTCGGTCTGCGGTGCGATGCCGACCCGTCTGGCGTACTGCTGCGCCCGGTCCAGGCCCAGGTACTTCAGCTCGTCGGGGAAGAGCTCCTCGGCCGGCCAGGCCTGCCAGCGGCGGGCGATCTCCTCCTGCTGGTAGCGGTTCTGCTCGGCGGCGGTCAGCGGGCGGGATCTGGTCTCGCCCAGCAGCCCGACGGTGCCGAGGAGCACGACGACGGCGGAGAGGGTCACGATCGCGCCGACCAGCGCCAGGAAGATGCTGCGCAGCCGGACACCCTGGCGCAGCGCGGCGAGTTCCGCCCGTTCCCGTGCGGCGGCTCTGGCACGCCCTGGCCCCGCGGCGGGCCAGGCGCGCACGCGCGATCTGCGGCCGGTGGCGGCGCCGAGCGGGTTGCTTCTCGGCGCGGCTCCTTCCCCGGCGCGCGGCAGCCCTGAAGTCGACTTACGTGCCTTCACCACCGCCTCGTTCCCGGGTTCGCATCGTGTCTATTTCGTCCCCGTAAGTGGGGAGATCATGCGTCTTGCCAGCCCTGCCCCCTTCGCGCGCGTCTGACCAGCACGAATATGAGGGTCAGGAAGGCCAGCGATCCCACGGCGGCGGCCGCGGCGATCGTTCCGTAGACCGTCACGCGCTGCCTGTCACGCACGATCACGGCGATCGGGACGGCCGCGCCGCCGCCCATCGGCCTCGCCGGGTCCTGCACCTGCGGGCCCTGCGCGGTCTCGGTGTGCTTGGCCAGCCGACCTGCCTCGGCCAGGGCTTTTGCGGCGTTGACCACGCCGAAGCCGGTGCCGATGTCGTAGCCGCCCGGCGGGCGGTCGTCGGCGCTCGCGGTCAGCGTCTGGGCCACCAGCGCCGGCGACATGCCCGGATATTTCGCCTTAATGAGGGCGGCGACTCCCGACACCAGCGCGGTCGCCTGCGAGGTGCCGCGGCCCACCCAGTAGGCGTCGCCGGGCCCCGCGCCCATGATGTCGACGCCGGGCGCGGCCACCAGCACCGAGGAGTTCCAGTTGGAGAACGAGGCCCGCTTGAGCCGCCGGTCGGTCGCGCCCACCGAGACCACGCCGGGGAAGGCGGCCGGGTAGGAGTAGGGGGCGTAGCCGCCGGCTTCCTGCCTGCGGGCGCCGTCGTTGCCCGCGGCGGCCACCAGCACCACGCCCTTGGAGATCGCGTAGCGGACCGCCGCCCGCTCCTGCTCGGTGGCCAGCTCCTTGGAGATCGACATGTTGATCACGCCGGCGCCGTGGTCGACCGCGTACCTGATCCCCCTGGCCACCACGTTCTCGAAACGCGCGGCCGAGTTGAACTCGCGGAAGCCCGGCTCCTCGTCCTCCAAGATCACCCGCACCGACAGCAGCCTGGCCTCCGGCGCCACCCCGATGATGCCCAGCCGCCCGTCGGGCCCATGGCCGTGCCCGGCGATGAGCGAGGCCATGTACGTCCCGTGCAGGCGGCGCGGCGCCACCCCCGGCGGGTTGGCACCCTCGGTGAAGTCCCTGCCCACGGTCACCGACCCGGCCAGGTCGTGGTGCCGCGGGTCGACGCCGGAGTCGAGCACGGCCACCAGCGCGCCCGCGCCTTTGCTGAGCCGCCACGCCTGGTTGAGCGCCAGCGTCCTGATGACGGGTTGCTGCCCGCCGCGCACGTTGTCGGCGTGCGCGGGCGTGGCCGCGGGAGCGATGATCGCCAGGACCACCGCCAGGGCGGTGACCCGCCTCAGCATCGCCATTCCTTGCCGGTGCAGTCGGGCATCCGCGGCGTGCTCAGGTCCGACAGGACGCGCGCGGAGATCTCCCCGGCGAAGGCGAAGATGGTGGGGCGCTGCTCGCCTACCGCGCGGGCGGGTCTGCCGTCGACCTGGCCTGCGGTGGTCAGCACGAGGTAGGGGCCGGCCTGCCGTACCGATCCGGCCTGCCGTACGGCGTCGGTGAAGCGGTCGGCGACCGTGCCGCTGAAGGGAACCGGGCGCAGGCCCGGCACGGGGCCACCCGACTCGGAGAAAGCACTCTTGGCGCGGACGGCGCCCAGCTCGTCCGGCAGCGCGACGACGCCGACGGTGACGAGCACGCCCTGCAGGGCGTCGATGTAGGTGGCCCGCAGCACCGCCCGGCAGCCGGCCTTGCGCAGGGCCCTGGCGGCCTTGGCGTCGACGGCGGCGGCGCAGTCGGTGCGCGGCGAGATGCCGATACGGCTGGCGTGTTCCGCGCCGCCCTGCTCTGCCGAGTACGGCAGGCTGGCGGGGAAGATGCGGCCGGCCTGCCAGGTGCGCCAGCGCGCGGCGACCTCGCGTTTGGCCGCCGCGTGCAGCTCAGCGGTGCTGGGCCCCCTGGACAGCTCCGAGCCCGCCGCACTGGCCGATACCCCCGCGACCACCGCGCACAGCACGGTCAGCACGGAGGCCGCCGCGAGGGCGGGCCAGGGGCGGGCTTTTTCCACACACCGACACTAATGCGCGTCAGTACGTGGGCAGGCTCGGATCCACGGTCTTGACCCAGCTGAGCACGCCGCCGCCGACGTGGACGGCGTCGGAGAAGCCGGCCGACTTGACGACCGCCAGCGCCTCGGCCGAGCGCGCGCCCGACTTGCAGTGCAACACGATGCGCTTGTCCTGGGGCAGCTTCTCCAGCGCGGAGCCGTTGAGGAACTCACCCTTGGGGATCAGCGTGGCGCCCGGGATCGAGACGATCTCGTACTCGTTGGGCTCGCGGACGTCGACCAGGAAGATGCTCTCGCCGTTGTCCTGCATGTCCTTGAGCTCCTGCGCGGTGATCGTGGAGCCGGTGGCCGCCTGGGCGGCCTCGTCGGAGATCGTGCCGCAGAACGCCTCGTAGTCCTCGAGCAGCTCGGTCACCGTCGGGTTCTTGCCGCACAGCACGCACTCGGGGTCCTTGCGGACCTTGACGTCGCGGTACTTCATCTCCAGGGCGTCGTAGATCATCAGCCGCCCGACCAGCGGGTCGCCGATCCCGGTCAGCAGCTTAATGGCCTCGTTGACCTGGATGGAGCCGATCGAGGCGCACAGCACGCCGAGCACGCCGCCCTCGGCGCAGCTGGGGACCATGCCGGGAGGCGGGGGCTCGGGGTAGAGGCAGCGGTAGCAGGGGCCGTGCTCGGCCCAGAACACGCTGGCCTGCCCGTCGAAGCGGTAGATCGACCCCCACACGTACGGCTTGCCGAGCAGCACGGCCGCGTCGTTGACCATGTAGCGGGTGGCGAAGTTGTCGGTGCCGTCGACGATCAGGTCGTAGCCGGAGAAGATCTCCATCACGTTCTCTGTCGTCAGCGCCGCGTTGTGGATGATCACGTCGACCAGCGGGTTGATCTCGCGGACCGAGGCGGCGGCGCTGTCGGCCTTCAGCCGGCCCACGTCGGACTGGCCGTGGATGATCTGGCGCTGCAGGTTCGACTCGTCGACCACGTCGAAGTCGATGATGCCGAGCGTGCCGATGCCGGCCGCGGCCAGGTACATCAGCGCGGGTGAGCCCAGGCCGCCGGCGCCCACCACGAGCACCTTGGCGTTCTTCAGCCGTTTCTGCCCGGCCATGCCCACGTCGGGGATGATCAGATGGCGCGAGTAACGGCGCACTTCATCGACGGTCAGCTCGTCGGCCGGCTCGACCAGGGGTGGCAAGGACACGGTTCTACGCTCCCATTGCAGGGGTCTTTGCAAGATGAAACCTAGCTGGCCAGTGGGGCATTCCCCAATCGCGTCTCACCGATCAGACGGCGTGCCTCGACGGCCACCACGCGCGGCAGCTCCATCATCGCCACGTGCCCGGCGTTCGGCAGCCACACGAGCCTGACCTGCTTGAACGTACGGCCGGCCTTCGCGGCCATGGCGGGACGGACAAGCCTGTCGTGCCTGCCGTGG
This sequence comes from Nonomuraea sp. NPDC050536, assembly GCF_044457685.1. Classification (NCBI taxonomy): domain Bacteria; kingdom Bacillati; phylum Actinomycetota; class Actinomycetes; order Streptosporangiales; family Streptosporangiaceae; genus Nonomuraea; species Nonomuraea sp. NPDC050536. Next base: position 69,868 of record NZ_JBITHD010000007.1, read on the forward strand.
ATGATCAGGGTGGGCGCCTCGACCTTGGCCGCCAGCCGCCACAGGTTCCGCTCGCCGCGCCGGAAGTACTCGGTGACGATCCCCCTGGCCGAGCCGATCATCGCCGCTCCCGCGTACGCCAGGCCGTCCCTGCGGCGCAGCTCCTCCACCGCCTCACGGAGCCGGTCGGGATGGACGCGGGTGGTGTCGGCGAAGATCATCGAGTACGAGGCGTTGACCCGCTGCTCGGCCGGGATGAGGCGGAGCTTGGCCGACACCCACTCCCCCAGGCGCGGCGCGGCGGCAGCGGCCACCCGGGCCGGACCGTACCTCGGCAGCAGGTCCGGCAGCGCCGGCGAGATGAGTGTGAGCGAGCGGACCAGATCGGGCCGGGTGGCCGCGACCGCCACCGAGACGGCGCCGCCCAGCGAGTTGCCGAACAGGTGCACGGGCCCGGTCTCCTCGAGCAGCCCGATCACGGCCCTGGCATGGGCGGAAATCGAGTAGTCGCCGTCCGGCGGGGCGGGCGAGTGCCCGTTGCCCGGCAGGTCGATGGCGTGGCCGGTGACCTCGTCCTTGAGCTCGTCCATCAGGTCGGTCCAGTTGGTGGCCGCGCCGGCCAGGCCATGCACGAAGACCGCCTGCTCGGCGGGGCCTTCAGGGGTGGACCGGACATGCACGGGACCGACCATCCGCCCGGACCAATGGGGAATCGGCTGCTCCATCCCTCCACGATATCCGCCCCACCCTTTCGGACAAACCCGCACATATCCACAAAGATCAGCATGGAATGGATAAATAGAGACTAAAAGGGGCGAACTGCTGTTTATCGCCACAAACTCCCGGCAATAAGGCCATGCAAGATGACCCGATTGCGTCATCGAGGGCGGCTCGCCCGAAGTGCTGGAGAACCGTTCAAGGGGGAAGCACAAATGTCCAAGCTCAGAACCGCGCTCGCCGCGGGCATTCTCACTGTCGCCATGGCCTCCGGCGGCCTGGCTATCACAGAAGCCGTGGACACGAGCTCAGCCAGCGCCGACGCCGCGAAGCCTCATCCGCCCAGGTGGCCCCACTTCCCCAAGGCGCACCCGGGGAAGATCTGGCCTCACTTCCCTGCCTTCAAGTGGTGCAGGGCCAAGGTGCGTAAGCACGCCAAGGCCGCCAGGACCAAGGTCAAGTCCAGCACCAGCATGGGCACCACCAGCATGGGCAAGAAGAAGTAGGCCCGTTCGCGTCACCAAGGGCGCCGGCTCGCCCCGAACCGTTCAGGGGGAAGCACAGATGTCCAAGCTCAGAACCACGCACGCCGCGGACATTCTCGCTCTCGCCATGACCGGTGGCCTCGCCATCACGCAAGCCACCGGGGCGAGCCCAGCCGGCGCCACCAGGACCCTGCGCGTCAGCATCGCCAAGCAGGTCCACGCCGGACACAACTTCAGGAAGGCCCGCGCCGTCTCCTCCGTGAACACCTGGAATGGCCGGTCGCTCCGCGACTGCCACCGCTTTCACGAAGGGTCGGGTCAAGGGCCGGAAGTGGTAGAGCCCGCCTCGCTTTAGCGACACCCGCGGCGCCGCAGAACCTCATAGGTTCTGCGGCGCTGTCGCGTTTCCAGCCGCTTTCCCCGGCACCGCGCATTAACGGACATTTTCGGATAAATACTGCTAAATGCTCAAATAGCACCCCAATAAATGCAATCAGGGGGTTAGTGAACAGCAAAAGCCTGCTGAATGCCGTTTATGATCATGAATGGTCGGCAATTCTGACAACCAGGAAGGCTCTAGGCGAAAGAGCAATCCCAGGCCCTTCGCCGACAATTCCGGCACAAGCGCCTGAAGTGCAAGAGACCGTCAAGGGGAAGCACATCATGTTCAATCTCAACCGAACGCTCGCGGCCGCGGCTCTCAGCACCGCGCTGGCGAGCGGCATCGTCGGCCTCGGAACCGTCACCGTCACCGCCGCCCACGCCAGCGCCGCCAGCAGCGGCGCGACGATGGATGTCTGGAACGGGCGCGGAGGGCGCTGCGTCTTCCTCGGCCCTGCGGGCGCCGTTCGTAGGGGCCACTACGAGAACGAAGTCCACGGACGCTTCCGCGTCTTCAGCGGCTGGCACATCCACCGTGAGCGCGGCTGTGTCCGTACCAGGAACTTCTTCTGGTAAATAGCAGCACAGCCGAATAGTGGCAGGGGGCTTCACCCACGGAGCCCCCTGCCACTCCCTTTTCTTATGAGCGGCTTGGCGGTCGGGAAAGCGGCCATACCCGACCGGGTATGGCCGCTCACCGGCACGCTGTCACAAACCCAGCTCGGGAGGCGTCAGGGCAGTAGAAGCACGCAACGAGCTGGAACTGGAGCAAGTCATGACCGCGACGATCCTGGTCACCGGTGGCACGGGCACTCTCGGACGCCTCGTCGTCCCCCTGCTGCGCGAGGCCGGCAACGAGGTGCGGGTGCTGAGCCGCTCCGCCCGTGAGCCGCGCGACGGCGTCCGCTACTTCGCCGTCGACCTGCTGAAGGGCGAGGGCATCGAGCCCGCGGTCGCCGGCGTCGACATCGTGCTGCACCTGGCGGGCGGTGCCAAGGGCGACGATGTGGCGACCGCCAACCTGGTGCGCGCCGCCTCGGCCGCCGGGGTGCGGCACCTGGTCTACATCTCGGTCATCGGCGCGGACCGGATGCCGATCGGGTACTTCCGCGCCAAGCGCGGCGCGGAGCTGGCCATCGCCGATTCCGGGATCCCCTGGACCACCCTGCGAGCCGCGCAGTTCCACGACTTCGCCCTCAACGCGGTCCGCGCGATGGCCAAAATGCCGTTCATCCCGTCGCCGGGCGGCCTGCGCTTCCAGCCGGTCGACGCCCGCGACGTCGCCGAGCGCCTCGTCACGCTCGCCCTCGCCGCGCCCGCCGGCCTCGTCCCCGACATCACGGGCCCCAAGGTGTACGGCATGGCGGACCTGGCCCGTAGCTACCTCCGCGCCATCGGCAAGCGCCGCCCCACCCTCCCCATCCGGGTCCCCGGCAAGATCGGCAAGGCCTACCGCGCGGGCGACAACCTCTCACTCGACGCCACCACCGGCACCCGAACCTGGGAAGCCTTCCTCACCGACCACCTCACCACCCCCCACCCCGCCCCCACCCACTGACCCCACCCACTGACCCCACCCACGAGAGCACACCTTCCGGGTGCCCCCGCAGGGAGCAACCGCGCGGCGCGGAAAGAGCGCACCACCGCGCGGCAACGCCACCCCTCGCCCCCGCGGGAGCGCGTCGACTCACGCGAAGGCGCGCCACCCGTGTGAGAGTGCGGGCGCGCGTCGCGCGGAGGAGTGCCTGCCACGCCGCGGGGGCGCGCCGTTCCGTGGGAGTGGGGGGTTAGGCGGTTTTGCGGGGTTTGCGTTTGGGTTCTTTGGTGGGCTTTTTTTCGGGCTTGGACGGCTCGCGTTCGCGCTTGGCGGCCTCGACGCTGGCGCGCAGGGCTGCCATGAGGTCGACGGCGGGACCCGCCTCCTCCTCGCCCCCGGGAGGCGCGATGACCTCCTTGCCCTCCACCTTGGCCTCGATCACCTGCTGCAGCGCCTCGCGGTAGGCGTCGTGGTACTCGGTGGGGTCGAACTCCGCCTCCATCGTCTGGATGAGCGACTCGGCCATCTGCAGTTCCTGCGCCCTGACCTCGATGTCCTCCTCCAGGAAGGGGAAGTCCGGTGCGCGGATCTCGTCGGGCCAGAGCATCGTCTCCAGTACGAACACCCCATCACGCACCCGCAGCGTGGCCAGCGACTCGCGCTGCCGCAGCGCCACCTTGACCACGGCCACCTGCCCCGACGCCTCCAGCGCGTTGCGGAGCAAGACGTACGGCTTGGCTCCCTGCCCGTCGGGCTCCAGGTAGTAGGACTTGGAGAAGTAGATCGGGTCGATCTGCTCGGCGGGGGCGAACTGGAGCACGTCGATCCGGCGGGACGTGCTCAGCGGCAGGTCGTCGAAGTCCTCGTCGGTGAGCACGACAATCTCCCCGGTGGCCAGTTCGTAGCCCTTGGCGATGTCGCTGTAGGGGACCTCTTCGCCGTCCAGGGTGCACACGCGCTTGTAGCGGATCCTGCCGCCGTCCTCGCGGTGGACCTGGTGGAAGGTGACGTCCTTCTGCTCGGTGGCCGAGTACAGCTTGACCGGGATGGTGACCAGTCCAAAGGAGATCGCACCCTTCCAGATGCTGCGCATGGGGACTCCTCTGCTGTCGTTGGCACACCAATTGGGCACATACCCCTCATGGGCCAACCGATGCCATACCCGGTCGAGCCAATGCTGGCCGTACCTGGGGGGCTACCCATAGATCGTGATCGTTACGGGCTAGAGGTCAAGTGGGATGGCATCAGGGCCGTGGTCCACATCGACCACGGTCTCAGGGTGACGGGCCGCCACGGAACCGAGTACACCCGCCGTTATCCCGAAATTTCGGGGTTCGGTGTGAAGAATGCGGTGCTGGATGGCGAGGTCGTCGCCCTCGACCAGCAGGGCAGGCCCAGCTTCGAACGCCTGCAGCGAAGGATGCACCTGACCGATCCTGAGCCCAGGATGCTGGAGCTCTACCCGGTCACCTACTTCCCCTTCGACCTGCTCTACCTCGACGGCACGCCCCTGTTCGACCTGTCCTACCGCGATCGCAGGAGCCTGCTCGACGAGCTCGACATCGGGGCCCCGCCGTACTTCCCCGGAGAGTCCGACCTGCTCAGCGCCACCCATGAGCAGGGCCTGGAGGGGGTTGTCGCCAAGCGGCTCGACTCCCCCTACCGCCCCGGCGTGCGCTCGCCGTGGTGGGTCAAGGTGAAGAACCTGAGCACCAGAGAGGTCGTCATCGGCGGCTGGAAGGCGGGCAAGGGCAGGCGCGCGGGCGGGATCGGCTCGCTGATCATGGGCGTGTTCACCGAGGAGGGCCTGACGTACGTGGGACACGTCGGGACCGGGTTCACCGATGTGACGCTGGACGAGCTGTACGCGCTGCTGCGCCCGATGGAGATCCCGCGCAGCCCCTTCCTCAACGACGTGCCGTGGCGCAACCGTTGGGTTAGACCCGATCTCGTCGGGGAGGTGGCTTACACGATGTGGACCGACGAGCTGCGGCTGCGCCATCCCGTCTGGCGCGGGCTGCGGCCCGACAAGATCCCCGCGGAGGTACGGCTGTGAAGGTCCCGGTGAAGGTGGACGGGCGCGAGCTGACGCTCAGCAACCTGAACAAGGTGCTCTACCCCGAGGTCGGCTTCACCAAGGCCGAGGTCATCGACTACTACTCGCGGATCGCGCCGGTGCTGCTGCCGCATCTGGAGGGCAGGCCGCTGACGGTCAAGCGCTACCCCAACGGGGTGGACGGCGCGTACTTCTTCGAGAAGAACGCCCCCAGCCACACACCTGCCTGGGTCAGGCGGGTGCGGCTGCCGGTGCCCGGCAGCGGCAAGAACCGGGACACCATCGACTTCGCCGTGGTGGAGGATCTGCCCTCGCTGGTCTACTACGCCAACCTGGCCGCGCTGGAACTGCACGTGCCGCAGTGGCGCGTCTCGGACGACGGCCAGGCCGAACCGCCCGACCTGCTCGTGTTCGACCTGGATCCCGGGCCACCCGCCACGATCGTGGAGTGCTGCCAGGTGGCGCAGCTGCTGCGCGGGCTGCTGGAGGACGACGGGCTGACGGCCGTGCCCAAGACCAGCGGCAACAAGGGCATGCAGCTGTACGCGCCGTGGGACGGCAGGCAGGAGCCCTCGGCGTACGCCAAGGAGCTGGCCCAGCGCCTGGCCAAGGCCCACCCGCGGCACGTGGTCAGCGTGATGACGAAGTCGGCCAGGCCGGGGAAGGTGTTCATCGACTGGAGCCAGAACAACCCGGCCAAGACCACCGTGGCTCCCTACTCGCTGCGTGCCAGGCAGCGGCCCACGGTGTCGACGCCGCTGCTGTGGGAAGAGGTGGAATCGTGCGGGTCTCCCGGAGACCTGGTCTTCACCGCGTCCGACGTACTGGCCAGAGTGGAGAAGCACGGCGACCTGTTCAGTCAGGCGTAGGCTGGATCCGTCCACACGTGGAGGGGATGACATGTCGGAGATGGACGTGCGCGGAGACGATCTGCCCTTCGACGAGGCGGAACCACCCACCGAGGCCCCCGAGGCCGACGCCGCCGAGAAGGCCCGCCGGCTGCACGACGCCGAAGCGACACTGCGACACGAGGTCCCGCTGGACGTCAACCCGGCCGACGCGGCCGAGCAGGATCGCGAGGTCGGCCTCGACGATGACGATGACTATCGATGAGGTGGCGTTGACCCGCCCGTAGGATGTCCCAACCGAGCCCGTACGAAGGAGGGGGCATGACCGCCACCCCGGACGCCAAGCCCCGGGGCACCAGGCTGCCCCGTCTAGCCCGCCGCAGGCAGTTGCTGAGCGCGGCGCAGGAAGTCTTCGTGGAGAACGGCTACCACGCCGCTGCCATGGACGAGATCGCCGACCGGGCAGGGGTCAGCAAGCCGGTGCTGTATCAGCACTTCCCCGGCAAGCTGGAGCTCTATCTGGCTCTGCTCGACCTGCACGTCGACGACATGGTCAACCGCTGCCGTGATGCTCTCGCCTCGACCCACGAGAACAAGCTGCGCGTGCAGGCCACCTTCAGCGCGTTCTTCGACTTCGTCTCCAGCCAGGGCGAGGCCTTCCGCCTCGTCTTCGAGTCCGACCTGCGCAATGTGGCGCCGGTCCGCCAGCGGGTGGAGCGCGCGCTGCGCGAGTGCGCCGAGATGGTCAGCGCGGTGATCCAGGAGGACACCGGCTGCACCAGCGACGAGGCCCACCTGCTCGGGGTCGGGCTGGTCGGCATGGCCGAGGTCAGCGCCCGTTACTGGGTCACCCAGCACGACTCGATCCCCAAGGACGCCGCCGAGCAGCTCATGGCCAGACTCGCCTGGCGCGGCATCAGCGGTTTTCCGCGTACGGCGTAACCCCGTTCGCTTGGCGCGATCATCCACTCGTTTGCGCTGTTCAGGGGCGACCATGGGATCGAGCCCGTCGAAAGGGAACAGCATGGAAGTCAAGATCGGCGTACGGTCCGTGCACCGAGAGCTCATCATCGAGACTGATCTGAGCCCTGAGCAGGTCGAAGAGGAAGCCAGGAAGGCGCTCGCACTCGACAACGGCGTCTTCGCCCTTAGCGACACCAAGGGCCGGCGGGTGATCGTCCCTACCGCATCCCTCGGTTTCATCGAGATCGGTGAAGACGAGAACAGGCCGGTCGGCTTCGGCGGCACCCTCTAGGTCGCCGAGGGGTACGGCGAGCCGCGCCGTACCCCTGGCGCGGCACTACGACATGCTCGCGGTCGCTCCTGACCATCACGGAGCGGCGGATCGGATCAGCCACGGATGGTGCAGCCCCGGGGGCGCCGGGGCCGGGCGACGTCATCCCGCTTCTGCTCGGTCGTCGGACAATCCGCGCTCACCCTCCGCAATACGGCGCGCGAAGTCCAGTGATTCGGCCCACATCTCGTCAAGGAACTGCCGTAGCGGCGCCAGGCCCTCATGCCTGGCACGGTACAACCGTTTCGTACCCTCGCGCCGCTCGATGACCAGACCCGCTTCCTTCAACCCCTGAAGGTGCTGGGAGATGGCGGGCCTGGTCACCTCGAAGTGCTCGGCGATCCGTCCCGCGGGCAGCTCTTGATGGGCCACCAGCTTGAGGATGGCCCTGCGCCGCAGCTCCGAAATGGCCTTGATCGCGTGGTCGATCGGATCTGGGGCTATCTCTTCCACAGTCCTATCCGGTTGCCCTGCGGGTCGGTGAACTCAGCCAGCGTGCCAACGCTTCAGATGCCGAGGGCGGCCATGCGCTTGCCGTGCTCCTCCGTCAGCCGGGCGAACAGCCGGGAGATCTCCGCCTGGTCGTTGGCGGCCTTCTCCACCAGCAGCTCGGCCAGCTCGGGCCGCGCCGCCGCCACCCGCTGGGCCTGGCTGAGCCCCTCGCCGACCAGCCGCCGCGCCCACAGCGCGAGCTTCCCGCCCGCCGCGGGATCCGCCTCGATCGCGGCCCTGACCCGCTCGACCACGAACTCCGAGCGATCCTCGTCGGCCAGCACCTCGTCGACCAGATCGGCGATCGACGGGTCGAGGTGCCTGGCCGCCTCGCGGTAGAAGTCGAGCGCGATGCCCACCCCGACGTAGGCCTTGACCAGGGCCTGCAACCAGTCGGCCGGGGAGGTCTGGGTGTGCCAGGCGTCGAACGCCTCGACGAACGGGGACATCGCCGCCTCCGGGTCGGCGCCCAGCGCGGACAGCCTGTCGCGCAGCAGCCGGAAGTGCGCGTACTCGGCCACGGCCAGCTCGCCGAGCGCCGCCCGCTCGCCGACCGTGGGCGCGAACCGGGACGCGTCACCAGCCATCTGGAGGAACGCGCTCAGTTCCGCATAGGCCAGAACACCGAGGAGATCGACGACACCAGGGGACTCATCCATGATTGGCAGCGTACTTCGGGAACAACACGAAACTCGGCTGGCGTTGTGCTATCGAGTACACTGCTCTGTGAAAGTGCGACCGCACTGTGTTATTTCGGGAGATTCCCTCCCGATGTCCCCGCTCCCCGGGCCGCGGTCGCTAATGACTGGAGAGGGCTGACCCCGGTTTCGACCCATTGGTCCCGGCAGGTCCGCCTTCATTTGAGACTGAGGCAGGCCACGCTGACGACTTTCCGAGACCTCGGAGTCACACCTGAGATCGCCGATGCCCTCGAGACCGAGGGCATCATCACACCGTTCCCCATCCAGGAGATGGCGCTCCCGCTCGCGCTGAGCGGCCAGGACCTGATCGGCCAGGCGCGCACCGGCACCGGCAAGACCTACGCCTTCGGCATCGCGATGCTGCAGAGCATCGGCAAGCCGCGCAAGAACCGCAAGAAGCCGCGCGGACTGGTCGTCGTCCCGACCCGTGAGCTCGCCACCCAGGTCTCCGAGGACCTGGTCACCGCCGCGGGCAAGCTCGGCTCCCGCGTGCTCACCGTGTACGGCGGGCGGGCCTACGAGCCGCAGGTCGAGGCGCTCAAGGCCGGCGTCGACGTGATCGTCGGCACCCCGGGACGCCTGCTCGACCTGGTCAAGCAGAAGCACCTCGACCTGTCGCAGATCACCTCGCTGGTGCTCGACGAGGCCGACCGCATGCTCGACCTGGGCTTCCTGCCCGACATCGAGCGCATCTTCAAACTCATTCCCGAAGAGCGGCAGACGATGCTGTTCTCGGCCACGATGCCGGGCGAGATCGTCGCGCTGTCCAGGAAGTACCTCAACCGGCCCACGCACGTGCGCGCAGAGAACAGCGACGTGGACGAGGCCGAGATCACCCCGCAGGTGCGCCAGTTCGTCTGGCGTGTGCACCGGATGGACAAGATCGAGCTCCTGGCCCGCATCCTGCAGGCCGGCGGCCGTGGGCTCACGATGGTCTTCTGCGAGACCAAGCGGGCCTGTGACATGGTCGCCGAGCAGCTCGACACCCGCGGCTTCGCGGTCGCGGCCGTCCACGGCGACCTCGGCCAGGGCCAGCGGGAGCAGGCGCTGCGTGCGTTCCGCAACGGCAAGATCGACGTGCTCGTCGCCACCGACGTCGCGGCCCGCGGCATCGACATCGACGACGTCACCCACGTGGTCAACTACGACGCCCCCACCGAGGACAAGACCTACGTCCATCGCATCGGCCGCACCGGTCGGGCGGGCAAGACGGGCATCTCGGTCACCTTCGTCGAGTGGGAGCAGCTGACCCGCTGGAAGATGATCAACCAGATGCTCGGGCTCGAGTTCGCCGAGCCGGAGGAGACCTACTCCTCCTCTCCGCACGTCTACACCGAGATGGGCATCGCCGAGGGCACCAAGGGCGTGCTGCCGCACGCCAGCCGCTCCAGGGCGGGCCTTTCCGCCGAGGAGATCGAGGACCTGGGCGAGACCGGGCGCTCCCGCAGCCGCAGCCGTGGCCGCGACGAGCGTCCGGCGGCCCGCACGCCTCGCCAGCGCCGCCGCACCCGTGGCGGACTAGCCGCGGATTCCGTCGAGACGCCGGAGGTCGAGCAGATGAGCAGCAGTGAGGAGACACCCGCCATCATCACCGCCGACGAGATAGAGGCCGCCGCCGCGCCCGCGGCGAACGCCCGCTCCCGCCGAACCCGCCGCGGCGCCGCGACGGACGCCATCGAGAGCGCCCTGTCCACGGTCGACGTTCTGGAGCCCGAGGCCGAGGCGCCCAAGGCACGCCGTACCCGCCGCACCGCGGCCCCGGTCGCCGAGCAGCCCAAGCTCGCTCCCGAGCCCCAGGTCGTCGAGCCCCAGGTCGTCGAGGCCCAGCCCGTGGTGAAGACCCGGGTCAGGGCTGCCCGCGCGGCCGAGCCGCGGACCGTGGAGTACTCGAACCCCGAGCCCGAGCAGCCGAGCTTCCTGGCCCCGCCGCCGCCGGCGCGCAGGGAGGCGGAGCGCATCGTCCCGCCGAACCCGTTCACGGTGATCTTCCAGTCACCCGACCTGGCCACGGACGACGACGACATCGCCCCGTCCGCCGCCACCGAGCGCCAGCAGCAGCGCCGCCGCCCCCGTACCGGCGGAAGCAGCGGAAGCGGCGGTAATCGCCGCCGCGCCTAGCTCCCGCTAGCGATCGCGCACAGGGCGCGTGCCGTCATCCGGCACGCGCCCTTCTTCATGCCCGCAGGTCCCGCCGCATGATGGGCCTGGTCGGCGTGCGCCGGGCGACCTCGTGGAAGCCGGCCGCGTCGAAGAGCGCGCGCCAGCCGTAGTAGAGCTCGGCGGCCGGCAGCTTGCGGTCGGTGTCGATCGGATAGCCCTCGACGGCCCGCGCCCCGCACGAGGCCGCGTAGTCCACGGCCCCCGACAGCAGCGCCGCGGGAATGCCCTTCCTCCTGCCTGATCGCACCACGTAGAAGCAGGTGACGGCCCACACGCCGGGTTCGGCGGGGTCGAGCGGCTTCATGGTGGACGATCTGGCCAGCCGTACGTGATCCTCGCGTGGCGCGACCGCGCACCAGCCGACCGGCTCGCCGTCCAGGAAGGCCAGCACGCCGGGGGCGGGGCCGGGCGAGTCGACGAGCGCGCGCAGCCGCTCGCGGGCGCCCTCGCCCTTGAGCTCGCGGAACTGCGCGCCCGTGGCGCGGAACCACAGGCACCAGCAGCCGCCGTGCGCCCCATGCGGCCCGAAGACCGCCTCCACGTCGGGCCACGAAAGGGCGGGACGGATGTCCAGCTCGGTCATAAGCGCGCAACTCCCCAGAACTCGCATCAGCGTACGGTGTTGGCCAGTGTCGAGGCCCTGACCTCTGGGTATTGTTGCCCCACGTGAGTACGCCGCGATTCCTGAACCTGCCTCCTGGCGTCGTACCCCGCAGGCTGGACACGTCCCAGGGCACGTTCGCGGTCCTGGAGGCGCTGCCGGTCAGCGGTGTGGTGGAGCGCCTGCCGGCGATCCTGGTGCCGGGCCTGACCGGCAGCAAGGAAGACTTCATCGCGGTGTTGCAGACCCTGGCGCAGTCCGGCCGCCGGGTGCTGGCGATCGACCTGCGCGGCCAGTACGAGACGCCGGGTCCCGACGATCCCGAGGCCTACACCTGCGCGGCGCTGGGCGCCGACGTGGACCTGCTGGCCCAGGTGGTCGGCGGCGGCGAGGAGGTGCACCTGGTCGGTCACTCCTTCGGCGGGCTGGTGGCGCGCGAGGCGGTCATCGACGGGCGTACCAAGTTCGCCTCGTTCACGCTGATGAGCTCGGGCCCCGCCGCGATCGTGGGCCCGCGCGCCGAGAACGGCATGAAGATCGTGCAGGAGCTCCCACGGCTGGGTCTGGAACACCTGTGGCACACCAGGTTCGAGCCGGAGGCGCTGTCCGGCGACGTGCCCGACGAGATCGTGGCGTTCCTGCACAAGCGGCTGCTGGCCCACTCCCCGACGGGGCTGGCCAGGATGGCCGAGCAGGTGCTGTCGATGTACGACCGCACCGACGAGCTGCGCCAGATCGAGGTGCCCACGCTGGTGCTGTTCGGCGAGCACGACGACGGCTGGCCGCCGGTGGTGCAGAGCGAGATGGCCAACCGGCTGGGCGCGGAGTTCATGGTGGTGCCCGGCGCCGCCCACTCCCCCGCGGTCGAGGCGCCGGAGACCACCGCGCAGACGCTGGTCAGGTTCTGGAACGCGGCGGAGCAGCACTCCTTGGACATCCGGCCCAATAGCGTGTAATCATTTACTTACTATGCCGAGCATGGAAGAGATCGTCGTCCAGCCCCCGCAGAGCGTCACCTGGCAGGTCCACCTCGATCGGGCCATGTGGATCGGCGGCGTTCGGGGCCTGATGCTGCAGGCCCTCCACCCGCTGGCGATGCGCGGCGTCTGGCAGAACTCCAACTTCCAGGAGGACCCGTTCGGGCGGCTGCGCCGTACCGCGGACTTCGTGGGACGCGTCACGTTCGGCAGCCCCGAGGACGCCGACGAGATCGGCCGGCGCGTGCGCGGCATCCACCGGCAGCTGCGCATCCAGAGCGAGGGCCACACCTACCGCGTGGACGACCCCGAGCTGCTGCTGTGGGTGCACTGCGCGGAGGTCTCCTCCTACCTGGAGGTGGCCAGGCGCGGCGGGCTCGGCATCACCGAGCGCCAGGCCGACCGCTACCTGCACGAGCAGCGCAAGAGCGCCACCTACGTCGGCCTGCACCTGGAGGACGTGCCCGGCTCGCTGGCCGAGATGGACGCCTACTTCAAGCAGGTGCGGCCCAGCCTCCAGGTCACGCCGGAGGCCGCCGAGACCGTCAGGTTCCTGCTGTGGCCGCGCCTGCCGCAGGAGCTACGCCTGCTGTCGCCGGGCAAGCCGGCCTACTTCCCGTTCGGCGCGCTGTGCTACTACACGCTGCCCGACTGGGCCAGGCGGATGTACGGCGTGCTGCCCGAGGTGCCGAAGGCCACGGTCACGGCGGCGCTCAAGGCCTTCCGGCTGACCATGAACTCGCTGCCCGAGCCGGTCCACGACCGCGCGTTCATGCCGTCGACCAGGGACATGCTGGCCCGCTCACGGCAGCGCCTGGGCGCGGCGGGCTACGACGTGAGCAAGGGACTCAAGGGACTCACCGACCCGCGCCGCTGGCCTGGTGGCGATAGACGAACTCCCCACCACCGCTCAGCCGCGTGAGCAGGCCGTGGTCCGGCGACAGCCGGCAGGCCGGATCGGTACGGCCGGCGTCCCCGGTCAGCGCGTAGGCCTGGCAACGACACCCGCCGAAGTCCAGCGTCCTGCGCGGGCAGCTGGAACAGGGCTCGGGCATCCAGTCGGTGCCCCGGTAGGCGTTGAAGGCAGGAGACTCCGCCCAGATCCAGGCCAGCGGGTGCTCCCTGACCGCGGGCAGGTCCAGGGGGAGGTCGTAGGCGGCCGGGCAGGGCAGCACGCGGCCGTCGGGCGCCACGGTGAGCGAGATCGCGCCCCAGCCGCCCATGCACGGCTTGGGAGTCCCATCGAAGTAGTCGGGGATGACCCAGATGAGCTCGACGTCCGTCTTTTCGCGAAATTTCGTGACTGATGCCTCGGCGCGGGCCAGCTGCTCGCGCGTCGGCAGCAGCGCGTCCCTGTTGGCCAGCGCCCAGCCGTAGAACTGGGTGTTGGCCAGCTCGATCCGCTCGGCGCCCCAGGCGATCCCCAGCTCGATGATCTCCTCGATGGCGTCCAGGTTGTGCCGGTGGAGCACGACGTTGAGCCCGAACGGCAGCCCGGCCGCGACGATCACGGCCGCCGCCTTCCGCTTGGCGGCGAACGATCTGACCCCGGCGATCCTGTCGGACTCCCGCGGCGCGGCCGCCTGCACGGACAGCTGGACGCTGCGCAGCCCGGCTTCGGCCAGCGTGTCGAGCCGCCTGGCGGTCAAGCCCAGGCCGCTGGTGACGAGCTGGCTGTAGACGCCCGCCGCCGTGGCGGCCTCGACGATCTCCGCCAGGTCCCTGCGCAGCAGCGGCTCGCCGCCGGACAGGTGGGCGTGCACGACGCCCAGCTCGCCCGCCTGACGGAAGACGTCGCGCCACTCGGCGGCATCGAGCTCCCGGGCTCTGGCCACCAGCTCGGTGGGGTTGGAGCAGTAGGGGCAGCGCAGCGGACAGCCGTGGGTGAGCTCGGCGAGCATGGCCCAGGGCGGCTTCACCGCAGCCACCCCTCGCCGCGCACCCGGTCGAGGAACTCCACGACGTCGCCCGCGACCTCGCCGGGGAACTCGGCCACGATCTCCTCGGCGGTCCGCGTGCCGTCGCACAGGGCGACGATGGCCGCCGCCTCCTCGTTGAGCACGACGATCCGCTCCGGCACGATGAGCAGGTCCGCCTGCCGTACCGGGTCGTGGCGCAGCATCGCGGACGGGGCGAGGGCAGGCCGCCAGGTCATCGCCGCGCTCCCGACACGGCGTCGAGCAGTGCCCAGAGCACCTCGCACTTGAAGCGCAGCGCCGCGACGGCCCGCTGCTGGTCGGCGCGGTCGCGGGCCCAGTCCAATACCAGTGCCAGGGCCTCGCCGCTGTCCTGGCGCCCCTGGTCGACGCGGATCTGGAAGTAGCGCAGGCCCTCGGGGTCTATCCACGGGTAGTGCTTTTCGAAGGCGGCGATGCGCGTGCGCATGAGGTCGGGGGCGAACAGCTCGGTCAGCGAGGCGGCGACCGCCTCGAGCACCGAGCCGTTGCGGCACAGGTTGACGTAGCCGTCCACGGCCATCCGCACACCGGGCAGCACCTCCTCGCCCGACAGCAGGCGCTCCCTGCCGATGCCCGCGGCCTCGCCCAGCCGCAGCCAGCGCTCGATGCCGCCCTCGCCGGGTTTCGTGCCGTCGTGGTCCTGGATGCGGCGCAGCCACATCCTGCGCAGTTCGGGCGTCTCCAGCTTGGCGAGGATGTGCGCGTCCTTGACAGGGATGTGCCGCTGGTAGTGGAAACGGTTGAGTATCCAGGTCCGCAGCTCCTGCTTGCCCAGCTCGCCGGCGTGCATGCGCAGGTTGAAGGGATGCAGGTGGTGATAGAGCCGCTGCGGTACGGCGCGCAGCTCGGCCTCGAAGGGGGTCACAGCTCGATCACCATCCCGTCTGTGGCCACCTCGAGACCCAGCTCGGCCAGCACCTCGTGCTGGACGGCGTCCGGGTCGACGAGGGGGTTGGTGTTGTTGAGGTGCGTGTACAGGCACCGGCCCGGCAGCCGCGCCAGGCGCTTCATGGTGGCCTCGATCGGCAGGTGGCCCATCTCGGTGGCCGTCTTCGTGGAGATCCCGGTACGGCGGGGCTCCTCGTCGTCCCAGAAGGTGCCGTCCACGATCACGCAGTCGGCGTCCTCGATCAGAGGGCTCCAGAGGCCCATCGCGGGTGCGTAGACCACGCTCCTGCCGCCTTCGCGCAGGCGCACAGCCGAGACCCAGCCGGGGGCGGGCGGGTCATGGCGGGCGTAGCGGGGGCGCTTGTCCGACAGCGGGATCGCGTCGTCCAGGTCGTGCCAGGCCACCGACGTATAGGGGCGGAGGATCGCGGCGAAGGGGCGCAACGCCTGCCGTACCTCGGGAGTGCAGAAGATCTCCAGCGTGGCGGCCTCGCGCAGGCGCAGCAGCCCGATGGTGTGGTCGAGTTCTGCGTCGGTGAGGACCACGCGCGGCGCGATCCCGCGGTCGGGCGCCAGCCAGGCGCAGTCCGCGATCTGGTCGGCGATGTCGGGCGTGGCGTTGACGACGACACAGCCGTCCTCGCGTAGTACGGCGAGGCTCGCGTGGCGCCGGCGCCGTCCCGGGTCGGCACGCGCCCCGGTGCAGCCGGGGCACGCGCAGTTCCACTGAGGGACGCCGCCACCCGCCGCGGTGCCGAGCACCTGCAGGCGCACGACGCCGGCTTACCGTGTGGCGAGGAAGTACGCGGACATCTCCATCGATGCCTCGACGACCTGGTAGTCGGGCTTGTGCCAGGTCGTCGCCTCACCGCGGGTCCTGACCTTCTTCGCGTGGGTCCTGGGCGGCTGCTTCTTGCCCGGGTCCTTGGGCTGGGCCATGCGCGTGCACCTGCCTTCCGTCAGAACAATGGGTTACTGACGATATGACTGCTAGCGGGCCCGCCCGTCAATCCTTAGATCCGATCTATTTCCGGAAATCTCCGCCCCCAGTGCGCTCTAGTCACTCATGGGGGACTCTTCATCCGATGTCTTTACCGGCAGCACGAGACTGGCAGCCAGGACGACCACGGTGATGGCGGCCATCGCCCAGCCACCATCCGTCACTCCCGCCCCGAACAGCAGCCCCGTCACGGGCGCGGCCAGCCCCGCGCCGACGAACCGAGACGCCTGGAACAGCCCCACGGCCGACCCGGTGTCGCGCCGCTCGGCGTGCACGTAAACCAGCGTGTTCAGCCCGAACTGGTTGAAGGCCGCACCCAGCCCGAGCAGCGCGGTGGCCACCGGCACGATACCCACCGGGCCCACCAGGAACATCGCCGCCGACCCGCCCGCCATCAGCACCGCGGCCGCCACCAGCACCGCCCGGAGCCCGGCCCGAGCGGCCAGCGCGACCGCGGCCGGCATCGCCAGCACGCCCAGCGCCGCCATCGGCAGCACCAGCAGCCCCGCCACACCGGCGGACACGCCCGCCGTGTGCTGCGCCCACAGCGGGACGCCGATGAAGGCCAGGTAGAAGATGACGTTGACGAGCGCGTTCTGGCCGCAGGTGCCGAGCAGCGCCGCGTTCGGCCTGGGCAGGCGCCGCTCGCGCCGCCCGTCTCCGGCCACGCGCGGCAGCCACTTCCAGCCCAGCACGATGGCCAGCAGCGCCAGCGGCACGTTCACCAGGAAGACCGCGCGCCATCCCCAGATGGTGACCAGCAGCCCGCCGAGCACGGGCCCCGCTGCGGCACTCGAGGTCAGCACCATCGAGATGACCGCGATCAGCCGCGGCGGCGGCCTGCCGTCGGGTCCGGGGATGACCGTCCGCACGATCGCCATCCCCGCGGGGAACGTGGCGCACGTCCCGAACGCCTGCAGCAGCCGCATCGCCACCAGCCACCCGAACCCGGGCGCCATGGCCGCCAGCGCGCCGGTCACGCCCACCAGGGCGAGCCCGCCGATGAAGACCGCCTTCGGGCCGATCCGGTCGGCCAGCGTCCCCATGACGGGCGGCGCCAGCACGGCGGTGAGGTAGAACCCGGCCGCCAGCCAGGTCACGGCGACGATCCCGACGTCGAACTCGGTCGCGATCGGCACCAGCGCGACCGCGATCATCGAGGAGTTCAGCGGGTTGAACAGCGCCCCCAGCGCCACCGTGGCCGGGATGCGCTGGAGGATGGGCATGTGCCCGACTCTAGTCGGCCAGGCCGTCCCATGATCGGCGGTCGGGAGCCGCCTGCCGCCCTTCCGGGCAGTGCCGGCGGAAGTCGCACCAGGAGCAGAACGGCCCCGGGTTCGGCGCGAACACCTCGTCGAGCTCAGAAGGGCCGGGCGCCGCCTCGCGGTAGCGTTCGTCGGCCGCGGCCGCCTCGATGGCCACCTCCTCGGCGCGGCCCAGGTGGCGGCCGAGCGACTCATCGGTGTGCTGCCACTCGACGATCTCGCCGGTGGGCAGGTGGTGCAGCTCCACGGTGTGACAGGGCGTACGCATCATCCGGGACGCCGCGATCGCGTAGATGGCCAGCGCGAGCGAGGACCGCGCGTCGTCCTGGGTGAGCGGGCGGCGCCCTGTCTTGTAGTCGACCACGACCAGCTCGTCACCGCGCCGGTCGAGCCGGTCGATGCGCCCGGACACGGCGATGACCTTGGTGCGGGTGGCGACCGTACGCTCCACGCCGACCGGGTCGTCACCGGGATCCAGCGTCGCGACGTAGCCGGAGACGAGCTCGCGGGCGCGCGCCAGCCACTGCCCCGACTGCTCGGCGTCCCTGAACCCCTCGGTGATCCACCCGTTGGTCAGCAGGATGCTCGCCATCGCCGGGGTGCGCTTGTCGTACAGCTCGCGCCACCAGGCCGCCAGCGCGTTGTGCACGCTGGCGCCGACGCTGTTGTGCGCCCACGGCGCGCCCTTGGGCGGCTGCGGCCGGTCGAGGTAGGTGAAGCGATAGCGGCGCCGGCAGTCGAGCCAGCTGTTCAACCGCGACGGCGTGCAGGCATAGAGCCGCCGCGGCATCCCGTCCAGCGGGAGCTGGTCGTACACCTAGTCGTCGCCCGGCTCGATCTTGATCCCCGAGAGGCCCGTGGCGTCGGTCAGCGGGCCCTCCGGCTTGGCCTCGCGGGTCAGCGACCCCGACACCCAGTCGTCGAAGTGCGGCTCCAGGTCGCCGATCGTCACCTCGTCGCCGTGGACGGCCAGCACCCGGGTGGCGCCCGGCAGCGTGAACAGCCGGCCGCCGATCGCGGTCAGCTGGTCGGCCAGGCCCGGATACTCACCGCCGAGCTTGCCGGGGCCGTCGGCCTGCAGCGTCTTGCCGGTGAAGACGGCCTCGAGCGCCTCGCTGTAGAGCGACACGCTGCCTGGGGTGACCCCGGGCGTCTCCATGACGTCGAGCTGGATGTCAGCGACGCCGAAGACGCCGTCGTCCTCCATGTCGATGTCGGGCCAGGTCTCCGACCAGGTCTCCCGCCACAGCGGCTTGTCCTTGGGGTGCAGGGCGACGATCGCCTCGTCGCGGCTGGCCACCTCGATGGCGGCACCCACGTGGTCGGGCAGGCCGGCCGTACAGATGACCGCGAGTATCTCGCGGTCGCCGACCTGCTCCATGATCTTTTCGGCGTCGCGGGCGGGGTCGATGACGATGACCTCGTCGTCGTCGCCCACGATCCAGGTGTTGTTCTCGACCTTGTGCTCGACGCCGTCGATGTCGACGACGCCCTCGGTCACCACTCGCTCGATACGCGCTGTCACGTCCCGAAGCCTAGCCCGTCTGGAACAGAGAGCGAATCGCGTTGATGATGAGTTGCACGGCCAGCGCGGAAAGCAGCAGACCCGCGATCCGGGTGACGAGCTCCACACCGTTCTCCTTGATGACCCTGATGATGCTGACCGAGAAGCGCATGAACAGCCAGAGGATCAGGTGCACCGCGGCGATCGCCAGACCGAGCGCGAGGATGCCGCCGTTGAACCGGCCGACCTGCTGGGCGAAGACGATCGTGGCCACGATCGCGCCGGGACCGGCCAGCAGCGGCGTGCCCAGGGGCACCAGGGCCACGTTGACGCTGGAGGGCACCGAGTCGGAGCGCGGCTCGGTCTGGCCGCGCAGCAGCTCGAGCGCGACGAGCAGGAGCAGCAGGCCGCCCGCGATCTGCATGGCGGCCACCTCGACGTGCAGATAGGCCAGGATCGCCTGGCCGAACACGGCGAAGATCACGATCAGGCAGAAGGCGGTGACGGCGGCCTGCCAGGCGATGCGCTTGCGCTGCTGCTGGGTGCGGCCGCCGGTGTAGGCCAGGAACAGCGGGATGACGCCGGGCGGGTCCATGATGACGAACATCGTCACGAACGCCTCGACGAAGAATCGGACGTCGAACACCATTCCCCCTGCGTGGGGGGAGGTGTCTCAGTCCTCCAGTCTAGGGGAGAAGGCCCCGAAGGGCAGGTCGAAGTCCCGCTCCAGGTCGCGCAGATCGCGCAGGTTGAGCTGGAGCAGCGCGATCACGCAGCCCGCGTCGGCGGGCCAGGCGATCGTCCACAGCCAGTTGCCCAGCGCCTCGCCCGCGTAGACCGCGCGATCCGCTGCGCCGCCCACGCACCACAGCGCGGTCGGGTGGCCGAGCACGTCGATCTTCGCGTTCGGCGGCCCCGCGTCGAACCCCTGCCCGGGGTCGGGGCCGTCCAGCCCGGCGAACGCGGCCCCCAGCCCCACGCCGGGTTCCTCCGCGATGATCAGCAGGTCGGCGGGCCCCTCCGTCAGTGCGGGGCCCGACAGCGCCACCACGCTGGCCCGCGCGCCGCTGCGCCCGTCACCCACCTCGGCGAACCCCGTCACCAGCCAGCCCGAGGGCAGCGGCCACGGCAGCCAGACGGGCACGACGGAGGTCCTGCGCAGGTTGTCGAGCGTCGAGGATGACGGCGGCCAGGGCGGCTGGTAGGGCAGTACGTCACCGTGCGCGTCGCATCGCCATGCGCTGGACCACACACTGGGCCCGTGAAGCGGGCCAAAGCACCGGGGACAGGTTGGATCCGCTCTCACAGCTACCCACGGTGCTTCCTGCACCACAGGTCCGTCAAGAGCGCGTCTCGTTATCGCGTCGTAATCTTGGTCATGTGCTCGTAAATTGTGTCGGCGCGATCATCCTGCTGGATCACCGGCTCCTCCTGGTACGGCGGGGCCATCCACCCGGCGAGGGCCTGTGGTCGATCCCCGGCGGCCGGGTCGAACCCGGCGAGTCGGATGTTTCAGCAGTTGAGCGTGAGGTGCTGGAGGAGACCGGCCTCCGGGTCGAGGTGGGCGCCCTGGCAGGGACCGTCGTCCGCGGCGACTACCTGATCCGCGACTACCTGGCTACCGTCACCGGCGGGACCCTGACCCCGGGCGACGACGCCGCCGACGCCCGCTGGTGCACCAGGTCTGACATGCGCGGAATGCCGCTGACGGAGGGCCTCCTGGCATCGCTGACCTCGTGGGGCGCGCTTGACGCTTTGCCCGATTGATGGTGAAATCCCGCCTCAGCGTCGCGTGTACCCGGTAAGCAGACCACCGCGGGCATGGAGGCGCCGGACCATGGGAAATCCTTGGAACCCTCACATGAGCGCCTGAAGGCGTTCGGCACCCAACTCATCGAAATGCACGACTGGCTCCGCAAGGAGCTCGCCCGGCTCCGCTCCGGCTCCGCGGGGCTGAAGGATCTGCGATCGCACTGCCTGGCCTTCTGCTCGGCGCTGACCCGCCACCACACGGGCGAGGACGAGAACGTCTTCCCCGCCCTGGCCGAGCGGCATCCGGAGCTCCGCCCGGTGCTCGAGGAGCTCAGCCGCGACCACGGATTCGTCACCGACATCCTGCTCAGGATCGCGGCCGTGATCGACGACCCGCAGGCCAGGGACAGCGAGCTGGACGGCCTGGCGGCCATCCTCGAATCCCACTTCTCCTACGAGGAGCGGAAGATCGTCGAGGCGCTCAACGGCCTGGATGAACTGGAAGGCCTGACCGTATGATGCGCCTGACATGGCCATCCTCATCCGGGCCTCCGACGTTCAGGAAAACCGCCGCCACGACGCCTGGCGCGAGATCGTCTGCGACACCCTCGGCCCACTCGACCTGCGGATCGACCCCGACGCGCCGCTGAGGGGCCAGATCGAGGCCGGGCGGCTCGACACGGTGACCGTGGCGCACGCCAGCACCTCCACCCCGCACAGCATGCACCGCACCCCCGGGCTGATCCGCCGCGACAACCCGGAGCTGTACCGGGTGGTGCTGGTCATGTCGGGCAGCCTGGTGCTCTCGCAACGCGAACGCTCGTCCCGGCTGCGGGCCGGCGAGTTCGCCGTCTACGACTTCACCCAGCCCTACGTCGTGGCCTACGACTCGGCGGTGGAGCTGGCGGTCTTCAGCCTGCCGCACGAGTCGCTGGCGCTGCTGCGCGATCCCGTCCGCGCGCTCACCGCGGTGCCGTTCGCCCCTGACGAGGGCGCCGCGGCGCTGGCCGGGCCGCTGCTGCGCCGGGTGGCGCTGGACCTGGAGACCTACCAGCCGGCCAGCGCGGCCAGGCTGTCGTCGGTGGTGCTGAACCTGATCACCACCGCCATCGCCGAACGCGCCGACCAGACCGCCGTGCTCTCGCCCGAGACGCAGCAGCGCGCGCTGCTCATGCGCGTCCATGACTTCATCGAGCAGCGCCTGGGCGACTTCGACCTCAGCCCAGGCGTCATCGCCGCCGCCCACCACGTCTCGCTGCGCTACCTGCACCGGCTGTTCGAGTCGCAGAACACCACTGTCGCCGCCTGGATCAGGCACCGCCGCCTGGAACGCTGCCGGGCCGACCTGGCGGACGCCCTCCTGCACACGCTGCCGGTGAGCGCGGTCGCTGCCCGCTGGGGGCTGCTCGACGCGGCCCACTTCAGCAGGCTCTTCAAGCAGGCGTACGGCATGCCGCCCGCCGAATACCGCCGCATGCGCGCATAGTCAATCGGCCTGGCACGCGGATACAAGACCGGGCACCCTCTCCGATCGCAGACTGATGGCACATCAGCACGGATGAGAGAGGAACCCGGACATGCCCACCATGTTTGTGAACATCCCGGTCAAGGACGTGAACCGCTCGAAGCAGTTCTTCACCGAGCTCGGCTTCGACCACTTCGGCGCGACCGAGGACATGGCCTCGGTGATCATCAGCGAGGCCACCCAGGTCATGCTGATCGCCGAGCCCACCTTCGCCATGTTCGCCGAGAAGCAGGTCGGCGATCCGCGTGAGAACACCCAGGCCATCCTGGTCCTCGGGCTGGACGACCAGCAGGCGGTGGACGGCCTGCTCGACAAGGCCCTGGCCGCCGGCGCCACCCCGGTCGGCGAGCCCACCGACGCCGGCGGCCGCTACCAGCGCGGCTTCCGCGACCTCGACGGCCACCACTGGGTCGCGCTGTGCCTGATCCAGCCGTGACGATCTCGGCCGACGGCACCCCCATCGCCGGCGACACGACCGGCTCCGGCCCTGCGGTCGTCCTGGTGCACGGCGCTTTCACCGACCGCCGCCACGCCACGCTCCGCGGCGTGGCGGCGGCCCTGGCGCCCTGGTTCACCGTCGTCAACTACGACCGCCGCGGCCGGGGCGACAGCGGCGACACCCCGCCCTACGCCGTCGAGCGCGAGATCGAGGACCTGGCCGCGCTCATCCCCGGCACCGCGATGGTCTTCGGCGGCTCCTCGGGCGGGGCGCTGGTCCTTGAGGCCGCCGCGCGCCTGCCCGCCATCACGAAGGTGGCCGTCTGGGAGCCGCCCTACCACGTCGATCCCTCCGCCCCGCAGATCGGCCACGACTTGGCCGACCGTCTCGCCTCCCTGGTACGGCAGGGCCGCCGCGGCGACGCGGTCGAGCTGTTCATGACGGAGGCGGCCGAGGTACCGGCCGAGGTGGTCGCCGGGATGCGGGGCCGGCCGTACTGGAAGGAATCGGAGGCGGTGGCGCACACACTCGCCTACGAGGCGGCCGTCCTCGGCCCCGGCAACGCGCTGCCCGCGGAGCGGCTGGCGACCGTCCAGCAGCCCACGCTGGTGCTGTCGGGCGGCGCCAGCCCCACCTGGATGACCAACGCGGCGCTGGCCGTCACCGACGCCATCCCTCAGGCGATCCACCGGGTCCTCGACGACCAGACCCACAACGTGGACGCGCAGGCCCTCGCGCCGGAGCTGCTGGAGTTCTTCACCGCATGACGCGCTCGTGCCACCGCTCGGCGTGGGCCTTGCCGTTGGCGGCCTTGTAGGAGGGCTTGCCGAAGACCTTGGCGAGCACCACGCCCAGATTCGCTGGGTGCGGTTTCACGCGCCGATTCTGTGTGATGGGTTGACCGCACCGCGTTACATAGGGGATCTTGGTGGCGGTGGTGAGACGGATGAGCGGGGTGCGGCGGGTGGCCTGGGGGCCGCTCGTGGCGATCGGCTACCCGATTCTGCCGGTCGCGGTCGGCGTGGGCGCCGACGCGCTGTCGGCCTCTCCCCCGCCCTTCCTCGACAACTGGGTCGGCAGCGTGCTCAGCGTCCTGATCGTGCTGGGCGCCTTCCTGCTGATCTTCGGCAACGTGTTGGCCCACGACGGCTGCCTGGTCAACATCGTGGTCTTCCTGGCCCTCAGCACGGCGGTCCTCCAGGGCCGCGCGGCCTACGAGGCCTGGGTCCTCCAGGATCGCGGCGCCACCACGGCCTGCACCGTCCTCGAGGTCCACACGCGCACGGAGACCTCCACGAGCACCAACGCCGACGGCACCACCAGCACCCACAGCACGACCTACTTCGACCACACCCTGCGCTGCGACGCCCCGTCGATCACCACGATGACCACCACCCACGCGACCGGCGGCAAGGGCGCCCACCTCCAGGTCACCTACGACCCCACCGGCCGCATCTCCCCCCGCCCCACGTCCGACGCCGACCTCGGTTCGTCGTTGAGGTGGTCGATCGCGGGGCTGGCGCTGACGATCCTCCTCAACCTCGCCACCGCCCTCGGCCTCACGGACCGCGTGCGATCCTCCGTTCACAGCTTCAGGAGACGCGGCCGCTGATCCGCCGGCCCGGACTGCAGGATCTCCCGCAGACTCCGCCGCACCAGCTCGACCCCGTCGTCATCGACGCACAGGTCGATCGCGACAACGGGCGCGACGTCCAACTCCTCGGCGGCCTGCTGGGTGAAGCACAGCCTCAGACGCCCGGAGGAGAGCCCGCACTCGATCACGCCGCCGTAGGTGGTGCCCGCCTGGTCCTCGCGCACGATGCAGTAATCGTCGTCCGGCTCGTCCACGGACATCATGAAGATCAGCGCCCGCCCGGTCCCGTCCTCCTCTTCGGCCAGCCCGAACGCGACCACGTCCGCCCCATCATCCCGCCCGACCATGCGGGCTGCCATGAAGGAGAGGCTCGGCTCGGCCACGAAGGGCACCGCGAGGTCGTCGGGCCAGCGCGCGAGCATCCACGGCGACACGAATTCCCTCCTGCGCGGAAACCTGGACAGCTCCTCCACATACGCAGCGGAAGGCAGGTCACGCCCCTCGCCGAAAGGCGAATCGCGGGTGAAGGTGGGCGACATGGCATTGTACGAGCTGCCATGGAGGCTGTACTCCAGCACGTGGCGGAACCAGGTCCCCTCGCTTGGAACGTACTCGGCGACCTTGAGCCCCAGGTAGAGATCGTCGAGGCCGTCGATATGCCCCGTCTGCCGGGTGCCGTCCGCCATCAGGAACGTGATCGTGGTGATGTGCGAGGTGCCGAGCTGGAGGCGGTCGAGCTCGACCTCCCGCCACCCTTCCGGGGCCTGGGACATCACCCTCCTGCCGATCTCGACACAGAGTTCGTGCCCGCGTTCGCGATTCATCGGGACATGATCCCGCCAAAGGTGATCAAGGGGTAAGGGTGGAGGTCCAGAGGGTGAGGTGGTCGGCGTTGTAGGTGGTGGAGCGGCCGAGGGCGACGACGTCGCGGCCGGCGATCGTAACGGCCGCCAGCCACTGCATGCCCTGGCCCGCGAGGCGGTCCGTGGTGAGGTCGTGGCGGGTCCAGGTCTGGCCGTCCGTCGACGTCCAGGCGGCGCTGTCCGCCTCGCCGGGGCGGCCGTGCCAGCCGACCGCGACGAGGCCGTCCGAGGTCGCCGCCAGGTCCGTGACCGCCGACGACTCGTCCATCCAGGCCGTGGTCCAGGTCTGGCCGTCGTCCTCCGAGACCGCCGAGAAGGGCCGGTCGGTGTTCCCGACGCCGACGGCGACCAGCCGGTCCCCGTAGGCCGTGACCTGGCGCAGTCCGGCCGAGGTGGCGTCCGGCGGGGAGACGCGCTTGCGCGGGGTCCAGTTGACGCCGTCTTCCGAGGTCCATACGACGCTGCTCTCCTGCTCGCCCGTCCCCGAGCCGCCCACGGCGAGGTAGCCGGTGGAGGTGGCGACCACCGCGTGGACGCGCACCCCCGAGCCGCCCTGCGGCAGCTTCTTGGACCGGGTGTACTTCCGCAGATCGGGCGTGAACCACAGGGCGGCGGCGGCCGTGCCCGAGGTGTCCCTGGACTCGCCCGCGAGCACGTACCCCTTCTGGCCGGCGGCCACCGCGTGCAGGTCGAGATAGGGGTGGCCCTGGTCGCGGGCGAGGTCGCCGGTGGCCGCCAGCTGCTTCCAGGTGTGCCCGTCGGAGGAGCCCACCAGGAGCGGCTCGGTGACCGACACGTCCGTCTGGGTGCTGCCGACCGCGAGCCAGCCGCGCCTGCCGTACGCGACGTCCGAGAGCGACTGCTGGCGCGGGCCGCCGAGGCTCATCGAGGTCCAGCCCTTCCAGTTGAGGCTGGTCCAGATCGCGGCGTCGCCGGAGGCCGAGCCGACCGCGACGTAGCGGCCCGCGTGGTTGGCCAGGCGCGCCGTCTCGCGGGCGATCCTGGTCAGGCCCTCGACGCGGTTGAGCGGCACGCGCGCGGCGGCGCCGCGCGGCGGGGCGGTCATGAGCACGATCTGGTTGTCGACGTCGGCCGCCGCCTGGTCGCCGCCGGCGAACAGCGTGCCCGAGTCGGCGATGGCGAAGCCGCGCAGCGTGGCGCCCGACAGGTTGCCCAGCTCGGCGCGCCTGGTCCAGCCGCGTCCGTCGCCGCTGGTCAGCACCGCGTACTTGCCGAGGTTTGCCTGGGCGACGGCGGCGATCCCGCCGCGGTAGGAGATCATCTCGTCGACGCCGGGGCTCTCGCCGCCCAGCCCGCGGATGGAGCCGCACTGCGCCCACTGCGCGCCGTTCTGCGAGCAGTAGACCCGCACGTCCCCCGCGCTGGTGCGCGCACGGATCGGCACGAGGACGAACTGTTTGGGCAGTACAGCCAGCGTCCCCGGCCGCGGTTCCGCCTCGGGAAGCAGGAACGGCGTGGCCTGCCACCCCCGGCCCCCGTCGATCGAGCGCACGACGCGGGATCCGGAGCCCTGCGCGGGCTGGGCCAGCGCGACCACGGTGTCGCCCCTGGCCACCACGGACTTGAACTCCCGTACGTCCAGGCCGCGCGTGTCGACCCGCTGCCAGGCCCGCCCGTCGGCCGACTGCCAGGCCGCGGGCCCCGAGCTGCCGTCCTCCAGTGTCGTACGGCCGACCGCGACGAACCCCGAGCCGGTCCTGGCGATGTCGTAGACCAGGTCGCCGCCGCGGAACGCGGTCAGGCCGCTCTGCTCGACAGCGGTCCAGCTGAAGCCGTCGGTGCTGGTCCACAGCCCGCGCGCGCCGCCGACCTCGTCGCCGCCGCTGGCCAGCCAGAGGCCGTTGCCGCCGACCACGCGCTGCACGGTGGAGGTGCCGGACTCGCCGGTGACCTGGCCGAGCTGCCAGGCGCGACCGCCGTCGGGCGAGAACAGGAAGAGCGGGCGCGGCGTCGGGCTGGTGGTGTCACTGCCCACGGCGACCACGGCCTTGCCGACCGAGGCCAGGTCCATCAGCTTCTGGTTGGAGCCGTCGCCCGCCGAGGGGACGGTGAACAGGTCGTCGGCCGCGCGGCCGACGCCGGCGGCCAGGCGCAGGCCGGTCTCCTGCGTGGTCTGGTCGCGCCACACGAGCACCCCGGCCGTGATGATCAGGGCGAGGGCCGCCAGGAGGGCGATCGGCATCACCACGCGGCGCCGCCTCATCGGCAGCGACCGGCGCAGGGCCGCAGGTAACGGGCCGCGGTGGTGACGGCCGCTGGAACCGGTGGGGCGCGGCGGTCCCGACGCCACGAGCAGGTCGGGCCGGGTGGGACGGCCACCGGGTGGACGGCCGACCCGCCGTACGGCTGCCTCGTCCTCGCCGCTCGCCCCGGCCTCGTCGTGGACGGGAGCGGTGTCCTCGTAGGAGGGCCACTCGTCGTGGCCGGGTGCGGTGTCCTCGTGGGAGGGCCACTCGTCGTGGACGGGTGTGGGGTCGTGGGAGGGCCGCTCGTCGTGATCGTGGGCGGTGCCCTCGCGGACGTCCCACTCGTCGTGATCGGGCGCGGTGTCCTCGTCGTAGGAACGCTCGGGTGCTGTGTGGTGGTCCTCGGTGGCGCGCCCCGCGGCCTCGCCTTCGCGGGGAGCGTCCTCGCCGGGGAGGCGCTCCGGCTCCACCGGGACAGGCTCCGGCAGGTGGTACGGCGGCTCGCGGTAGGGCGGACGACGCCGCTCCTCCACCGCCGGCTCGGACTCGCGGGACGGCTCGGACTCGTGGGGTGACGCGGGGTCGCGGGACGGCTCGGGGTCGCGGGGTGGGCCGGTGGCGACGAGCTTGTCGGGCCGGTTCACGACCCGGCGGCGGCGCGGCGGCGACTCGGGCTCGGCCGTGGGAGAGCTGTACGGCCGGCGTCCCCTGGGCGGGTCGGGTGGCTCCTCGTCCTCGGGCGTGGGCGCCGCGAACGGCGGCATCCCCCACGGTGAGGCCAGGGGCATGCCCCGCCGGCTGTCGTCACTGGGGCCCGGCGGAGAGTGGCTGATCCGCGGCTCCTCGGGCGTCTCCGGGTCGCCGTCCTGCGGTCGCCGTGGCGGGTCGCTGGGGCCGGAGGCCACGCCTCGTACCTCCTAGTCGAACTGGTCGGGGACTAACGGATCGTTCCAGGCTGCCTGTCCTGTTTTAAGCGCATTTTTCAAGACAAATCTGGTGCACGCGGCTATCCCTACCCCGCCAGGCCACGATGATCACCTCCGGAATCCTCGACCCCACAGGATCCACAGCAGCACGACCGAGCCGGAATGGCGAGACCTCTCTAGTGAGATTCACCACACCCCGAGGTGATTTATCCGGAAACGGTGCTGATTGCCCGCTTTTTGGCGAGGTAGAGCACGCCGACCGCGAACACCCCCAGCTGCACCACGGTCCCCGCCAGCGACTGCCAGGGCACCTCCCCCTGCTGCAGCGCCTTGTTCAGGTCGCCCGCCGCCGCGCTCAGCCCGAAGGCGAGCATGTTGTTGGTCACGTGCATCGCGATCGGCGCCTCGAGCCCGCCGGTGCGCACGGCCAGCCACCCCATGAGCACGCCGAAGCTGAACACGTCGAGCAGCCCCGCCCACGTGTAGCCGTGCAGCGAGGCGAACAGCGCCGCCCCCAGCACGATCGACCATGCCGGGTTGCGGACGTAGGTGCCGAACGCCTGGATGAACCAGCCGCGGAACAGGTACTCCTCGGTGGCCGCCTGAAACGGCACCAGCACCACGATCGCGATCAGGGCGGGCAGGAAGGCGCCCCACCCCGACCATCCGAACATGTCCGAGGTCTTCAGCCCGGCGGCGGAAAGCGCCAGATACTGGGCACCCTGCCCGAGCGCGAGCGCCACCACCGCGACGGCCATGCACTGGGCCAGCCACGACCAGCGCAGCCTGCCCGCCACCGACGACAGCGTGCCGGGCCTGCGCCGCTGGATCAGCGCGGCGGCCCCGAACACCAGGGGCAGCACGGCCGCGATCGACAGCAGCAGGATGACCATGGAGTACACCGGATCGCCGGTGAACTGGCCGTTGTCGCCGATCGGGCGCGGCAGGCCGGCGAACGCCGCCACGGTCACGCCGGCCACCAGCACGACCAGCCCGACGACGAAGAACGCGATCCCCAGCGCGATCGTCCCGACGAACGGCTGCCACGGCTGCCTGGCCGCGTTCCTGGCCAGATGGTCGTAACGCAGCCCCGGCGGGGTGGGCATGAACCACGGGGGTCGCGGGGGCGTGTAGGGGTGTGGCGGCTGGCCGTACGGGTGCATCTTTACATTCTGGCTGGCGGGTGAGCATTAGTTCACAGACGGGCCGCCTCGGGAGGTGGATATTCCAGGCGTAGGCCATTCGAACCTGGGAGCAGTCCATGTCAAGGCTGGGACCTGTCATCACCCTGGCGGCGGGGGCTGTGCTCGCCGCGGGGCTCGGTGTCGCCAGCGTCACCGCGACACCCACGAGCACCACCAACGAGTACGCCACGGCGGAGACCACCACGTCTGCGACCCCGCCGGCGCCGACGCCCACGAAGGCGAAGCCGAAGACCATTGAAAAGGCCGACTACGCCGGATACGTCACGGGTAACGGCGGCCTGATCGCCGTCTCCGTGCGCAACGGCAAGGCCATCGGCTACTTCTGCGACGGCAGGACCGAGGCCTGGTTCAAGGGCACCGAGGCCGACGGCAAGGTCGCGCTGGCCGGGTTCGGCGACGCCAGGGCCAAGGCCACGCTGGGCGGCGGCAAGGCCAGGGGCTGGCTGGCGGTCAGCGGCAAGCGGTGGAACTTCACCGCCGCGACCGTGGTCAAGCCGTCCGGCCTGTACCGGGCCACGACGTTCGTCCGCGGCGCCAAGCTGCGCGCCGGATGGATCGTGCTGGCCAAACCGCGCGGCGGCTTCTACCAGGTGGGCGCCGCCTTCGAGGGGAACAGGCAGATCAAGCTCACCAACGTCAACGACGAGCGGCCGACCGATCCGGTCACGCTCGACCAGACCACGGTCTACCCCAAGGACGTCGACGGCTTCATCCAGGAGATGCAATGACCACCGCCACCACGCCGCGGCGTTCCGCCGCCGTGCTGCTGATCCCGCTGCTGGCCGGCGGGCTGGTCATGGTCGTGCTCGGCGTGTACGGCAGGCTGCACACGCCGACCGGGTTCGCGGTCGGCCCGGCCGGGTTCTCCGGCGCGCTGCCGATGAAGGCCTGGCTGACCACCGGGGCCCTGGTCCTGGCCGTGGTACAGGTCGTCTCGGCGCTCAGCATGTGGGGCAAGCTCAGGATCGAGATCCCGGCCTGGGTGCACCGCTGGTCGGGACGGCTGGCGTTCCTGCTGACCGTGCCGGTCGCCTTCCACTGCCTGTACGCGCTCGGCCTGCAGTACGACGTGCCCAGGGTGATGGTCCACTCGCTGCTCGGCTGCTTCTTCTACGGGATCTTCACCGCGAAGATGCTGGCGCTGCCCAAGCGCGGCCTGCCCGGCTGGTCGCTGCCCGTGCTCGGCGGGCTGGCGTTCACCGTGCTGGTCGGGCTCTGGCTGACCTCGGCGTTCTGGTTCTTCACCACGATCGGGATCAAGGTGTGAAGCGCTGCGTCCGCCGCATGCCCGCGGCGCGACCCTTGGCGGCCACGACCAGGGCCATCTTGCGTGAGGCCTCGTCGATCATCTCGTCGCCCAGCATGGCCGCGCCGCGCTTCTCGACGGTCGTGTAGTACTCGTAGGCCTCCAGGATCAGCTCGGCCCTGTCGTAGTCCTCCTGGGACGGCGAGAACACCTCGTTGGCCGCGTCGACCTGCAGCGGATGCAGCACCCACTTCCCGTCGAAGCCGAGCGCCGCCGCCCGCCGGGCCACCCGCGTGTACCCCTCCACGTCCTTGATCTGCAGGTAAGGCCCGTCGATCACCTGCAGGTCATGCATCCTGGCGGCCATCAGCAGCCGCATGAGGATGTAGTGGTAGGCGTCGCCCTCGGTGTAGCCCGGCGGCTGCTCCCCCACCACCAGCGTGCGCATGTTGATGGAGGCCATGAAGTCGGCCGGGCCGAAGACCAGCGCCTCGAGCCGCTTGGACGAGGCGGCGATGGTGTCCACGTTGACCAGGCCGCGGGCGTTCTCGATCTGCGCCTCGATGCCGATCCGGCCGACCTCCATGCCCATCGTCTTCTCGATCTGGGTGAGCAGCGTGTCGAGCCAGACGACCTCGGTCGAGTCCTGCACCTTGGGCAGGATGATCGCGTCGAGGAACTCGCCCGCGCCCTCCACGATCTCGATCACGTCGCGGTAGGTCCACTGCGTCGACAGGTCGTTGACCCGGACCACGCGGGTCTTGCCCGTCCAGTCGCCCTCGCGGAGCGCGCCCACGATGTTCTTGCGCGCCTCTTCCTTGGCCAGCGGCGCGACCGCGTCCTCCAGGTCGAGGAACACCTCGTCCACCGGGAGCGTCTGGGCCTTCTCGAGGAAGCGCGGGCTGCTGCCTGGCACCGCCAGCACGGAACGACGTGAGCGCATGCGCACACGGTAATGGCCGCTCTCCCGCGCCTGCCAGACGCCCCCCGTCTATGACCCCCATCCGGATCTCGTAACCGGGCTACGCATCCCGATCGGAGCTACAGTCGGAGCGTGACCGTCATCGAAGAGGGCGCCAAGAAGTCAAGCATCCTCTGGCTCACCCTGGACCGGCCGCGCCTGGCCTGGCACGCCTGGCACGAGGGCGCGATCTACCTGGTCTCCGGCCCGGGCGAGCAGCAACTGCCGGGCCTGGCGGACCTGGACACCGTCCACGTCACGCTGCGCAGCAAGGACAACGGCGCCCGGCTGGTCGAGTTCGACGCGGGAGTGGAGCAGACCACCGACCCGGAGGCGATCGCCGTCCTGGCCAAGGCGCGGCTCAACGCCCCCGAGGGGCTGATCGAGCGCTGGGCCGGCGAGGCGACCGTTTTCAAGCTGACCGTTCCAGATCCAGAGTGACCGGCTCGAGGATGGCCACCGGCTCCTGCGCCCTTGATGCGGCGGTCTGCGCGACCAGCGCGCCCGTCAGCACGATGAGGCCGCCCACGATCTGGTAGACGCCGAGCGTCTCGCCGACCAGCCCCCAGGCGACCACGGCGCCGGCGATGACCTCGAGCGAGGCGACCGTCGCGCCCACCGCGGCCGACAGGCGGCGCACGGCGTTCACGCCGAGGATGTAGGCCACCAGCGTGGCCACGACCACCATCCACAGGTAGGCGCCCAGCACCGGGAGCGTCTGCCCGCCCGCCGGGGTGGCGAACTCGGTGAACACGCTCCACGGGATGTTCCACGGCTTGGAGAACGGGATCAGCACCACGGCCGCCCCCGTCATCCCCCAGCCGATCAGGCCGAGCGGGTCGATGTCATCGCCGAAGCTGTCGCTCATCAGGAAGTATCCGGCGCAGCACGCCCCGGCCAGCAGCCCCAGCATCAGCCCGAGCCCGTCGATCCGCAGCCCCTGCCAGGCCTCGACCACGATCGCCAGCCCGACGACGGCCACCACGGCGCCCACGAACGCGGCCCGCGCCAGCCGTACCCGCCGCACGAAGCGGACCCAGATGACCACCATCACCGGGGCCATGAACTCCAGCAGCAGCGCGATGCCCACGGGCAGCCTGGTGATGGCCACGAAGTACAGCGACTGGACCGCGGCCACCGCGATGATGGCGTAGGCGGCGAAGAACGGCAGCCGCGACCTGGGGATCCGCAGCGCCCGCGGCTTGAAGACGGCGAGCAGGACCAGCAGCAGGATCCCCGCCCCGGCCATCCGCGTCCAGACCGCCTCGATCGGGGCCAGCCCCGCCGCGATCAGATATTTGGCCATGGGTCCCGAGAACCCAAAACAGCACGCCGACACGAAGGCAAGTGCGAGCCCCCCGAGCCTCATGTCCAACCACCTTGCAGTAATTACCGTTTGCTACTTTCGATACTGACATGCGAGGCATCAAAGGCGCAATCCACCCAGGCTGTTAGCCTTCTGACGTGAAGATCTTCGTGGCCCGCCTCGCCGGGACCCCGGTCTTCGATCCGGCCGGCGACCAGATCGGCCGGATCAGGGACGTCGTGGTGGGCCTGCGCAACGGCCAGCCACCCGCCGTCCACGGCATGGTCGTGGAGGTGCAGCCGCGCCGCAGAGTCTTCCTGCCCATCACCCGGGTACGCGGCATCGAGGCGGGCGCCGTGGTCTTCACCGGCAGGCTGAACATGCGCCGCTTCGAGCAGCGGGCCACCGAGACACTGGTCATCGGGCAGATGTTCGACCTGCAGGTCACCGTGGCCGGCCAGCCGATGACGGTCTACGACGTGGCCATGGAGGAGGTCAGGCAGTCGACCTGGCAGGTCACGCAGGTGGCCGTCTTCAAGGGCAAGCGGCGGCGCGAGCCCAGGATCGTCAACTGGGGCGAGGTCTCCGGGTTCGACATCCTCCAGCGGGACCAGGGCGCCGCCGGGCTCATCGCCGCCTTCGAGACCATGCGCGCCGCCGACCTGGCCAGCGCCCTGCACGAGCTGCCGGGCAAGCGGCGGATCGAGATCGCCGCAGCACTGGACGACGACCGGCTGGCCGACGTGCTCGAGGAGCTGCCGCCGGCCGACCAGATCGGCATCCTCGGCACGCTGCAGCCGGAACGCGCCGCCGACGTGCTGGAGGAGATGGATCCCGACGACGCGGCGGACCTGCTGCAGGACCTGCCCGCCCCCGAGGCGCAGCATCTGCTGTCGCTGATGGACCCGCAGGAGGCGGCGCCCGTGCGCCGGCTGCTGATCTATCCGGAGCTGACCGCGGGCGGCATGATGACCAGCGAGCCGGTGGTGCTGCCGCCGAGCGCCACGGTCGCCGAGGCCCTGGCGCACATCAGGCAGAAGGACATCACTCCGGCCATGGCCGCCCAGGTCTACATCACGCGTATGCCCACCGAGACGCCCACCGGCTCCTACCTGGGCGTCACCCACTTCCAGCGCCTGCTGCGCGAGCCGCCCTCCACGCTGCTCGGCGCCGTGATCGACCCGTCGATCGACCCGATCAGGCCGGACCTGGCGCTGCCCCAGGTGACCTTCTACCTGGCCAACTACAACCTGGTCGCGGCTCCCGTGGTGGACGAGCTCGGCCGCCTGGTCGGCGCCGTGACTGTCGACGACGTGCTCGACCACCTGCTGCCCGAGGACTGGCGCGAGGGGGACGCCCATGACGACGACTGAACGCCTGGACCAGCCCAGGGCGCTGCGCCGCACGATCCGGCCGCACTACGATCCCGAGGCGTTCGGCCGGCTGTCGGAACAGATCGCCAGGTTCCTGGGCACGGGGCGGTTCATCGTCTACATGACGGCCTTCGTGGGGATCTGGGTGGGCTGGAATATCTTCGCCCCCGCGGACCTGAAGTTCGACCCGTATCCGTTCATCTTCCTGACGCTGATGCTGTCACTGCAGGCCTCCTACGCCGCGCCGCTGATCCTGCTCGCGCAGAACCGCCAGGGCGACCGCGACCGCGTCCAGTACGAGCAGGACAGGGACGCAGCCGAGCTCAACCAGGCGGAGATCGAGTATCTGACCAGGGAGATCGCCGGGCTCAGGATCGCGCTGAGCGAGGTGGCCACCCGCGACTTCCTCCGCTCCGAACTCCAGCGCCTGTCCGAGGACCTCAGGGCAGATCCAGCCGGGTCGCCAGATCGTGGACCTGGCGGATCCCCTGCTCGCCGAGGAGGTCGAGAAACTGGGACCTGATGCCTCGCAGGTAGGTGGGGGTCGCATCGGCCAGCCGTACCGCTCCCGCGTCGGTCAGGACCGCGAACAGGCCGCGCGCGTCGCTCTCGCAGGCCTCCCGCTCGACCAGCCCGTCACGCTGCAGCCGGTCGATGAGCCTGGTCAGCCCGCTGCGCGACAGGAGCACCCGGTCGGCCAGGTCGTTCATGCGCAGCCGCCGCCCCGGCGACTCCGCCAGTTGTGTGAGCACGTCGTAGCTGGCCAGGGGAAGGTCGTGGGCCAGCAGGAGCTCCGCCTCCAGGTGACGGGTGATCCGCACCTGGGCGCGCTGCAGCATCCGCCAGACAGTCAGCTCCTCGGTGGTGAGGCCCTCGGCACGCAGAAGAGTCACGCAGTAACCTTAGAACGTTGCACAGACACCTAAACAGCTCGCGAAGCTGCCTCTCATACCCGACTAAGGACTGCCGAGACTTCCATGGCACCAACCCAGGACCAGGTGACGGCCGCCCTCGCGACCGTGATCGACCCCGAGATCCGCCGCCCGATCACCGACCTCGACATGGTCAAGAGCGTCGACATCGCCCCTGACGGGACGGTCCACGTCGGCGTCTTCCTGACGGTCGCCGGATGCCCGATGAAGGACACCATCCGCCGCGACGTCACGAACGCGGTCTCCAAACTGGAGGGCGTGTCGGGCGTCCAGATCGAGCTCGACGTGATGAGCACCGAGCAGCGCAAGACCCTGCAGACCAAACTGCGCGGCGACCGCGGCCCGGAGAAGGAGATCCCCTTCAACCAGCCCGGCTCGCTGACCCGCGTCCTCGCCGTGGCCAGCGGCAAGGGCGGCGTCGGCAAGTCGTCCGTCACGGTCAACCTGGCCGCCGCCATGGCCGCCAACGGCCTCAAGGTCGGCATCGTCGACGCCGACATCTACGGCCACAGCATCCCCCGCATGCTGGCCGCCTCCGAGCGCCCCACCAAGGTCGAGGACATGATCCTGCCTCCGGTGGCGCACGACATCAAGGTCATCTCGGTCGGCATGTTCAAGCCCGAGGGCAACTCGCCGGTGGTCTGGCGCGGCCCGATGCTCGACCGTGCCCTGTACCAGTTCCTGTCCGACGTCTTCTGGGGCGACCTGGACGTCCTGCTGCTCGACCTGCCGCCAGGCACCGGCGACATCGCGATCTCGGTCGCGCAGCGCCTGCCCACGGCCGAACTCCTGGTCGTCACCACGCCGCAGATGGCCGCCGCCGAGGTGGCCGAGCGGGCGGGCTCGATCGCGGCCCAGACGCACCAGCAGATCGCCGGCGTCATCGAGAACATGGCCTGGCTGCCGTGCCCGCACTGCGACGAGCGGATCCCGGTCTTCGGCGAGGGCGGCGGGCAGACGGTCGCCGACGCGCTCACCAGGACTCTCGGGTCCCGGGTTCCGCTGCTCGGTCAGGTCCCGTTCGACCTGCGGCTGCGCGAGGGCGGCGACGAGGGCAAGCCACTGGTCCTCACCGAGCCCGACGCGCCCGCCGCGGCTGAGCTCATCAAGATCGCCGGTGGGCTCGGCAAGCGCTCCTCCAGCCTCAAGGGCCTCCACCTCAACCTCTCCCCCACGAGAGCTTCCTGAGTTCTCCGCTTTTCTGGTCCTGTACGGCGGGCCGCCGCTCACGCCGCCCGCCGTACAGGGCTGGGCGCTGTCCAGGGAGACGCTCCTCCGGTGATGCGGGGCTGAGCGCCGCTACGACGCATCGTCAACCGGGCACCACGGTCTCGGGTCACCCACCGCACAGGGCGCCGCCCTTCGCCGCGCCCCACCCCGCCGACCCGGCGCCTGATGGTGCCGCATGCACGCACAGGAACTCCACGGATCCCGGAGGCGCCCCAGGTCGGTCCCGGAGGGTCCCGAGTGACGCCCGCCCAGGCAGGGGCCCAGGGAGGACCACCCAGACGGGATCCGGGGCGTCTGGGCAAGCGGGTGCTGTGGAGCCTCAGGCGCATCCCGGGGTTTTCAGGCGCCGGGTCGGTGGGGTGTGAAGGCGGCGAAGGGCGGCGCCGTGTGCGGTGGGAGGGCGGGGCCGGGGTGCCACGACTACGAAGCGCCGTGACGGCGGGAAGTGTCACCGACTCGCCAGAAGCGCCGGTCGCGGGCCACCAGCCGGAGTGCGACGGGCGGCCGGTGGCGGTGGCCTGCCGTACAGACAAGAAGAGCCCGCACAGCAAGCAAGAAGACCCGCGCCAGAACAAGAAGAGCCCGCACAGCAAGCAAGAAGGCCCACGTCAGAACAGGAAGAGCCTGTACAAGAAGGGTTACGTGGCCTCGGCGTCGTATGGGGGGATTTCGCCGTAGCCGAGTTCTTCGACCTTGGCGTTCACGTGGGAGACCGAGGCGAGCTCGGGCGTGGCCGACTGGTTGTTCCAGGCGTCCTCGGTCTCGTCGAGCAGGTGCTTGCGGACGAAGTTGCGCGGGTTGAGGTCGGCCGGGTCGAAGTCCTGGAACTCAGGGCCCAGCCCGGCCCGCAGGTCGTCGCGCGCGTTGTTGGCCATGCGCCGCAGGTTGCGCAGCGTCCTACCGGCCTGGGAAGCGACCTGCGGCAGCTTGTCGGGACCGAAGACGAGGAGGCCGATGACGATCAGCGCCCCAATCTCCGCCCACCCGAGTCCGAACACCTGAAGCTCCTACTGCAGTCCGACCGCACCACTCACAGAGTAAGCCTTCCCGGGCACCGGTCGGACTCCAAGGTTCACCCAAATATGTCCACCTTTGGGCGGTCGGCCACCTGGGCTCGGCCGCGCACCACGACCAGGGCGAAGATCGTACCCGCGGCCGACAGCAGCAATCCGGCGATCGACACCACCGACATGGCCGACACGAACGCCTCCCTGGCCGCGTCCGCCAGCTCGACCGAGCCCCTGGTGCCGGCCAGCTCCAGCGTGTGCGCGATCGAGGTCCTGGCCACCTCGGGCACGGTCGCGGGCAGCGCGCCCGAGTAGGCGGCCGACAGCACGCTGCCCAGCGTCGCCACGCCGATGGCCAGACCGGCCTGCTGGATCGTGTCGTTCACCGCCGCGCCCACCCCGGCGTGCTCGCGCGGGATGGCCCCCATCAGCATCGCGTACGCCGCGGGACCGCCGAGCCCGGACCCGATCCCGATGACCACGAGCGCGAGGGCCACCAGCGGGTAGCCATCATCGGGGCCGACCGTGGCCAGGATCCCGAACGCGACTCCGATCACCAGCAATCCCGCCACCAGCAGCGTCTTGTCGCTGAGCCGCTTGCCCAGCGTGGCGCCCACGACGTTGAACCCCGCCGCCGCCACGGCCATCGGCACCAGCGCCAGCCCGGCCTTCATCGGCCCGTAGGACAGCACGAACTGCAGGTACTGCGTCAGCGCCAGCTCCAGCGCCCCGGTGGCGAACATCAGCAGCACCACCGACAGGCTCGCCCCGGTGAAGTCGCGGTTGCGGAACATCGACAGCGGCAGCATCGGGTGCGGCGTCTTCGACTCCCACACGGCGAACAGGGTGAGCGCCACCGCGGCCACGACCAGCCAGACGATCAGACCCGCCGACCAGCCCTCGTGCGGCAGCGAGATGATCACCCACACCAGCGCGGTCATCCCGCCGCTGGACAGCACCACGCCGATCGGGTCCGCGGGCCGCGCCGGCGCGTGCGACTCGGGGATGAGGACGAGCGCGGCCACGATCGCCGCGATCGACAGCGGCACGTTGACCAGGAACGCCGCGCCCCACCAGTAGTGCTGCAGCAGCAGGCCGCCCAGCGTGGGACCGGCCACGACGCCGAGCATGCCCACCGCGCTCCAGGCCGCCATCGCCTTCCTGCGTTCCTCCGCCTCGAAGACCGTGATGAGGATCGACAGCGTGCTCGGCATGGCCAGCGCCGCGCCCAATCCCATCACCGCGCGGCAGGCCACCACCTGCCACGGCAGTGTGGCGAACGCGGCCAGCAACGACGCCCCGCCCAGCACCGCCAGGCCCACCACGAGCAGGCGCCGGCGACCGTACCGGTCGGACAGGCTGCCGGCGGTGATCAGCCCACCGGCGAACACCAGGATGTAGGCGTCCAGCACCCACTGGACGTCGGCTGGATCGGCCTTGAGATCGCGCATCAGCGACGGGATCGCCAGGTTGAGGATCATGCTGTCGACGCTCAGGACGAGCAGCGTCAGGCAGAGGACCCCGAGGATCCACCAACGCCGCGGATTCATCGGCACTCCTTCGGTCGCACGATGTACGTAACTCCGCACACTGTACGGTCACCGCACACTGTGCGGCAAGTCGCACAACGTACGGAACGGCGTTATCCTGATGCCGTGTCAGATCCGATTCCCTCGGTGTGGGCCCGCCCGCCACGCGCGCGGCGCGAGCAGCCGGCCCTGAGCCAGCGGCAGATCGTGGCCGAGGCCATCCAGCTGCTCGATGAGGAGGGCGTCGAGGCGCTGAGCATGCGCAAGCTCGGCACCCGCCTCAACGCCGGGGCCACCTCGCTCTACACGCACGTGGCCAACAAGGACGAGCTGATCGAGCTGGTCGTGGACGAGGTCTTCGGCGAGGTCTCCGTCCCCGCCGCCGCCGACGGCCCCGACGGCTGGCGCGAGGCGGCCGCCGCGTTCGCGGCCAGCCTGCGCGCCACGATCCTGCGCCATCCGTGGGTGGCCTCCGTCATCGGCGCGGTCGGCCTGATCTACTTCGGCCCCAACATGGCCCGCCTGTCCGAGGAGATACTGGCCCTTTTCGAGTCGGCGGGGTTCACGCTCAAGCTCGCGGATCACGCCATGAGCGTCCTGGTCGCCTTCGTCCTCGGCGCCAGCTCAGCGGACGCGGCCTTCCTCACGATGCTGGCCCGCTTCGACCAGGACGGCCGCGGACTCACGGAACGCCTCTGGCCCGCCGCGGAACACGCCGTCCGCGACCACCCACGCCTACGCACCCTCTACGCGGCCAAACGCCGAGACGACCCCATGCGCACCAACGAGGCCGACTTCACCCTGGGCGTAACCTGGATCCTCGACGGCCTATCCGCCCAACTCCCCCACAAGTAGCCCTCTTCTCGTTCTGGGCACCTTCGCGACCGGGAACGTGGCACCTCGAGACCAGGCGCGCGGCCTCCGGGACCGGGCGGGCGGCACCTTCGGGCAGGAACGTGGGAGCGCGGAGCCCGTCAGGGCGATCGCTAGGCGCCGGGTCGGCGAGGAGGGGTACGGGGAAGCCCGGCGCCCTCGTACGGCGCTTGGGGACTGGCCGCGCCGGGGCGGCGAGGAAGGTGTGCGGTGGGGATCGGCGCGTTGTGCGGCGGAGGTGGGGGCCGCGGTGGGCGGGAACGGTGCGTCGTGGCGGCGGGTGAGTGGCATCGACTCGCCGGAAGCGCCGGGCGCGGGTCACCGGCCGGAGTACGGCGGGCGGCCGGTGGCGGCGGCCCGCCGTACCAAAGCATGGAAGGACCGCCGCACCACAGCGCGGAAGGGCCTCCGCACCACAAGCGCGGAAGGGCCTCTGGGCCATAGTGGGTCGCGCTCCGGCGGGCTCCGGCGCCGCGCAGGGGCGAGCATCCGAGGCCGCCGGGCGACGACCGGGGGTCAGGACGGGGTGGGGGCGGGCTCGTCTTCGCCCATGACGGTGAGGGTGGCGGTGTGGTCCTGGCCGCTGCGCTGGTAGCGGATGGTGATCTTGGCGCCGGGAGCCTTGCTGCGGATCAGGGCGATGAGCTCGTTGCCGTCCTGCAGGCGCAGGCCGTCGACCTCGAGGATGACGTCGCCTGGCTTGAGGCCCGCCTTGGCGGCGGGGCCGTTGGCGTCGACCGGCGGGCGGCCGCCCTGGTTGCCGGTGGCGATCTTGACGCCGTCGCCGCGGTAGTCCTTGTCCAGCGTGACGCCGATCTTGGGGCGCTTGGCGTGGCCCGTCGTGACGAGTTCCTGGGCGACGCGGCGGGCCTGGTTGACCGGGATCGCGAAGCCGAGGCCGATGCTGCCGCTCTGGCTGGTCGTCGACCGGCTGAGCGTGGCGATGGCCGAGTTGACGCCGACGACCTCGCCCCTGGCGTTCACCAGCGGGCCGCCGGAGTTGCCGGGGTTGATGGCGGCGTCGGTCTGGATGGCCGAGATGTAGGCGGGCTCCTCGGTGCTGGTGCCGCTCTCGTCGCCGGCGATGACGGGGCGGTTGAGCGAGCTGACGATGCCGGTGGTGACCGTGCCCGACAGGCCGAGCGGGGAGCCGATCGCGATGACCGGGTCGCCGACGACCACCTGGTCGGAGTTGCCGAGCGTGATCTCCGGGGTGCCGAACGTCTCCTCCGGCTTGACCACGGCCAGGTCGGAGCCCGGGTCGCGGCCGACGATGCGGCCCGTGGTGGTCTTACGGTTGTTGAACATGATCTTGATCGCGCCGCCCTTGGCGGCCATGGACACCACGTGGTTGTTGGTGACCACGTAGCCGTCCTTGATCAGGAATCCCGAGCCGGTGGCGCCGTCGGCCGACGAGCCGCTCACCTCGAGCGAGACCACGCTGGGCAGGACCCGGTTGGCCACGCCCGCCACGGAGTCGGGCGGGCGGTTGGTGACGCCGCTCGGCGCCGGGCCGAGGCTGTAGGAGGGGTTGCTGCCGGCACTCGGCCTGGTCAGCAGGTAGGTGCCGAGGCTGCCGAGCCCGGAGGCGACCAGCGCGATCACCACGGCCAGGGCGACGAGCAGGCCAAGGTTGGGGCCGCCGCGCTTCGGCGCCGGGCCGGCACCGAAGCCGTGCCCTGGAGGCGGCGCCCACCCGGCGCCCATCCCCGTCGCCCCCGGAGGAGGCGGAGGCGTTCCGCCGCCGCCAGGAGGCATCCCGCCGCCCCCGTGAGGCGGAGGAGGCCCCTGGGGCACGCCGAAGGCCAGGGTCTCACTGGAACCACTCGGTGGCGCGCCGTACGCCGACTCGTTGAAGTAGGGCTGTGGCCGGCCGGAAGGGTCGCCCCAGCCCGCGGAGGGGTTCTCGAACGAGGCCGTCTCCCCGTCGCCCGCAGGCAGGAAGTCCGGCCGCTCCGACGGCGTGCTACGGCGCGTCTCGTCGGTCACTAGTGATCACCACTCCTTGCTCGGACACCGCAATCCTGGTCCGCACGGCATACGAGAGTCGTCAACAAACCACGATCGTATGCCCCCAGCGCGGCTGGCTGCGTCCTACCGAGTATCCCAGCTACGGCGTCGCGGTGGGGGTGGTGCCCTGGTGGGACGGTGAGATGGGCCGCTCGAACAGCTGGACGGGCGGAGGTGTGTTCTGCCCGACGCCGGAGACCGCGAAGAAGGTGCCGAGCGCGACGGCGGCCGAGACCACGCCGACGGCCACGTACGTCGTGCGGCGCCTAGTCCCCCGACCGGGGCCGGTGGCCCCACCAGCGGTGCGGGGGCGGTTGTCCAAAGGGGCGATACTGTGCGGCCCAGGCAGCGGCACCCCTCCGAACGTCCGGGTAGGGAAAGGCCGCTCCCGAGGCGGCAGCGGCCCGCCCGGCTCTGCCATCCGCAGCAACGACATCGTGAGGTCGGCCGGCATCGCCGGACCGTCGAGCGACCGCAGGCGCGACTTCAGCGCCCGCATCGACTCCACCTCACGCCGGCAGTCGCCGCAGAAGGTCAGGTGGGCGAGTGCGCGCTCGCGTTCGGCGTGACTGAGCTCGCCGTCCACGAGTGCGGATACACGCTCTCCAAGATGCGACATATCAGACTTCCTCCCCACGGATCCCCGACGGGTTTACTGGCGGGGGGAGTTGAGAGTTGCGGGGCGCTCGATGCTCGAGTGCCTCACGCAACTGCGCCCGGCCACGGTGAATACGGCTTCGGACCGTACCCAGCTTGACGCCGAGCGTGGCCGCGATCTCCTCGTAGGACAGGCCTTCGATGTCGCACAGCACGATCGCGGCCCTGAACTCGGGCGCGAGCGATTCGAGCGCGGCTTGGATGTCCGGCTCGAGATGCGCGTCGTCGAACGCCTGCGCCGGTGACGGCTCGCGCCCGCGCAGCCTCTCGGCCGCGTCGTCGGCGAGCCCCTCGAACCTGATGCGCTGCTTGCGGCGCGCCATGTCGAGGAACAGGTTCGTGGTGATCCTGTGCAGCCAGCCCTCGAACGTGCCGGGGGTGTAGCTGGACAGGGACCTGAACACCCGGACGAAGACCTCCTGAGTGAGGTCCTCGGCGTCATGGACGTTGCCGGTCAACCGGTAGGCGAGCCGATACACGCGTGCGGAGTGCGTCCGCACGACCTCCTCCCAGGTGGGAGGAGTCCACTCGGACACCTGGTGGTCGCTTTCGTCCACCAAGGCTCCTCTCTTTGGGACCACCGCTACAGCCATAGTGCCTGCTTTCGTCCCCTCGTGCGTACTGCCTGCCTTCCGGACCGGCAAAGCCCGTTTAAACCTGCAACGCCCAAGGTGCGACTTGAGTTCCCGTACCGGCGTGTCTCCCCTAGGCTGCGATCGGTGAACAATCGCACGAAAGTGGGGGGAGGTGGCCGATGACCAGCCCGGTGGAGGCCACTCTGGCCTATGCGGAGCAGTTCCATCACGAGGATGAAATCCTGCACGCGGCGCGGCAGCGCGGCCTGGAGATGGGGGCGGTGCCCATCCTTCCCGGGGGCGGGGCGGCGCTCTGCTTCGTCGCCACGGCGCTCAACGCCAAGTCGGTGGTGGAGGTCGGCACCGGCTGCGGTGTGTCGGGCCTCTGGCTGCTGCGCGGCATGCGCGGTGACGGCACGCTGACCAGCGTCGACGTGGAGCCCGAGCATCAGCGCCTGGCCCGCCAGGCCTTCGCGGAGGCGGGTTTCTCCGGCGGCCGGGTGAGGTTGATCACAGGCCGCGCCCTGGACGTGCTCCCCCGCCTGTCTGATGGCGGCTACGACATGGTCTTCGCCGACGGCTCCAAGCAGGAGTACGCCGACTACCTCGCCGAGGCCGTCCGCCTGCTGCGCGTGGGCGGCGTGGTGGCCTTCGACAACGCCCTGTGGCACGACCGCGTCGCCGACCCGGCCCAGCGAGACCCCGACACGGTGGCGATCCGCGAGCTGGGCAAGCTGGTGCAGGCCGACGACCGGCTGCGCTCGGTGATGATGCCGCTGGGCGACGGGCTGCTCGCCGCCGTCAAGCTCTCTGACTGAGGAGTACGGCGAGCCGCCCGGAATCTCAGTACCGGGTGAGCCAGTCGAGCAGCACCCGGACGCCGAACCCGGTGGCGCCCTTGGTCACGATGCCCTCGTCCACGGTGCTCCGGCCGA
This sequence comes from Nonomuraea sp. NPDC050536, assembly GCF_044457685.1. Classification (NCBI taxonomy): domain Bacteria; kingdom Bacillati; phylum Actinomycetota; class Actinomycetes; order Streptosporangiales; family Streptosporangiaceae; genus Nonomuraea; species Nonomuraea sp. NPDC050536. Next base: position 113,856 of record NZ_JBITHD010000007.1, read on the forward strand.
CGCCCGCGATGTCCAGGTGCGCCCACGGCCGCTTGCCGGCGAACTCCCGCAGGAACAGCGCCGCGGTGATCGACCCGGCCCCGAAGCGCGAACCCGACTCCACGTTGGCCAGGTCCGCGATCGACGACTCCAGCGCCGGCGTGTAGTCGTCGATGAGCGGCATCCGCCACAGCCGGTCGTCGCTGGACTGCCCGGCCGCCACCAGCGCGTCGGCCAGCTCGTCGTCGGAGGAGTACACGGCGCCGATGTTGCGCCCGAGCGCCACCGTGATCGCGCCCGTGAGCGTGGCGATGTCCACCACCGCGTCGGGGTCGAGCTCGGAGTCGGCGTAGGCCAGGGCGTCCGCGAGCACCAGGCGGCCTTCCGCGTCGGTGTTGAGCACCTCGACCGTGCGCCCGCCGTAGTGGGTGATGACGTCGCTGGGCCGCTGCGCCGTACCGGAGGGCATGTTCTCGGCCGAGGCGATCAGACCGGTCACCCGGACCCGGGCGCCCAGGGCGGCCAGCGCGCCGAGCACGGCGATGACGACGCCGCCGCCCGCCATGTCCGTCTTCTGGGTCTTCATGTTCTCGGTCGGCTTGAGCGACAGGCCACCCGAGTCGAACGTGATGCCCTTGCCCACCAGCACGACGTGCCGGTCGTAGGAGTCGGGCGTGTAGGACAGCTGGATGAGCCGGGGAGGGCTGGCCGAGCCGCGCCCGACGGCCAGGATGCCGCCGAAGCCGCCGGCCTGCAGCTGCTCCTCGTCCCACACGCGCACGGGCACGCCCTGCTCGGCGGCGCGCTCGGCCAGCCAGGCGGGATTCTTGACCGAGGCGGGCGTGTTGGCCAGGTCGCGGGCCAGCGCCACGGCCTCGGCGATGCGGCGGCCTCGCCGTACGGCCTGCTCGTCGGGCGTGACGAGGGTGAGCGTGCCGACGGCAGGCTTGCCGGGGGTGCCGATCTTGAAGGTGTAGGCCGCGAGCAGGGCGGCCTCGGCGAAGACCGCGACGTCGCCGTCGGGCACGACCACGGCCAGCGACGCGCGGCCCTTGGCCTTGCGGGTGAGGGCGGCGGCGGCCTTGCGCAGCGCCTTCGGGGAGGCGTCGCCCACGCCGTACAGCAGCACCCGGCCGACCGCGTCGCCGCGGGTCACCGGCACCTCGACGATCTCGCCGGGCTCGCCCTTGGCCTCGTGGTGGTCGAGCAGCCCGGCGACAGGGACCGGCAGCTCGAAGGGGAGGGCGGGGGTGAGGTCCGAGGAGTACGGCACGGCCAGCAGCTCGGCGTCCTGAGGGACCTCGGCGACCACCGCGGCAGTGGTCTCAATGGGCACGGGATATCTCCAAACGTAACCGGCCCCGGCGCGAGCACGCCAGGGCCGTCATCCAATCCGGGGAGCGCTCAGCCGACGACGTTCTTCAACGCCTCGCCGAGCGCCTTGGCCTCGTCGGCGGAAATCTCCACGACGAGCCGGCCGCCACCCTCCAGGGGGACCCGCATGACAATGCCGCGCCCTTCCTTGGTGACCTCGAGCGGACCATCGCCGGTCCGCGGCTTCATCGCCGCCATGCGTGCATCCCTTCCTGCCTTGGGCTCCCGCGGCCCGCGATTTCCGGCCGCCCACGGGGGCGACCGGCGCATTCACGTCTTCTGTGATGTCCTATTCTCCCGCATCGAGAGCCCTCATGGGTAACGATCTCCTCCCAGAATGCGTTGTCGAGGTGGTCCAAGGCGTCCAAACTGGACCTTGTGCATGCGCGTGCTGCCCTGTTCGACCTCTACGGAGACCACCTGCGCACACGCGGTGGTCAGGCCTCCGTGGCCGCTCTTGTCCGGCTCATGAAACCCCTGGAAATCGCGGCTCCCGCAGTACGGACAGCCGTGTCACGGATGGTGCGCCAGGGGTGGCTGCGGCCGGTGAAGCTGCCCCCTGGGCCGGGTTACGGGCTGACCCCTAAGTGCGTGAGACGCCTGGATGAGGCAGCGCTGAGAATTTACCGAGCTGGGACGATCACCTGGCGCGGCCGCTGGCACCTGATCGTCTTCGGGCCGGTCAAGGAGCGCCAGCGCAGGGAGCGGATCAGGGCCGACCTGACCTTCCTCGGCTACGCCTCGCTGTCGGAGACGACGTGGATCGGGCCGCGCTCGTCCATCGAGCTGGACCACCTGCTGGAGGCGGAGGGCATCGAGGCCGACAGGTTCGACGCGGCGCTGGAGGGCGATCCGCGGGAGCTGCTGGCCAGGGCCTGGGATCTGGAGGCCATCGGCGCGGCCTACGAGCAGTGGCTTTCCGAGGCCGTGACACTGGTCGCGGCGCTGCCGGAGAACGCCCCGGGTGATCAGGTGTTCGCCACCAGGAGCAGACTGGTGCACGGGTGGCGCAACTTCCTGTTCCGCGATCCCGGTCTGCCCGCCGAGCTGCTGCCCGCCGGGTGGCCGGGCGAGAAGGCGAGGATCTACTTCGAGCAGGAAGCTGCCCGCCTGCTGCCGGCGGCGGCAGCCTTCGTCGACAGACAGCTGCTATGACGCAAGGAGCACTCTTTGATCCGCTATGACGTGACCGACGCCGTCGCCACCATCACGCTGGACCGCCCCGACGCGATGAACTCGCTCACGGCCGATCTCAAGGCCGGCCTGCTGGCCGCGCTGCGCGACGCGGCGGCCGACGAGTCGGTCAGGGCAGTTCTGCTGACCGGCTCGGGCAGGGCCTTCTGCGCCGGGCAGGACCTGCGCGAGCACGCCGACAACCTGGAGGCGGGCCGCGGCCTGGCCAACACGGTGCGCGAGCACTACAACCCCATCGTCGAGCTGATCACCACGATGCCCAAGCCGGTCGTGGCCGCGGTCAACGGGGTGGCCGCCGGGGCGGGCGCCGCCCTGGCCTTCGCCTGCGATCTGCGGGTCGCCTCGGAGAAGGCCAAGTTCGCCGCGGCCTTCTCCGGGATCGGGCTGGCGCCCGACTCGGGCATGTCGTGGACGCTGCAGCGCCTGATGGGTCCCGGCCGCGCCGCCGCGCACCTGCTGCTGGGCGAGCCTCTCGACGCGGCCCGCGCCTTCGAGCTGGGCCTGGTCACGCGCGTGGTGCCCGCCGACGACGTGCTGAAGACCGCGCAGGAGCTGGCCGTACGGCTGGCAGCGGGACCCACCAAGGCGTACGCGGCCACGAAGCAGGCCCTGGCCTTCGCCGCCACGCACTCCCTGGCCGAGTCGCTGGCACTGGAGGCCGACCTGCAGGACGCCTGCGTGGCCACCGAGGACCACCAGGACGCCACCCAGGCCTTCCTCGCCAAACAACGGCCCACCTTCCAAGGGAAGTGAGCCTGCTCAGAGGTCAGAGGCCGTGGGGCGGGCTCAGGGCTGGCGGGCTACGCAGCCTTCGATGTGGTCGTTGACCAGTCCGATCGCCTGCATCAGCGCGTAGGCCGTCGTCGGGCCGACGAAGCGGAACCCGTGCTTCTTCAGTTCCTTGGCCAGCGCCTTGGACCCGGGTGTGATGGCGGGCACGTCGGCCATCGTCCTCGGCATGGGCGCGTCCGGATCCGCGTACCGCCAGACCAGCTCCGACAGCCCGCCCGGCACCTCGAGCGCGGCCCTGGCGTTGGCGATCGCGGCATCCACCTTGGCCCGGTTGCGGACGATGCCGCTGTCGGCCAGCAGGCGCTCCACGTCATGCTCGGTGTAGGCGGCGACCTTGACGATCTCGAAGCCGTCGAAGGCCTTGCGGAAGTTCTCCCGTTTGCGCAGGATCGTGATCCACGACAGGCCCGACTGGAACGCCTCCAGCGTCACCCGCTCGAAGATCTTGTCGTCGCCGTGGACCGGGCGGCCCCACTCCTCGTCGTGGTAGGCCATGTACAGCGGGCTGGAGTTGCCCCACGCGCAGCGGATGACCTCGGTCACTGGCGCTCGTCCTCGTCCTTGCCCGACGACACCCGCACAGTCTCCCCGTCCTCGTGTTTCTGGTCCTGCGCCCCTGCCTCCGGGGTCTCGACGCCCGCCTCCTCGCCCTGCGGCTCGTCGGACTCGACGCGCTCCGGCTCGTCCTGGGAAGCCTCGACGTGCTCGTCCTGGGAAGCCTCGTCCTGGCGTGCCTCGGCGGCGGGCTCCGCGGCGGGCGAAGGCTCCGCGACCGGCTCCTCGGTGGGCTCGTCGGTGGGTTCCGGCTCGGCCTGCCGTACCTCGTAGGGGTGGCTGGCGGCCTGCCGTACCTCGTGCCGGTCGTCCTTGCCGAAGGAGGGCGGGGCGTAGACCTGGTCGCCCTCCTCGGGCAGCGCGGGGCGGGCGGGGGCCTCGGGCTCGTGCTCGGTGCGCGGGCCGCTGCCCGGCGCCGCGTAGACCTCCTGGCGCGCCTGCAGGCGGCTCGACAGCAGCTCCGACACGCGCTGCTCCAGCACCGCGATCCTGGTGTCGCGGGCGCTGATCGCGCTGGCGGCCCGCCGCAGGGTCTCGTCGACGGTCTGCGTGTGATAGCCGACCAGGTTGACCGGCAGCTGCAGCGCCATGAAGTCCACCGCCGTCAGCTGCCCGGGCGCGGGCAGATCCAGCGGCGGCACGTCCGGCGGGAACTCGGTCAGCTCACCGCCCCTACCAAGGGAGACCAAGACGACGCCTGCCAGAATGGCGAGCGCGGCGATGGCGAGTACGACGACCAGCACATTGGCATCGTACTCATACCATCGGGGCATGATGCCCGCACTTGTCACCCCAGGCGCGCCCTGGGATCCCGCGTGGACGCAGGCGCGAACCCCCGCGGAGGCGGCCGAACTGTCCGCCGGAGGCGCGACCGTGCTGGTCACGTTGCCGTCCCGGCTCGACGCCGCGCTCGCCGCCGCGGCCGTTTACTTCTGGCATGGTGCGCGGGTGTTCGTCACGGAATACACGGATGAGGTACGGCAAGCCCTGGAGATGACCGACTCCCTGGCGGGCAACCGGCCCCCGGCGCTAACCCGGCGCGGACTCGCCTAGCTCCTCCACGCTCGGCCGCACCGGCTTGGCCCGCCCTTCCAGGTGCTCGAAGGCCTCTTCCACCGAGGTCGTCCACGACACCGCGTCGAAGATGTTGGCCCGGGTGAAGCCCGCCTCGTACAGGTTGTCGATGAGCTGCCGCAGCGGCTCGAACAATCCCCACGGGTCGAGGATGACCAGCGGCCGGTCGTGCAGGCCGAGCACGCGCGAGGTCCAGATCTCGAACAGCTCCTCGAGCGTCCCGATGCCGCCAGGCAGCACCAGGAAGGCGTCGGAGCGGGCGTCCATGAGGCCCTTGCGCTCGCGCATGTCGGCCGTGACGATCAGCTCGTCCGACTCGGTGTCGGCGATCTCGATGTCCACCAGCGACTGCGGGATGACTCCCACGGTGCGCCCGCCCGCCGCCCGCGTGGCCCTGGTCACGGCCCCCATGCAGGAGACCGTGGCACCGCCGCTCACCAGCGTGTGCCCGCGCTCGGCGAGCTCGGTGCCGACCTCGGCCGCCAGGTCCACGTACTTCTGGTCGATCTTCTGACTGGAGGAGCAAAAGACGCAGATATTCACGGACGCGAGCTTATGCGGGGCTCCCTACTGGGGTTCGGCAGGCTGGGCCGCGGATGCCTCCAGCTCGTCCTGAAGCTGCCTGGAGCGGGCCAGGTCGGCGTCGGCCACGATGCGCACGGCCTCGTCGACGTCGTCGGTGAGGTGGATGAGGTCGAGGTCCTGCGCCGCGATCTTGCCGCCGCCGAGCAGCGCGTGCTTGACCCACTCCAGCAGCCCGCCCCAGTACTCGCTGCCCACCAGCACGACGGGGAACGAGGTCACCTTGCGCGTCTGCACCAGCGTGAGCGCCTCGAACAGCTCGTCGAGCGTGCCGAACCCGCCGGGCAGCGCGATGAAGCCGCAGGAGTACTTGACGAACATGGTCTTGCGGACGAAGAAGTAGCGGAACTCGATCCCGAGGTCCACGTAGTCGTTCATGCGCTGCTCGAACGGCAGCTCGATGCCGAGCCCGACCGAGATGCCCCCGGCCTCGGTGGCGCCCCGGTTCGCGGCCTCCATGACGCCTGGCCCGCCCCCGGTGATCACCGCGTACCCGGCCCCGGCCAGCGCCCTGCCCAGCTGCACGCCGAGCTCGTACTCGGGCGAGTCGACGGGCGTGCGGGCCGAGCCGAACACGGTCACGGCCGGAGGCAGCTCGGCCAGCGCACCGAAACCTTCGACGAACTCCGCCTGGATGCGCAGTACCCGCCACGGATCCATGTGCACCCAGTCGGCGGGCCCCTGCCTGTCGAGCAGCCGCTGGTCGTGGGTGGAGGAGGGGACCATATCGCCACGAACCACGGCCTGCCCTTGGCGGCGTTCCGGACGTGTCTGTTTCATACGGAGCACGCTAGCCCGTCCTGCGCGAATTACGCGTCTTGCGGCTCCGGATCCCTCCTCCGGGGTCGCCGCGGCCCGGCCGTATCGGGACTCGGTGACCGGGTCGCGAACGAAATCCCTGGTCAGAGACCATTTCAGGTTCTCTAAAAAATCTTGAAAAAAGGAGGAACCGGATTTCGAGGAGGCTGCGTCTAATCGGCGAGGGTGCTGCTCGGGACTGAAAGTGGCTCTCCCCGCCAAATGGCCGGCGAGGAGAGCCACTTTCATGTGCGGAGCCAGTCGAGCATGGCCCGCTCGCTTTCCGCGATCTTCGAAAGCGACACGAACTCCCCCTGCTGGTGCGCCAGATTCGGATCCCCCGGGCCGTAGTTGACGGCGGGAATGCCGAGTGCGGAGAAGCGGGCGACGTCGGTCCAGCCCAGCTTGGCACGGGGCGTGCCGCCGACCGCGGTCGTGAAGGCGGCAGCCACCGGGTGGGTGAGGCCGGGCCTGGCGCCGGGCGCGGTGTCGGTGAAGGCCACCTGGAACCCGTCGAACACCTCGCGCACGTGGTCCTGAGCCTGCTCGATCGACAGGTCGGGGGCGAAGCGGTAGTTCACCGACACCACGCACTCGTCGGGGATGACGTTGCCGGCGACGCCGCCCCTGATGCCGACCGCGTTCAGCCCCTCGTGATACTGCAGGCCGTCCACCACGGGCAGCCTGGCCTCGTAGGCGTTCAGCCTGGCCAGCACCGGCTCGATGCCGTGGATGGCGTTGACCCCGAACCAGGACCTGGCGCTGTGGGCGCGCTTGCCCGTGACCGTGACGTCGGCGCGGAGCGTGCCCTGGCAGCCGCCCTCGATGACGCCGTCGGTGGGCTCCATGAGCACGGCGAAGTCGGCGGCCAACCAGTCAGCGTGGTCGCGGGCCACCCGGTTGAGGCCGTTGCGCTCGGCCTCGACCTCCTCGCAGTCGTAGAAGACGTAGGTCACGTCCCTGTTGGGGGCGGCCACGGTCGCGGCCAGCTTGAGCGCCACCGCCACGCCCGCCTTCATGTCGGTGGTGCCGCAGCCGTAGAGCAGGTCGCCCTCGACCCGGCTGGGCAGGTTGTCCGCCACGGGCACGGTGTCGAGGTGGCCCGCGATCAGGACCCGCTCGCCGTACCCGAGGAAGGTGCGGGCCACGACCGTGTCGCCGGAGCGGTCGACGGTCAGGTGGGGCAGCGCCCGCAGCGCCTGCTCGACCAGGTCGGCCAGGGCCTTCTCGGCGCCGCTGACCGACTCGACGTCCACGATCGCGGCGGTCAGCGCGCCGACGTCCTGCGTGAGATCCAGCATCAGGCATTCACTCCGTGCTCGCGCAGCACCTGGTTGAGTGCCGCCTTGTCGTGTCGCTGGCCCGGCTCGAGGCGCCTGAGCACCAGCACGCACGGCAGGCCGAACGTGCCGCCGGGGAACCGCTTCTGGCGGGTGCCGCTGACCGCCACGCACCAGTCGGGGATGCGGCCGCGGCTCAGCTCTTCGCCGGTCTCGACGTCGATGACCGGGATCGACGCCGACAGGATGGTGCCCGCGCCGACGACCGCGCCGCGGCCGACCCGGGCGCCCTCGACGATCATTGCCCGGCTGCCGATCAGCGCGTCGTCCTCGATCACCACCGGGACCGCGTTCGGCGGCTCGAGCACGCCGCCGATGCCCGCTCCTCCGGACAGGTGCACGTTCTTGCCGATCTGGGCGCAGGAGCCGACGGTCGCCCAGGTGTCCACCATGGTGTTCTCGTCGACGAAGGCCCCGATGTTGGTGAAAGACGGCATGAGCACCACGCCGGGGGCCAGGTAGGCGCCCCAGCGGGCGATCGCCCCCGGCACCACGCGCACCCCTTCGAAGGTGGTCTTCAGCGGATGCCTGTCGAGGTGCTGGAAATCACCCACCTGCGACCTGGCCATGCTCAGCACCTTGAAGCTGAGCAGGATCGCCCGTTTGGCCCGCTCGTCCACCATCACCTCGTCGCCGGAGATCATGGCGACCCGGGCCCTGCCGGTGTCGAGCTGGTCGATGGCGCCCACGACGAGGCTGCGGGCCTCGGCGTCCTCCGGTGACAGCGTGTCGCGGCGCGCCCACAGCTCGTCGATCGCGGCGGGCAAGGGTGACTGCAGACTCATGGCCACGGAGCCTATCTGGCCGGGTAGTTTTTCAGGGTGCGCCTGCGCTTCTCCCGCGGAGTCATCGCCATCGCGGTCATCGTCGTCGTGCTCGCGGTGGGAATCTCCGTGGGCCTGTACAACCTGCTCAAAAAGACCGCGCCGCTGGTGGTGACCGAGGCCCACTGCCTGGTCAAGACCGACAAGGGTGAGCTGGGGCTCGAGCCGGAGCAGGCGCAGATGTCGGCCACGATCGCCGCCGTCGCGGCGCGCCGCCGGCTGCCGGAGCGGGCGGTGGTGATCGCGCTGGCCACCTCGCTGCAGGAGTCGAAGCTCTTCAACCTGAAGTACGGTGACCGCGACTCGGTGGGCATCTTCCAGCAGCGCTCCTCGCAGGGGTGGGGGTCCAAGAAGCAGCTGATGGACCCGGTCTACGCCTCGAACAAGTTCTTCGCCGCGCTGGTGAAGGTCAAGGACTACCGCAAGATCCCGCTCGCGGACGCCGCCCAGGCGGTGCAGCGCTCAGCCGGCGGCTACGCCTACGCCGTGCACGAGGAGGACGCCAAGCTGCTGGCCTCGGCCTTCACCGGCCGCGTCCCCAAGGCCCTGCACTGCAGCTACCCGCCGCCCAAGGCGCAGACACCCCAGCCGCAGCCGCGTACCGACGAGGCCCGCCGCCAGCTCACCCGCGCGCTCGGCAGCACCGCCAGCACCACCGAGCGCCGCGGCTGGCTGATCGCCTCCTGGTCGGTCGCGCACGCCCAGAAGTACGGCCTGCGCCGCGTCGCCTACAGCGGCAGCGCCTGGTCCGCGTCGGCCGCCGCCTCGGACGACGACGGCTGGCAGCCCACTACCAAAGCGACCACCGACGCGGTCGAACTGTCCTGACCCGCCGACGCGTCAGTTGGGGGCGCGGCTGACGATCGTGATGGAGCCTGGGGGCAGGGGTTCGGCGTGGCTGGCGGTCCAGGCGGCGCCCTGGACGCGTTCGAAGGAGAGCAGGCGGCCGTCCGAGGCGCGGTAGTCGGCGAAGTCCAGCAGGCCGCGCTCCGGGTACCCGGTGTCGCCCTCCGTCCGGAAGGCGGCCGTGCCGCGCTCGATGGGGAAGAACTCGACGCCCTCCATGATGAGCATGCTCTTGGCCGGCACCATGCCCTGGGTCGGGACGTCGGTCCAGACCAGGACCTCCAGGTGGGGCGGATCCCCGCCGGCCAGGCCGTGCCGTACCTCCACCGAGAGCCAGCGCGTGCGGGCGATCCCCTCTTCCAGGACGTACTCCGTCCACTCCTGCCCCTGCCAGGAGACGAAGACGGCCCCGCGGACGCGCGAGGGCGTGCCGTGCACTTCGATCCGATCGCCGACCTTGATGGTGCGGGGATCGTCGTAGTCCGAGCCGACATGCCCGGGCACGACCACGGGTGCCGCGAGCGGGGTCTCGACGGGAGCGACCTCGGCAGGCGGCGCGGTCGTGCGGCCCTTCCCGTCCCGCCGCAGGGTGGCCACGAAGGCCCCGAGCAGCAGCAGGACGGTGGCGATGCTCAGCCCGAGTACGACCATGGAGGTCATGCTCATCGATCAGCTCGCTCCACTCGCGGTCTGCCTCGGCAAACGCCCTTTATCAACTTATGAGGCGCGATCCTACTGGAGGCGGCTCACCGCCGCACCGATGCGTTCATCGGAGGCGGTCAGCGCGACGCGGACGTGCCGTTCACCTGCTCGTCCGTAAAATTCGCCTGGCGCGACCAAAATCCCGATTTCGGAGAGCTTGCTCACCTGATCCCAGGCGTTCTCCCCGTTCGACGCCCACAGGTAGAGCCCGGCCACCGAGTGGTCGATCCGCCACCCCGCCCGCTCCAGCGCGGGCCGCAGCACCGCACGGCGGGCCGAGTACAGCTCCCGCTGGGCCTCGGCGTGCGCGTCGTCACCCAGCGCGACCGTCATCGCGACCTGGACCGGCTGCGGCATCAGCATCCCCGCGTGTTTACGGGTTTCCAGCAGCCGCTTGACCAGCGCGGGATCGCCCGTGACGAACCCGGCCCGGTATCCGGCCAGGTTCGAGCGCTTGGACAGCGAGTGGACCGCAAGCAGCCCCTCGTGGGAGCCCTCGCACACGGACGGGTGCAGGATCGAGACCGGCTGTTCCTCCCAGCCCAGCTCGATGTAGCACTCGTCGGAGGCCACGACCGCGCCGCGCTCACGGGCCCAGGCGACCACCTTGCGCAGGTGTTCAGGGGGCAGCACCCGTCCGGTGGGGTTGCTGGGCGAGTTCACCCAGACCAGGTCCACCTTCTCCGGCCCGAGCGCCAGCAGCCCGTCCGAGGCCACCGCGGAGGCCCCTGCCAGCCTGGCTCCCACGTCGTAGGTGGGATAGGCCAGCTCGGGGAACACCACCCGCTGGGCGCCCAGGTAGCCGGGCAGCGCGGCGATGAACTCCTTGGAGCCGATCAGCGGCAGCACGTCCCGCGGCTCGACCGCGACGCCGTGGCGACGCGCCAGCCACCCGGCCGCCGCCTCGCGCAACGCCGGGGTGCCGTGCGTCAGCGGGTAGCCGGGGCTGTCGGCGCCCTGGATGAGGGCATCCTGGATCACCTTCGGCACCGGATCGACCGGCGTGCCGATCGACAGGTCGACGATCCCGTCGGGATGTGCCTGAGCGCGTTCCTTGTACGGCTCCAGCCTGTCCCACGGGAAATCGGGAAGCTTGTTCACGTGTCTCCAGACATGGGTTCGGTACGGCCGGCCGTACCGAACCCGCGGGAACTACTCGCCCTCGGCCTGCGGAGGCAGGGCGGCGATCAGCGGGTGATCCTTGTCGATCTTGCCGACCTTCGAGGCGCCGCCGGGCGAACCCAGATCCTCGAAGAAGTCCACGTTCGCCTTGTAGTAGTCCTTCCACTGCTCGGGAAGGTCATCCTCGTAGAAAATCGCCTCGACCGGGCACACAGGCTCGCACGCGCCGCAGTCCACGCACTCGTCGGGGTGGATGTAAAGCATGCGCTCGCCCTCGTAGATGCAATCGACGGGGCACTCCTCGATGCACGCCTTGTCCAGGACGTCCACGCAAGGCTGCGCGATGACGTAGGTCACCTCGAGCTCCTTCTTCTCCGCACCATGGCACGACTTCAACCGCGGTTTGCTGTCACCTAGTATTGCCGTGCTTGCCAACTGGCCGAAACGTAGGGTGGCAAACTCGTGCCCGCTCGCCTGGTGATCAGGATCACATCTGCCGACATCGGCGCACGGATCACCACGCGCAGGAGGGTTTCCGGCGGGTTCAGCGACGCGGTGGGAATTCTCGAATCGTGGGACGCCGGAGTGTTGCGCGTTCGCAAACAGGACGGCACGATCGTGGAAATCCTTGAAGAGATGCTGGTCGCCGCCCGCGTGGTGCCTCCTCGACCCTCGGGGCGATAGCGGTAAGTATTTAATCCGTGACCGTACGTACCAGCGCAGCAGCTCTTGCAGCGATCCTCGTCAGCGCCGGTTGCGGCGCGTCGACCACCACAGAGAAGCCGCCGCCGCCCGTCAACGCGCACGCCGCCTCCATGAAGGACGGCTTCGGCACGATGGAGCGGCTGGCCGAAGAGGCCAAGAAGGAAGGCTCCCTCACCGTCATCGCCCTTCCCCGTGACTGGGTGAACTACGGCGAGATCATCGACACCTTCGCCGACAAGTACGGCGTCAAGGTCAACCAGCTCGAACCCGGCGCCAACAGCAGCCGCGAGATCGAGGCCGCCAAAGACCTCAAGCCCGACGTGTTCGACCTGACCCTGGACGTGGCCGTCGCCAACGCCGGCAAGTTCGCCCCGTACAAGGTGCTGGGCTGGCAGGACGTGCCCGACCACGTCAAGGACCCGAAGGCCGCCTGGTACGCGGGCTACGGCGGCTACATGTCGATCGGATACGACCCGCGCAAGGTGCAGGCGCCGGCCTCCTTCGCCGACCTGCTCAAGCCCGGCTACACGGTCGCGCTCGACGGCGACCCGCTGCGCTCCGCGGCGGCCTTCAACGGCATCATGGCGGCCTCGCTGCAGTCCGGCACCCCGCGCGTGGAACAGGGCGTCAACCTGTTCGAGAAGCTCAAGCAGACGGGCAGGCTGACGAGCCCGGACAAGGCCAACGTGGTGGTGGACTGGGATCACCTCAACGCCGCCAGGGCCGCCAAGGACGCCGAGGCGTGGAAGGTCATGATCCCGCGCGACGCCCCGCTCGGCGCCTACTACGTGCAGGCGATCAACAAGAACGCCCCGCACCCGGCGGCCGCCCGGCTCTGGGAGGAGTTCCTGTTCTCCGACGAGGGGCAGAACCTGCTGCAGAAGGGGTTCGCCCGCCCCGCGCGCGGCGAGGCCATGCTGATGCGCGGCACGCTCGACACCGAGCAGGCGGCCAAGCTCCCCACCGCGCCTGGAGCTCCCGTGCTGCTGACGATCCCGCAGGAAGATGCCGCAAAGGCCTACATCAAGCACCAATGGCAATGATGCGGATGTGACTTGATATGTCGTAGAGACAATCAGGCTCTAAAGTGAGCGGACAGCACGGCCACGGGGGCCCGATGTCTGACGAATGTGAGCTGATCGTCTTGCGATACGACACACCGAGTCTGGAGCGTCTTCGCAGTAACAGCTTTGGATACGTCTCCGCCAACGGTCGTCCGCTGGTGGACCTGCTCGACCCGCAGCCGGGCGAGCGCGTGCTCGACCTCGGCTGCGGCACCGGCGTGATGACCGCCGAGATCGCGCTGCGGGGAGCCGAGGTGCTCGGCATCGACGGCTCCTCCGCCATGATCGAGAAGGCCCTGGCGCAACACCCGGGCATCGACTTCATCATCGGCGACGGCCACGACTTCACCGTCGTCCAGGCCTACGACGCCGTTTTCTCCAACGCGGCCCTGCACTGGATGAGCCGCGACCCCGGCACCGTGATCGCCAACGTCCGCGAGGCGCTGGCCCCCGGCGGCCGTTTCGTGGCCGAGATGGGCGGGGCCGGCAACTGCGCCGAGCTGACCGCCGCGATGCTCACCGCATGGCGGGAGTACGGCCTGCGTGAGCCGGACCTGCCGTGGTACTTTCCCTCCCCTGCCGAGTACGCCCAGCGCCTGGAGCGCGAGGGCTTCGTGGTCAGGTTGCTCGAATACTTCGACAGGCCCACCCCGCTCGACGAGTGCCCCGGCGGGGCGGCCGACTGGGTGCGCATGTACGCGGGCTCGGTGCTCGACGGGCTCCCGTCCGACATCGTGGATCCGCTGCTCAGGCGGGTCAACGAGCTGGCGGCGCCCGCCCTGCGGCGCGAGACCGGATGGATGGCCGACTACGTTCGCCTACGCTTCGCCGCCGTTCGGCGCTGATGCGTAGTCCATGGTGCGTAGGGCCTTTTTGCCAGACTATGGTCTGTTCCGTGGGATGGCTGCGCCGAGACGGCGGAGTGAGGGGCTGGTGAACGGAACGGAATGAACTTCTGCCTGAGCGACCTCGTACCACCGTTGCGGTGGAGCGACGCGTCCAAGATCACGCTGCTCACGGGGCAGCCGGACCTGCCGGAAGCCTGGTGGCGGAGCCTGCCCATGCCGCGGGTGCTCGCGGCCATCGGCCCCGAGTCCCTCGGCGAGCTGCTCACGGAGATCGCCCTGGAGCACTGGCCCGCGGCCGCCGTGGGTGACGTGCTCCCGGCGCTGCACGTGCTGGACCCGGACGACGCCGACGAGCCCCACGTGGCGATCGCGCTCGACCGTGCGGGCTCCTGGACCGGCCTGCTCGCCCTCACCAGCCGCGAGCTCGCCGACCAGCCCTTCATCCAGGCGCGCCCGGTCCTCACGACGCTCTTCTCCGCGGTCCTGGTACGGCTGGCCTCCCCTGCCCCGGCACCCCACGCCGCATCCCCGGCGAAGTCCGCCGCCGAAGCGCCGGTGACCAAGGACCCCACCGAGCAATCGGTGGCCGGTGAACCCGCGTCACCCACCGAGGCGGTCAAAGAGCCGACCGCCAAGGATGCCACCGCGTCACCGCTGGAGGCCGCCGAGCACGAGGAGCCGGTTGCCGACGAGCAGGTGGCCGAGCAGCCCGCTGAGGAGCCGGTGGCCGACGAGCCCGCAGCGGCAGCCGCCGACGCCGTAGAGCTCGCCGAGGCGCAGGCCGAAGCCGACGAGCCCGTCCAGGCGCAGGCGAGTGCTGTTCAGCCCGCCGAAGCCCAGGCCGAGGCCGACGAGCCCGCAGCGGCCGAGGCCGACGAGCTCGCCGAGGCGCAGGCTCTCGAGCTTGCCGAGGCCGACGAGCCTGCCCAGGCGCAGGCGGGTGCTGTCCAGCCCGCCGAAGCCCAGGCCGAGGCCGACGAGCCTGCCGAAGCACAGGCCGCGGATGCGGAGCCTGCCGAAGCACAGCACGAAGCCGACGAGCCTGCCGAGGCGCACGCCGAAGCCCCCGAGGCGGAGGCGGCCGAGCTTGCGGAGGTTCATGCCGAGGCCGCCGAGTTCGCCGAGGAGCCGGCCGCGGATGCGGAGCTTGCCGAGGCCGTCGAGGACGCCGAGGATGCGGAACCTGAGGGCGAGGGCGGGCTTCTCGCCGCCGCCCCCTCGGCCGAGGCCGGGGCCGAGCTCGACGAGGAGGCCGCGCCGAGCGAAGCGGAACCCGAGCCGGCCGCCGCGGGCGAGCCCGTCGAGCTTGCGGACCTGATCGAGGCCGCGTTCGCGGGCCTGGACGACAAGAGCTGGGCGGTCGCGCAGAACCGGGTGTTCACCGACGAGCCGTCGGCCGTGGACCAGCTGGCCAAGCTGTTCGCCGTGCCGCCCGCCGAGATCGACCAGACCGAGACCCAGCTGCGTGCCAAGCTCGACCAGTGGCTGGCCAGCGACGAGGCCGCGCCGTACCGCGCGCATCTGGACGAGCTGCGCAGGACGATCGGCCCTGCCGCGCCCAAGGAGCGGCTGATCCGCGCCGCCGACTGGCACCGCAAGGAGATCCGCGCCCTGGAGGTCCCTGCCTGGCAGTTCGTCCTGGCCACGATGCCCGAGCAGCGCCAGGCCGCCCAGGAGGCCCCGCAGCCGGTGCAGGCCCAGGGGCAGCAGGCACCGCAGGCCGAAGCGCTCCAGGCTCAGGCGCCGCAGGCCGACGGGCCACGCGAGCAGGAGCCGCAGTTCCACGCGTTCACCCCGGTGGCCCCGGCGCAGGGCAACGGAGTGGCGGAGGAGCCGCCCAAGCCGTACCAGCCGCTGAAGGACGTCGCCCACACCAGACGCTGCTTCCGCCAGCCGGACGGCCGCTGGTGGCTGCGGATCGACGTCACCGCCGAGCAACTGACCGGCGGCGAGTGCGCGCTCCCGACCGGTTTCGCCGCCTACCTGGACCTGTCGCCCGGCGAGAGCCGCACGGTCCGCAGCGCCGCGGGCGAGCTGACGATGACCTGGCACGGCAGGCCCGTGCTGGAGAACGTGGAACGGCTGCTTGCCGACGTGGGCGCCAAGGAGGGCGGCCACCTGTTCCTGACGCTGTCGGACGAGGGTGTGCTGCGCGCCAGGCACCTGCCGGTGGCCGCGGCGGGGGCAGAGAAGATCACCAAGGCGCTGCGCCTGGTCGGCTACACCGCTCCGGGCGGCACCAAGGACCAGGCGGCCAGGGTGATCGCGACCAGGATCGGGATGACGGGACCCGTCGGACTACCGGATCTGCTGACCAGGCTCCGCGAGCGCGGTGACCGCGACCTGCTCCAACTCCTGGACTGAGCCGTGCCGCGGCTGGCGATCGGCCCCGACTTCCCCCGGGAGCTCAGCGCACTGGATCACCCGGTGCGCAGGGACGTCGTGGTCGCGCTGCGCCGCTTCCTGCTCAACGCCGCCGGCGCCCCGCATCCAGAACGGGTCAGGGGCGCCCGCGACGCCAGGGTCGCCACGCTGCGGCTGACCGAGGGGCAGCGCGCGGTCGTGGTACGCCAGCGGGACGTCTACTGGCTGCGCAGCGTACTGCCGGACCCGGAGGCCTGGTCGGACGCCAGACGGCACCGCTTCGGCATCAACCCGGTGATCGGCGTCATCGAGGAATGGGACGCCGAGGCGCTGGACCTTGTCGAACCGGCGTTACGGCGGTCGGCGGGCGCGGCGCGGCTGTTCGACCCGATCTGCGACGGCGATCTGCTCGCGCTCGGCATCGACGTGCGGGCGCTGCCGCTGGTCAGGCTCATCACCACCGAGGCGGACGTCGAGGCGCTCGAGCCGCTGCTGCCGCCCACCCAGCACCTGCCGCTGGCCGTGCTGGCCCGCGGCGGCACGATGGCGGAGGCCTGGCAGGAGGTCGACGGCTGCCGCGCCGTGGCCGAGGAGCCGGGTCCGATCGACCCGGACGACTTCCACGCCGCGATGCGCCGCAGCCCTGACCGCGCGGTCTTCGTCGCGGACAAGATCCAGCTCGAGAGGGTGCTGGAGGCGCCGGACTGGTGCACGTTCCTGCACCCGCCGCAGCACCGGCTGGCCCGTGCCCCGCGCTACGACCACCCGGTGCTGGTGGTGGGCGGGGCGGGCACCGGCAAGACGCTGGTGGCCCTGCACCGCGCCGCGCACCTGGCCGAGCGCGGCACCGGTCCTGTCCTGCTGGTGACGTTCTCGCAGGGGCTCGCGGAGGACCTGACGGCCAGGCTGGACCTGCTCGTCCAGGACGAGTTGGCGCGCAAGCGGATCGAGGTGGGCAACCCGGAACGGCTGGCCATGCGCATCGTGGCCGACGCGGAGGGCAAGCGTCCCGCCCTGGTCGGACCCGGCGCGCGCACGCTGGCCGAACTGACCGACGAGGCGCTGCGGCTGCTGTCCAGGACGACCGGGGACCTGCTCGACGACGTGCTGGCCGATGGGGACCCGGTGCGCAAGCCGTACCGGCACATCGTGGTGGACGAGGCGCAGGACATCAGCCCCGCGCAGTGGCGGCTGCTGCGGGCGGCGGTGCCGCGCGCGCCCGACGACCTGTTCATCGTGGGCGACCCGCACCAGCGCGTGACCGACACCCATATCGCGCTCGGCGCGGTCGGGATCCCCGCGGTCCAGCACACGCTCAAGGTTTCGTACCGCCTGCCCCAGGAGATCCTTTCCTTCGGTGTCCGGCTGCGCGGTGGTGGTCCGGCGGATGGCCTGGTCAAGGGCTATGCCGCTCTGTACGGCTTCCGCGCCACGCACAACGGGGAGCGGCCGGTGATCAGGGCGTACGACACGCCGGAGGCCGAGCTGGCCGGGCTGGCGCACACCGTGGACGCCTGGCTGGACGAGGGCGTCCCCGCGGACCGGATCGCGGTCGCGGCCCGCACCAGGCCGCTGGTGAGCGCGGCCAAGCGGGCGCTGGGCGAGCGTGCGGTGCGGGTGGCGACGTTCCAGGGGCTCAAGGGCCTCGAATTCGAGCGTGTCGCGGTCATCGCGGTGACGGAGGGTGTCGTTCCCGAACCTCCGCCGGCCGATCCCGCGGCCCGCGCCCGAGCCTTACAACGGGAGCGGAGCATGCTGTTCGTAGCATGCACGCGGGCCCGCACCCTGCTCTACATCTCTCACTCCGGACGGGGCAGCCCATTTCTGTCCCTCTGATCACATAGTCTGAACTGCGGAATCTCCCCTTGCCGGTTGGACCCCTATGAACCTCAGCCTGAGCGACCTCGCGCCACCCCTGCGCTGGACCCCACCTGGTCAGATCGCGCCGATCGTGGAAGAGCCCCAGCTGCCCGAGGCATGGTGGGCGGCGATTCCGCTCGACCGCGCGTGCGCCCTCGTGGGGACCCAGACGGTGGCGGGCCACCTGGCCGAATTGGCGGTGGCCTGCTGGGGTCACCTGCTCGTCGGCGACATCCTGCCGTTGCTGCGCTTCTCCGACCCCGCCGAAGCCGAGCGCACGCCCGAGTCGCTGGGCAAGGACGTCGTGCAGAAGCTGTTCGGCGGCGTGTTCGACCGGCTGCTCGAGCCTGCGCCGCAGCCGGTCGTGCCCAAGGCGGACAAGCCGCTGCCCGAGCCGATCGAGGACGTGTTCGCGGCGCTGGACGATCGGCAGCGGGCCATCGCCAGGGACCGGCTCTACGCGGGGCAGCGGGCCACGCTGGACGAGCTGGCGCAGCGGTTCTCGGTCACGCGGGAGCGGATCAGGCAGATCGAGCGCGACCTGCGCGACCACGTGGAGGCCTGGCTGGCAAGCCCTGAGGCGGCCGGTCTGGTGGCGCACGTGTCGTGGCTGCGGGGGCGGCTCGGCTCCGCCGTACCCGCCGACGATCTGGCGGCGGCGGTGCCCTGGCACCGTGGCGAGCTGCGGACGCTGGGGATCCCCGTGTGGCGGTTCGTGCGGACGCTGCTGACCGGCTACGAGCAGGCCGACGGCTGGCTGGTCGCGGGCGGGGCGGACGAGCTGCGGGAGAAGACCAGGCAGCTGTTCGCCGACGGGCCGCGGCCGCTGGGCGAGGCGGTGGCCATGGTCACCCAGCTCGGCGTGCGCGAGGACGTGGCCGAGCGGTGGATCCTGGCGGTGCCGCAGCTGCGGGTCCTGGAGCAGCACGTGGTGCCGTGGCCGCGCAGCATCAACGAGAAGGCCGAGGCGGTGCTGGCGGTGGCGGGGCGCCCGCTGTCGCCCGAGGAGATCCAGGAGCGCATCGGCGAGGACTACAGCCTGGTCGGCATCCGCAACCAGCTGACCGCCGACGAGCGCTTCCTGCGGGTCGACCGCAACAAGTACGGGCTGGCGCGCTGGAGCGGCGAGGAGTACCTGGGCATCAGGGAGATGATCGCCAGGGAGATCGAGCGGGCCGGGGGCGAGGCCTCGGTCAGCACCATCGTGACGAACCTGACCTCCAAGTACGAGGTCAGCGAGAGCTCCGTGCGCGCCTACTCGGGCGGGCCCGGGTTCGAGCGGACACAGCGCGGGTGGATCCGGGTGGCCGGGTCCGGGGACGTCGAGCCGTACCAGCCGCGCAAGGACGTCTCGGAGACGCGGCGCAGCTTCCGCAGCCGCGACGGGCGCTGGTGGCACCGGGTGGACGTCAACGCCGAGCACCTGCGCGGCTCGGGTTCGCCGCTGCCGACCGGGTTCGCCGCCTACCTGGGCATGGCGCCGGGCGGGCAGCTGACCGCCGCCACGCCGTCGGGCGACGTGGTGATCTCCTGGCACAACCAGCCGACAATGGGCTCGATCCGCAACGTGCTCGCCGACTTCAAGGCCGGCGAGGGCGACCACGTGTTCCTGACCGTGTCTGACGGCGGCGAACTGCTGACCCGCCACCTGCCGGCCGCGCCGCCGTCGATGCCGCCGCTGAACCGGGCGCTCTACCTCATCGGCTACACCGCGCCCGTGACGTCGGAGCTGGAGGGGCTGCGCCTGATCGGCGCCAGGATCGGGCTGCCCGACCTGGCGGCGCGCGAGGAGGTGCTGGCGCGGCTGCGCGAGCGTGGCGACCGCGACATCCTGGGGTTCCTGGGCAGCTAGGCTCGGAGGATGCTGCGCCTGTACGACCCGCGGACCGGACACGTCGAAGAGCTCGCCGCCAAGCGGGCCATGCGCGTGTACAGCGAGGGCGACCTGCGTACGCTCCTGCTGTCTGACGTGATCCGGCGCGTGCTCGAGCGGCACCGGGTCCGCACGGTCGCCTGGTGGGCCGACCTGCCCTCCTACGCCGGCGAGCTGAACCTGCGGCCGCCGGAGCACTTGGACGGCAGCGCGGACTTCGATCTCGAGGTCGGCCCCGGGCGCCGGGTCGAGGCCGCGCCCATGCCCGACCTTCCCGACGTGCCGGGTCTCGATCCGCTGGCCGTACGGCTGGCTCTGCTGCAGGGCCACTACCGGCAGCCCATGACGCTGACCGCGCAGGCGCTCGGCGAGGCGGAGGCGGCGCTGCTCGGGTGGCGTTCGCAGGTGGCCACGTGGGCCGAGTCGCCGAGCGCGCCCCTGGCCTCGCACGTGGCGCAGGTCCTGGAGCGCTTCGACGACGATCTGGACACACCCGGGGCGCTGCGGGAGCTGGCGGCGCTGGCGGAGGATCCCGCGGTGCCGGCGGGGGCCAAGTTCGAGTCGTTCCTGCAGGTCGACCACGTGCTCGCGCTCGACCTGTCCTCGCAGATCGGCCGCTAGACCCCGGCCAGCCCCTCGCTCAGCAGCGCGAAGGCCTGCTCCGCCTCTTCCGCCGCCGAGGGGAAGCGGTCGTCCGCCGTCTGGCCGCCGGTGAGATGGCGGGCGTTGTCCAGGGCCAGCAGCCACTCGACGGCCACCACCTGGGTGGCCGCCACGCGCGCGGTCAGCGCCGGGGCGCCCGCGGTCTCCTGGAGCGCCTCGGCCAGCGCCCGCTCGGCACCCTCCTGGAAGCGGGTCATCCTGGCCACCAGGGCCGGGGTCCGCAGGATCATGCCGGTCAGCGCGAGGATCTCCGGGATGTCGTTGAGCCCGGTGATCGGATCCCGCCTGCGCAGGCCGTCGAGGAAGTGGTCCCGCAACGCCTCGATCGGCGTGGCCCCCTGCGGGCGGGCGCGGACCACGCGGGCGGCCTCGGCCTCGTGGTCGGCGAAGCGGTGCACCACGAGGTCCTCCTTGGCCGGGAAGTAGGCGAACAGCGTGCGCCTGGAGACCTCGGCCGCCTCGGCCACCTGGGTGATCGAGACCTGGTCGAAGCCGTGCTGCAGGAACAGCGCGATGGCGGCCTCGGAGATGGCCTCGTGTGTTCGCTGCTTCTTGCGTTCGCGTAGCCCGGTCATGGCATCATTATATCTGCACTCGGTCTACATTTGCACTTGGAGGAGCTTTGCGTGAGACAGAGGTCGTCATCGTGGGAGCGGGGCCCACAGGGCTGATGCTGGCCTGCGAGCTGGCCCTGGCCGGGGTCGAGACGCTGGTGGTGGAGAGCCTGCCGGAGCGGATCCAGCAGACCAAGGGCGGCGCGATCCAGCCCCGCACCGCCGAGCTGCTGGAGCTGCGCGGCCTGCTCGAGCCGATCCAGCGCAGGACGCTGACGCGCGAGCCGGTCGGCGGGCACTTCGCGCTGCTGCCCGTGCCGCTGGACTACACCTCGTGGGACACCCGGCATCCGCACCCGATCGCGATCCCGCAGTGGGAGGTGGAGGAGGTGCTCGAGGAGCGCGCCACGAGCCTGGGGGCCGAGGTCGTGCGCGACGCGCCCGTGACGGCCGTGGAGCAGGGAGACGGGGTGGTGGTGACGGCTGGTGACCAGCGGATCAGCGCGCGCTGTCTGGTGGCCTGCGACGGCGGGCACTCCACGGTCAGGAAGCTGCTGGACGTGCCGTTTCCCGGACGGTCAGGGACGTACACGGCGATCCTCGCCGACATCCAGGTGTCGTCGGTGTCCGACCTGGTGCCGACCAAGATCGGACACATCAGCGACCTCGTACGGGAGGTCGACGGGCACTGGGTGATGCTGGTGCCGCTGGGCGGCGACCGGTACCGGTTCACCGGCGGGGAGCCCTCGCAGGTGTCGCGGCAGACGCCGGTGGCCTTCGAGGAGATCGCCGGCGCCCTCAGGCTCGTCTACGGGGAAAAGACCGTGCTGGCGGCGATCGAGAACGCCTCCCGCTTCTCCGACGCGACCCGGCAGGTGGAGTCCTACCGGGTGGGCGAGGTGTTCTTCGCCGGGGACGCGGCGCACATCCATCCGCCGCTCGGCGGGCAGGGGCTGAACCTCGGCGTGCAGGACGCCTTCAACCTCGGCTGGAAGCTGGCCGCCACGCTCCGCGGCCGGGCTCCCGCCGGGCTCCTCGACACCTACCACGACGAGCGCCACCCCGTGGGCGCCCAGGTCCTGCACCACACGGCGGCGCAGCGGGTCTTCGCCAACCCGCGGGTCGACGAGGACGTGCGGGCGCTGCGCGACATCTTCATGGACCTGATGCGCCTGCCGGAGGCCAACCGGCAGCTGGCCGGGCTCATGTCGGGCCTGGCGATGTCCTACGACCTGCCGGGCGACCACCCGCTGGTCGGCCACCGGGTCCCGGACGTCGACCTGGGCTCGATCCGCCTGTCGTCGCTCTTCCGCTCGGGCAACGCGGTACTGCTGGACTTCGCGGGCGTACTCCCGCCCGGCATCGAGGCCACCCGCGCCGAGCCCGTCCCCGGCCTCCCGGCAGCCCTCCTGATCCGCCCCGACGGCTACATCTCCTGGGCCACCGACACCACCCCCGACCTCGAGGCGCTGGCCGCGGCCGCCGCCCCGCACGCCATCGACATCGCCGGAGCGCCCTCTACATAACAGGTATGTAGAGATATTTCCGCTATCGATCACTTGACAGGACTGGGTGGTAAACAGTTGATCCCTTAGAAATCCTGAAGCTTTCAGAGGGAGCGTCACCGATGGTCGATTCCTCCATTTCCGTCGAGCACGACGGCCTCCGCAAGGCCGGTCTCAACACCGATTTGGTCCGCGACGAGCTCAACACCTTTCGGACCGGCGGGATGATCGACCAGGTGCGGCTTCCGCTCGCTGCGCTCGGCCTGATCGGCATGCCCGCCGCGATCCGGCACAACATGGGCGTGGACAACTATGCCGAGCGGCTGGGACATGGCGCGGAGTCGGCGGACTGGCTCGCCGGCAACCTGGGGAAGACCAACGGCAGCTACCTGGGCGCGAATGACGCCGCCATCCAGGCACTGGTGGCGCGCACCGCGAATGACTCGCGCGATGTGTACACGGACTACAGCGTGATCCCCAAGAAGCTGATCGCGAAGGACTACTCGGAGAACTGGCTCGGCCACAGCATCCCGCAGTCCGACTTGTCCGACGAACAGCGGAATCGGCTGCTGGAAGTCGGCTTTGGGGGTGCGGCCGTGGCCGGGGCCGCACGACTCGGCGCCTACGCGGCCGACCTGTATGGAGGGAGCACAGCGGGAAAGTACAGCGAGATGATCAAGGCCAGGCTCAACGGCGCCAAGTTGCTCTCGCCGTCGGTCCTGGTCCCGATCGCCATCTTCGCCGCCATCGCGATCAGGTCCGACTTCGAGATCGACCAGTGCGTGGGCGAGTGGCACACGCTCGCCGCGTGGATGTCCGGACTCTTCGGCGCAGGCGATCCCATGAAGCGGGAGGAACTGGCCAACGCGTGGGACAGCCCTGCACACGACTCGGCTGACCTGAAGCTGCGCGACTACGTCACCGCGGGCATCCAGCTCACCGATCGGGCCGTGGCCAAGTTCGACGCGCTGCGCAAGGCGGTCTACGCCCTGAACAGGCTGTACAAGATCCTCCTCTACACCACCACGGCGGAAGTGCTCCTCCTCATGGGGCTGAGCGTCGCCGCCACCTTCAACCCCACTGCTCTCCTCATGAAGGAGAGGTACGCGGCCAAACTCGGAATCACCTTCGCCGCTTTCTATGCCGCGCTCGGCGTGTTCTACGGCTGGAAGATGTGGCACGACATGGGCAACGACTCCGCCGTCGCCCAGCCGCACGGCGTGTCCAACGTGGACTTCCCGAGAGGCGCCTGACCGTCAGCGCCGCGATCGGGTGACCGCGGAGAGGACGGCGGCGTCCGGGGTGCGGCCCGCACCCCAGAACGTGCCGTTGGGGGTGCGGATCTCGGCGTAGGCGAGGTGGTCGTCGTGCTCGCGCGCGATGACCTCCGTGTCCGCCGGCACCGAAGCCGCGCCGGGGATCAGGTAGGTGGCGGTGAAGAGGGCGTGCAGGTCGGCGGCGCCGTACTCCTTGCCCGTGGCGTCCGTGGCCTGCTGCACGACGGCGGAGAACTCGGCGCGCATCCGGGGCGGCAGCGACAGACCGTAGTTGGCCTGAAGGAGGTGGGCGATGCCGCCCTTGCCGGACTGGCTGTTGACCCGGATCACGGCCTCGTACGAGCGTCCCACGTCGGCGGGGTCGATCGGCAGGTACGGGACCTCCCACAGCGCGCCCTTGCGGGTGGCGAAGCCCTTGCTGATCGCGTCCTGGTGGGTGCCCGAGAAGGCGGTGTAGACGAGGTCGCCGGCGTACGGGTGCCGGATGTGCACGGGCAGGCGGTTGCACTCCGCGACCGTGTCCCTGATGACGTCGATGTCCGAGAAGTCGATCATCGGGTCGACGCCCTGGGCGTGCAGGTTGAGCGCCAGCGTGACCAGGTCGACGTTCCCCGTGCGCTCGCCGTTGCCGAACAGGCAGCCCTCGACCCGCTGCGCCCCCGCGAGCATCGCCAGCTCGGCGCAGGCGACGCCGGTGCCGCGGTCGTTGTGCGGGTGCACCGACAGGATCACCGAGTCGCGCCTGGCCAGGTTGCGGTGCATGTACTCGATCTGGTCCGCGTACACGTTCGGCGTGGCGATCTCCACGGTGGCGGGCAGGTTGTGGATGACCGGCCGGTCCGGCGAGGCGTCCCACAGGGCGGTGAGCCCGTCGCAGATCTCCAGGATGTAGTCCGGCTCGGTCAGGTTGAACACCTCCGGCGAGAACTGGAACCGCACCTCGGGCCCCAGCCGCGCCATCAGCGTGGCCGCCTCCATGATCATGGCCTTGACCTCGGTACGGCTGCGCCCGAGCACCACGTCGCGCCAGATCGGCGCGGTGGCCGTGTACAGATGCACCACCGCCCGCGGCAGCCCCTCGATCGAGGCGAACGTCCGCTCGATCAGCTCGGCCCGCGCCGGCGTGAACACCACCACGGTCACGTCGTCTGGAATGTCCGTCCGCGTCGCCAGATACCGCACGAAGTCGTAGTCGGTCTGGCTGGCCGACGGGTAGCCGACCTCGATCTCCTTGAACCCCATCGCCACCAGCAGGTCGAACATCCGCCGCTTGCGCGGCGTGTCCATCGGCTCGGCCAGGGCCTGGTTACCGTCGCGCAGATCCACGGGCACCCACAGCGGCGCGCGCTCGATGATGTTGTACGGCCAGCGCCGATCGTCCAGCGCCGGGACCACCACCCGCTCATGGAACGGGCGGTACTTCTGGTACGGCATGCCGCTGCGCCGCTGCGGATTCCAGGAGGGCGCGCCGTCGGGCACGGGACCGCTGGGCGTGTTCAGCGTGGGAAACCCGGTCATGATTCCTTCTCTCCGGTCTCGATCGAACGACCGGCAGCACGACCACGCGCTCACCGGTCACAGAAGTCGGTCGACCAGGAAGGCGTCACCTGCGCCCTCACCGGTCGTGGGAGTCAGTCGACCGGCAGCACGGCACCCCGCGGCGGGGTGCCGGTCTGGTCAGGCCCCGCCGCGGCGGCCGAGAAGGAGAACCCGCAGCGTCATGCCGGGTATAGTGGCACACCTCAGCTCCTCAGACAACCTGAGAGGTTCTCTCACGTGGCCCTCGGCGAACTCCAGCCCAGCCCGCTGGTCGAGCAGGCGACCCGCACGCTGCGCGAACAGATCACCGGCGGCGCCTGGCCGGTCGGCACCAAGCTGCCCGCCGAGACGGCGCTCGCCAAGACGCTCGGCGTGGGCCGGTCCACCGTGCGCGAGGCCCTGCGCGCGCTGGCGGGCGCCGGGCTGGTGCAGGCGCGTCAGGGCTCGGGCGTGTTCGTGATCGCCGCCTCACCGGTGGAGGACTGGGCCTCCCGCCTGCGCCGGGCCGCGATCGCCGACGTGTACGAGGTGCGCATGCTCGTGGAGGTCGAGGCCGCCCGGCTGGCCGCCCACCGCCGCTCCCCTGACGACGCCACCGCGCTCCGTGCCGCCCTGGCCCGCCGCCAGGAACTCGCCCCCCGTCCCGGTGGCGTGTGGACCGGGGATTCCCGGGTCGCGTTCGTGGACGCAGACGTGGCGCTGCACGCCGCGGTGGTCGCGGCTGCGCACAACCCCGTGCTCACGGACCTGTTCGGCGAGTTCGTCCCCGCGATGCGCCAGGGCCTCATCGACCTGGTCGACCTGCTCGACGTGAGCACCATGGAAGCCGAGCACGGCGACGACGCCCACGCCGCCCTCGTAGCAGCCGTGATCACCGGCGACCCCGACACAGCCGGCCGCGTACTACACGAAGAACTCCAACGCACCCTCACCCACCTACGCACCCGCTAACCGAACAACCCAGTACCGCACCCACTACGCCGATCAACCCGACGCACACGGTGTAGGGCGGGGGGCGTTGAGGGGCGGGTGTGGCAGGGGCCGTACCGGGGCGCACGCCATCCGAGCGGGGTGAGGATGGCGCACGCGACAGCAACGTAGGCGATCCGGGGTTGCAAGCGGGTTGCCCTGGTTTCAGGGGACATGGGTTGTAAATCCGGGTGCGACAGCGGGGTTGGGGCCCCTGGCCTGCCGTACCTCAAGAAGGGGTTGATCTTTGGTCACGGGGTGTTCAAGCCAGTGCCAAACTTGGTGCCCATGAGGTTGAGACCCTACGCGTGGATGCCGTGGCCGCTGCGGTGGCTCGCCCGGGTGTTGACCGTTCTCCTGGTGCTGGCGCTGGTGCTCGCCGGGGTGCTGGTGTACACCGTGCGCAGGTCGTTCCCCCAGATGGACGGCCAGCTCCGCCTGCCCGGTTTGAGCGGAAATGTCGACATAAAGCGGGATCAGTGGGGGATTCCGCAGATCTATGCCGACACGGCCGAGGACCTGTTCATGGCCCAGGGCTACGTCCACGCCCAGGACCGCTTCTGGGAGATGGACTTCCGCCGCCACGTGACCGCGGGCCGCCTGTCGGAGATGTTCGGCAAGGCCACGGTCGACGACGACAAGGCCATCCGCACCATGGGCTGGCGGCGCGTGGCCGAGCAGGAGCTCCCCCAGCTCGCCGAGCCCACCCGCCGCTACCTGGACTCCTACGCCAAGGGCGTCAACGCCTGGCTGGCCGCCAACCCCGACGCCTCGGAGAGGAGCCTGGAGTACTCGATTCTCAAGCTGCAGAACGGCTCCTACACCCCCGAGCCGTGGACCGCGCTCGACTCGATCTCCTGGCTCAAGGCCATGGCCTGGGACCTGCGCTCCAACATGGACGAGGAGATCGACCGCGCGCTGGCCGCCACCAAGCTGCCCAGGCAGCGCGTCGAGCAGCTCTACCCCGACTACCCCTTCGACGAGCACTCCCCGATCGTCACGCAGGGCGCGATCAGGCGCGGCCGCTTCGAGGCTTCGGCGGAGCCGGCCCCCACAGGCACCCCGGCGCTCTTCCAGTCGGCAGCGGGCACGCTCGACCGGATCCCGAGCACGCTGGGCAGCGGCGAGGGCATCGGATCCAACTCGTGGGTGGTGTCGGGCGAGCACACCAAGAGCGGCAAGCCGCTGCTCGCCAACGACCCGCACCTGTCCCCCGCGATGCCGTCGGTCTGGTACCAGGCGGGGCTGCACTGCCGCCGGCTGTCGGACGCCTGCCCGTACGACGTCACCGGGTTCACCTTCTCCGGCCTGCCCGGCGTGGTCATCGGCCACACCGGCAAGATCGCCTGGGGCTTCACCAACCTGGGCCCTGACGTGGCCGACCTCTTCCTTGAGCAGGTCAAGGGCGACACCTACCGCTACAAGGACCAGTGGGCCAGGCTGACCGCCCGGCAGGAGACGATCAAGGTGGCCGGCGGCGACCCGGTCACGATCACGGTTCGCACCACCCGGCACGGTCCGCTGATCAACGACGTGATCGGCGACGTCAAGCCGTCCGACGGCGCCAACGCGGTGGCCCTGCAGTGGACCGCGCTGACCCCGGGCAGGACCGCCGACGCCATCTTCGAGATGAACAGGGCCACCAGCTGGCAGGAGTTCAGGCAGGCCGCCGCGTCGTTCGAGGTCCCCGCCCAGAACCTGATCTACGCGGACACGGACGGCACGATCGGCTACCAGGCGCCCGGCCGGATCCCGGTCCGCGCCAAGGGCGACGGCACCTGGCCGGTGCCCGGCTGGACGGGCGAGTACGACTGGGTCTCCACCATCCCCTTCGACGAGCTGCCCAGCGTGCGCGACCCCGACGTGGGCTACATCGTCACCGCCAACAACGCCGTCATCGACCCCCGCCGCTACGAGCCGCTGCTCACCAGGGACTGGTCGTACGGCTACCGCTCCCAGCGCATCCTGGACCGGCTGCAGCAGGAGACGAACAACGGCAAGATCGACGCGGCGACCATGGCCGCCGTCCAGCGCGACACCCGCAACGGCTTCGCCCAGACCCTGGTGCCCGAGCTGCTGAAGATCGACCTGGCGGGTCCCGCCGCCCAGGCCAGGGACCTGCTGAAGGGCTGGGACGGCGCGCAGGACATGGACTCGGCCCCCGCGGCGTACTTCAACGCGGTGTGGCGCCACCTGCTCAAGCTGACCTTCGACGACGACCTGCCTGCCGGAGCGCGGCCCGGCGGCGGCGACCGCTGGTACGAGGTGGTCGGCCGGCTGCTCGACACCCCGGACGACCCGTTCTGGGACGACATCACGACCGAGCGCGTCAAGGAGACTCGCGACGACATCCTGCGGCAGGCGCTGGCCTCCGGCTATCAGGAGCTGGCCGACCGGCTCGGCCCGGACGTCAAGGCGTGGCGCTGGGGCGACGTGCACCAGCTGAAGCTGACCAACGGCTCGCTCGGCACCTCGGGCGTCGCCCCGATCGAGGCGCTGTTCAACCGCGGCCCGTTCGGCGTGCCGGGCAGCAAGGACGCCGTGGACGCCACCGGCTGGAACGCGCAGAAGGGCTACGAGGTCACCGCGGTCCCGTCGATGCGCATGGTCGTGGATCTGAGCGATCCGTCGAAGTCGCAGTGGATCAATCTGACGGGCGCCTCCGGGCACGCCTTCAACGACAACTACTGGGACCAGGCCCCGCTGTGGACGAAGGGGGACCTCCTGCCGATGCAGTCGGAGCCCGTTCACACGCTCCGCCTACATCCGTAGGGGTAGCCGGGTTCTAGACAGAGGCCCGATTCGGCGGGGCGCGTGTCGCGGCACGATCGCGGCATGACTCGCCTCTGGTATGCGATCGGTGTCCTGCTCCTGCTCGCCGGGCTGTTCCATCTCGGCGTGCTCGTGGTCGAGGGCGGTCCGTGGGACGGGCCGGTGTCGTTCCGCAAGCCGTTCACGTTCGGAATCTCGTTCGGCCTGAGCGTGCTGACGATGACGTGGGTGGCCCAGTACGTCAGGACGCGCCGGCGGGGCCTGCTGGTCGGCGCGTTCGCCGTGGCGTCCGCGTACGAGGTCTTGATGATCACGGTGCAGGCGTGGCGGGGCGTACCCTCGCACTTCAACATGTCCACCACGGTCGACTCGCTGATCGCCCGCTCGCTGGCGATCGGCGGCGGGGTGCTGATCGCCGTGGGCATCGTTATGACCATTGCCGCGTTCCGCCGCAATCCGGACGTGCCGCCGAGCATGAACCTGGCCGTGCGCGCCGGGTTCGGCACGCTGCTCGCGGCCTTGGTGTTCGGCGGCGTCATGATCGCCCGGGGCATGGTCGAGGTGTTCTCCGGCAACCAGGACCTGGCCTACACGGTGGCCGCCTCGGTCAAGCCCGCACACGCGATCTTCATGCACGGGGTGCTGCTGCTGCCGGCGCTGGCCGTCCTGCCGCTCGAGGAGGCCGTACGGCTGCGCCTGGTACGGCTGGCCACCTGGACCTACGTGGGAATCGCGGGGATCGTCGCGGCGCTGGCCGTGGCCGGGATCGAGCCGGTGAGCCCGTCGATCGCCTCGATCCTGGCCGCGGGCGCCGTGTCAGGACTCGGCATCGGAGCCCTGTCCCTGCGCCGGATCAGGTCGTGACCTCTTCCACCAGAGGGGACAGTGCGGGTACCCGCCGTCGTCGAGGCCCGCCAGGCGCTCGAAAGGGTTGTAGGAGGCCTGGTGGCCACAGAGCATGATCGAGACGAGCATGGACAGCAGGTAGAGCGGGAGCATCGGCAGGCCCGCGCACCAGGCCCACTGCGTGGAGTGTCGCCCCTCGTGCAGCACGAGCCGGTCGTCGAGCGACTGCTCCTTGGTCAGGATGACGTTGCCCACCGTGAACGCCCCGGCGATCGGGAAGCGGTAACGGTAGCCGAAGGCGAACACCAGACCGTTGGGTCCCGGTGTCCTGGTGGCTCCGCCGACGACGGAGATGAGCAGCCCGAGGGGGGTGGCGAGGTTGATGTAGTTCACCACCCGGCGGAACCGGTATCGCCTGTCCATGCGTCTTAGCCTTGACCAATCTTGACAAGCCGGAATAATGATCCACGTCCTGAAATCTCCCACAAGAGCAGGATCATGCGATTCATCACCGTTGGCGCGCTGCTCGGCACCGTGGCCATGGCGGCTGCAGGCGGCCTCGCCATCACCCAGACCTCGTTCAGCGACCCACTTCCGTCCACCGGCATCCCCTTAGGCATTCGGGTGGCGTTACCCAACACGTCGACTCCGACCCCAACCCCTACGGTCGGGAAGTACACCCTGAAGACGAAGGTCGTCAAGAAGAAGGGCGTGTCCTATCTGGATGTGTCCATCAAGTACGACGGCGCGGCCCGCTTCACCGTGAAGCAGAAGGCGTGCAGAACCTCGAAGTCCTGTACGAGCTCCACGGCCGAGCTCCCCGTCACGACGGGCGCGGGCACGGCGGCCAAGAAGATCGGCAAGGGCGCCTACAAGCTCAAGGGCAAGCCCACGGTCAAGATCAAGGTCCTCCCCTGGCCCACCCGTACGGTCACCGCCACGCCCAGCGCCACGACCACGGTGACCGGCAGCGCGGCACCCGCCGCCACGGTCACGGTCAGCAACCAGGCCACGGTCACCGAGCAGGCCACCGTCACACAGGAGGTCACGGTCACGGCCGCGCCCTCGGAGAGCTCCTCGGACTCGGCCCCGGCTCCCGCCGAGACGGTCACCGTCTACGTGACCTGCCAGCCCGGCACCTCGACCCCGAGCCTGCCCCCGACAGGAACCCCATCGGAAACCCCGTCAGGGACGCCGTCCACGGTCGCGGAAGCGCCATCCGACACACCGACCCCGACTCCGACACCCACCCCGACGCCGACCCCGACGGTGACCGACTCGCCCACGGCCACGCCGACCGTCTCCGACACCACGGTCCCGACGTGTCCCACCCCTGCCGGCACCCCGACGCCCCCGACTGAAACCCCCACCGGCACACCGTCCGGCTCCCCCAGCCCGGCGGCCCAGTAGCCGTAGCGCCGGCCGCCCCCGCGCTCCGGGGGCGGCCGCGCCGTGTCAGCCCTTCTTCTTGCGCCGGATCTTGATGTCGCGCATGTCCGTCACCGCGGTGCGCAGGACCCGGTACGGCACGCCGTACTTGTCCAGTGCCACGATCGCGCGGCCGGCGGCCTCGTTCTCGTCCTCGCCCTCGACCTGGCAGCGGAACGTGAACGACGACAGCGTCCCGTCGTGGGTGAAGGTGCCCTCCTCGGTGAAGCCGGCTCCCACGGCGGCCAGCACGGCCTCCCTGTCGGCCTCGGGCATCGACTCGAACGCGCCGGAAACGATCACTCTGAACAAGGTTTGTCCTCTCTGATGGCGTAACCGAGAATCCGCTCGCCCAGCAGCTGCTCGACCGTGTCCAGCAGTGCGAGCACCGACGTGGCGATCGCGTCGGGCGGCTCGCCGGCCGTGACGCGCCTGCCGATCTCGGCGTAGACGAGGGAGTGCACGCTGCCCAGGTGCCAGGCCACGACCCGGGTCAGCGGGTCGCCGGGCGCGGCCCCGGTCTCGGCGGCCAGCTCGGCCGCCAGCGCGTCGGTCATCTGCTCGGCCAGCTCGCCCAGCCGGGCGGTGAGCGTCGGCGCGGCCCGCATCATCTCCAGCACCCGCCCGAACCCTTCGGTCAGCCCCACCCGGCGGTCGCGCCGCCGCACCTCCTCGCGCAGGTGGTCGAGCACGGCCCGGACGGCCGGCACCCCCGCGGCCCGCGCGCGCACGATCGCGGCCAGCCGGTCGGGCGAGGCCTCGTCCGGCGGCAGGACGAGGTCCTCCTTGGTGTCGAAGTAGTTGTAGACGGTGTTGACCGACACCTCGGCGGCCTCGGCCACCTCGGCGATCGTCACCTGGTCGAAGCCGCGCTCCACGAACAGGGCGGTGGCCACCCGGGAGATCCGCTCCCGTGTCTGGCGCTTCTTCCGCTCTCGCAGTCCTTCACTCACACGCAAAGTCTAACTGCACTCCAAAAATGCAGTCGACTACAAAGATTTGTACCGGCCGTCGTGGTAGATCAGCGGCGAGCCGTCGTGCGGGGTGGCCAACGACAGCACCTCGCCGACCACGATCGAGTGGTCGCCGCCCGGGTGGACGGCCGTGGTGGCGCACTCCAGGGTGGCGAGGGCCTCGTCGAAGAGCGCGGCGCCCGATGTGGGGCCACGGTGGTGCGGCCAGCGCGACAGCTGCCCGTCGAGCGGGCGGCCGCGGTGGGCGAAAAAGCGGGAGGCGTCCTCCAGCGAGGCCGGCAGGATCGACACGGCCCAGGTCCCCGAGGCCATCACGGCGTCGTGGAAGCGGGCGACCTTCTCGGCGCAGAACAGCACGAGCAGCGGGTCCAGCGAGACCGAGGTGAAGGAGTTCACGGTCATGGCATGGTCGGCGCCGTCGAGGGCGGTGGTGACGATCGCGACACCGGTGGCGAACTGGCCGACGACTTTGCGGTAACTTGCCCGGTCGACGGCCCGCTCAAAGGAGTGCACGATCGCTACTTTATGTCCCTATGTCGGACTCTTCGGCAGCTGCCCACGCAGGAGCCAGGACCCGCTCCGCCGGGACGGGGGCGACAGGTAGAAGGCCACCACCACCGCGACCATCCCGCCGTACAGGTAGACGATTCCCGCCCATCCCTCGATGACCAGGTCACCGGGGGCGAGCTGGAACGACAGCGGCATCGACACCAGCAGCCAGCCCAGCGCGGGCAGCGCGGCGGCCAGCCGGGCCCGCATCACGCGCCCCGCGGCCAGGCAGACGCCGAACAGCACGATCACCCAGAAGATGGCGGCCACGGGGATCGAGGCCACCTTGAAGGCCTGGGTGAAGCCGCCCACCAGGCCCATGGCCAGCCCGAGCACGAACAGCATGCCGTAGGCCGCCCCTTTGAGAGCCGCCTCCGCATGGCTGCGTTGTTCCATGGCGCCGAGGTTAGTGGATGCCCGCGAACAGATCGTTCTCGCGGGTGTGCGGCTCGCCGAGACCGCCTGCTTCCAGCCGGACGCCCGGCGCGGCGGGTCCTGGCCGCCCGGCGGCCAGCACGAAGTGCTCGACGCCCAGCGCCTCCTGGCCGATGTTGTTGGACAGCGCGAACCACGGGTCGCGCACCGTGATCTGGGTGGCGTGCGCGCGCATCGCGTCGAGCTTGTTGGCCACCCACGGGCGGGCGTCGATCTCGGTGGTGATCACCCCGTCGGGGCAGCCGAACCCCAGGTCCTCCTCGATGAGGAAGCCGGTGCCCGCCTCGCGCAGCTCCTCGACGGAGCGCCGGATCACCGACCTGGCCTGGGCGGTGTGGTAGAACTTCGCGACCTGCCAGGGCGTGCCGTAGGCCAGGTCGAAGGCGCGCCTGGCGACCCGGTGCGCCTGGATGTGGTCGGGGTGACCGTAGAAGCCGTTGTCGTCGTAGCTGACCATGACCTGCGGCCGCACCTCGCGGATCACCTCCGTGAGCAGCGCTGCCGCCGCCTCCACGTCGGCCTGCCAGAAGGCGTCGGGGCGGTCGTTGGAGGCCACGCCCATCATCCCGGAGTCGCGGTAGCGGCCCGCGCCGCCCAGGAAGCGGTGGTCCTCGACGCCGAGCGCCTTGCAGGCCGCGGCCAGCTCGCCGATGCGGTGCTGCCCGAGCTCGTCCGGGCCCAGATCCGCCAGCTCGGGCGGGATGATCTCGCCCTCCTCGCCCAGCGTGCAGGTCACCAGCGTGACGTGCGCGCCCTGCGCCGCGTACCTGGCCATGGTGGCGCCGGTGCCGATCGACTCGTCGTCCGGATGGGCGTGCACGAGCAGCAGGCGTCGGTCCGTCATGGCACGAGCGTACTGGCAGGATTGGGACCATGAGTGAGAGCTTCCCGCGCCTGTCCGCCCGGACCCGCCGCTTCACCCTCGGGGTGCCACGCGGGTTCACGATCTCCCCCGACGGGGGTCGGGTCGTCTTCCTGCGTACGAAGTCCGGCACCGATCCGGTGACGTGCCTGTGGGAGCTCGACACGCGCGACCATGTCGAGCGGCTGGTCGTCGACCCGCGCACGCTGGACGCCGACGAGGAGAACCTGCCGCCCGAGGAGCGCGCCAGGCGCGAGCGGAGCAGGGAGTCGGCGGGCGGCGTGGTGGGCTACGCCGCCGACAAGGAGGTGGCCAAGGCCGTCTTCGCCCTGTCGGGCGAGCTGTACGTCACCATCCTGGCGACCGGCGACACCCAGAAGCTGGACACGCCCGGCGGCGTCATCGACCCGCGCCTGTCGCCCGACGGCCGCACCGTCGCCTACGTCAGCCAGGGCACGCTCCGCGTCCAGGACCTGGCCACCGGTGCCGACCGCGCGCTGGCCGCGCCCGAGTCCGACACCGTCACCTACGGCCTGGCCGAGTTCATCGCCGCCGAGGAGATGGACCGCATGCGCGGCTACTGGTGGTCGCCTGACAGCGACGCGCTGCTGGTCGAGCGGGCCGACGAGGCGCCGGTCCGCACCTGGTACATCGCCGACCCGGCCAACCCCTCCAGGCCCGCCGCCGAGCAGCGCTACCCGGCCGCGGGCACGCCCAACGCCGTCACCGAGCTGTTCGTGATCGGGCTCGACGGGTCGCGGGTGGCCGTGCCGTACGAGCAGGAGTATCTGACGACGGCGGCCTGGGACTCCCACGCGCTGTCGATCGTGACCATGTCGCGCGACCAGAAGTCGCTGCGGCTGTTCACCGTCGATCCGGCCACCGGCGCGTCCACGCTGGTGCGCGAGGACACCGACCCGGCCTGGGTGGACGTGGTCGGCGGCGTGCCCGCCCACCTGGACGACGGGTCGCTGGTGTGGGTGGCCGCGCACGAGGGCGGCAACCGGCTGTTCGTCGGCGACCGCGCCGTCACTCCGCCGACGCTGCAGGTGCGGGACGTGCTCGACGTCGACCACGACAGCGTGCTGTTCCGGGCCAGCGGCGACCCGACCGAGATCCAGCTGTGGACCTGGGACGGCCACTCGTTGCTGCCCGTCTCCACCCGTTCCGGCGTGTTCTCGGGGCGGATGTCCGGCGGCGTCGGCGTGCTGAGCGAGCAGACTCTCGACGCCGAGGGCGTGTCCACCACGGTCGTGCTGCGCGACGGCATGGCGTTGCCGATCCCGTCCGTCGCCGAGCGTCCCGGCCTGGACCTGCGCGTCTCGCTCGGCCGTTCCGGCCGTCGCGAGCTGGCCACCGCCGTGGTCCTGCCGTCCTGGCACGAACCCGGCTCGCGCAAGCTGCCCGTCCTGATGGACCCGTACGGCGGGCCGCACGCGCAGCGGGTCCTGGCGCGCCACGGCGGCTACCTGGAAAGCCAGTGGTTCGCCGAGCAGGGCTTCGCCGTGATCGTCGCCGACGGCCGCGGCACGCCGGGCCGCGGCCCCGCCTGGGAGCGGGAGATGCTCGACGACCTGGCGACCCCGGCGCTGGAGGACCAGGTGGACGCGCTGCGCGGGGTCGCCGAGCAGTACCCGGATGACCTGGACCTGTCCCGGGTGGGCATCCGCGGCTGGTCGTTCGGCGGCTTCCTGGCCGCGCTGGCGGTGCTGCGCAGGCCGGACGTCTTCCACGCGGCGGTGGCCGGGGCGCCGGTGACCGACTGGCGGCTGTACGACACCTGCTACACCGAGCGCTACCTGGGCCACCCGGACGAGCAGCCGGAGGTCTACGACCGCTCGTCGCTGTTCGGCGACGCGGCCAAGCTGGAGCGGCCGCTGCTGCTGATCCACGGGCTGGCCGACGACAACGTGGTGGCCGCGCACACGCTGCGCCTGTCGTCGGCGCTGCTGGCGGCGGGCCGCCCGCACACCGTGCTCCCGCTCTCGGGCGTGACCCACATGACGCCGCAGGAGGTCGTGGCAGAGAACCTCATGCTGCTCCAGGTGGACTTCCTCAAGAAGTCGCTGGGCGGCTGACCGGGCGCTCCGCGGGCGGTCCTGTCACCCGGCCGCCCGCGCGTCCTGCGCCGGTGACAGCTGGTGCAGGGTCCAGCCGCCCGAGGCCTGCTTGAACAGGTACTCGGCCCGCTCGTACGACAGGCGGCCCCGTCCCGTGTGCGGGCACAGGTTCTCCTGCCCGGGCATGCGGGCCGGGGCGGGTCTCCGGTCGGCCAGGAAGAGCGGGCCACGGGTCCGGCCCGCCACCAGGTCGGGCAGGAGGGCGGCCGTGCCGTACCCCCAGGCGATCCGGACCTGTCCCGACTTGGTGGTGACGCTGCCGAGCCTGGCCTCCAGGTCGAGGTCCTCGACGTTGAGCGCCAGCGCGGTCCTGGCGGAGGCGCCCGACTCGTGCAGCAGCCGCCACAGCGCCCGCTCCCGCACCGACGGGTGGCGCCACAGCGCCTCCAGCCTCGGCCCGTCGACGGCCGGGCGCCGGCGGCGGCTCTCGTGCCTCCTGTCCAGCTCGGCCGCCAGGTCCCCGATGGCGGCCCACGCGGAGAAGGACCGTACGGCGGCGCGGTGCCGATTCCACGTCCTGGGCGCGACCGAGCCCCAGGCGACGGCGAACACCCTGGCCACCTGGGCCGCGTTCACCTCGGCCAGCCGGGTTCCCGGGCCGAGATCCAGGCGCAGGCGGCGCAGCGTCTGCCCGTAGGACCTGATCGTCTCGGCGTCCAGATCGTCGCGGGCCAGGAACCCGTCCACGGCCTGTCCGAGCGTTGCCTGGCCGGGCCGGGTGATCGTCGGCGCGGCGGCGGCGTGCTGGGTGGCGGCGCGCCCGCGCAGGAAGGCGCGTTCCGCGGCGTTGCGGGTGAGGGCGGCGGCGCGTTCGAAGGCGGCGCCAGCCTCGGCGTGCCGTCCGAGCCTGGCCAGCAGATCGCCGTGGACCACCGACAGCGGGTGGTAGTCCTTCAGCGCGGGGTCCGACAGCAGCCGGTCGACCAGGGCCAGGCCCGCCCGCGGCCCTTCGGCCATGCCCACCGCGACCGCCCGGTTGAGCTGGACCACCGGGGAGGGCACCAGCCGCGCCAGCGCGCCGTAGAGCGCGGCGATCTGCGCCCAGTTCGTCTCCTGCGCGCTGAGGGCCTGGGCGTGGGAGACGGCGATGGCGGCCTGCAGCACGTACGGCCCGAGCGGTCCGCCGGCCTCGCGCGCCCGCAGCATCGACGCGAAGCCGCGGTCGATCAGCTCCCGGTCCCAGCGCGAGCGGTCCTGCTCGTGCAGCTGGACCGGTTCGCCCGACGGTCCTGTGCGGGCGGCCGAGCGCGACTGCTGGATCTCCATCAGCGCCACCAGCCCGTGCACCTCGGCCTCGCCGGGCGCCAGTCCGGCCAGCAGGCGGCCCAGGCGCAGCGCCTCCAGGGCGAGCGCAGGGCGCATCAGGTCGTCGCCGCCCGTCGCCGAGTAGCCCTCGTTGAAGATCAGGTAGATGACCTCGAGAACGGAGGCCAGCCGCCCGGCCAGCTCGTCCCCTGGCGGCAGTTCGAAGGGGATCCCGCGTTCCGCCAGGGTGTGCTTGGCCCTGGCGATGCGCTGGGCGACGATCCGCTCGGGCACGAGGAAGGCGCGGCCGATCTCCTGTGCCGTCAGGCCGCCGAGCAGCCGCAGCGTCAGCGCGGCCCGCTCCTCGGTGGGCAGCACGGGGTGGCTGGAGATGAACATCAGCCGCAGCACGTCGTCGTCGAGCGCGGCCCGCGCCGGGGCCTCGCCGGAGCTGTCCTGCTCCAGGGCGTGGGCGAGTCGCTCGTGCGTGCGGTCCTGCCGCTGGGTGCGGCGGAGGTGGTCGAGGGCGCGGCGCTTGGCGGCGGTCATGAGCCACGCGCCGGGGTTGTCCGGGATGCCGTGTTCGGGCCAGCGTTCCAGCGCCGTGACCAGCGCGTCCTGGGCGAGCTCCTCGGCCAGGCCCACGTCGTGGACCATCCGGGTCAGCCCGGCGATGATCCGTGCGGACTCCGCCCTCCAGACCGCGTTGACCGCCGCCTGGACGTCGGCGGTCATCCGTAGATCTGCTGCATCCTGCCCTCACCGTCGCCGATGACCGCGAAGAAGCGCCGGGAGAGCTCCAGCGCTTCCTCCTTCGAGCCCACCTCGATCAGCGCGAAGCCGCCTGCCATCTCCTTGGCCTCGGCGAACGGCCCGTCGATCACCGAGAACTCGCCCCCGGCGGACTTGAGCACGCTGCCGCCCAGCTCCATGCCCCCGGTGGCGATCAGCACGCCCGCCTGGGTGAGCTCCTGGATGAACTTGCCCATCTCGATGTGGAGCGCCTCGTCGGTCCGCTTCTCGCTCACGCTCGTCAGCAGGAATCGCATGCCTCCACCATAGAGACGCCGTGCGTTCCCTGTCACATCGCCCGATCGTCGCGTAGATGAGAAGACGACGAAAGGACAGGGCCATGACCGCCATCGCCATCACCGCCACCCGCACCTCGACCCGCACCCTGCTGACCGCCGCGGCCGCCGCCGCGCCGATCTGGACGATCGTGTCCCTGGCCCAGACCCTCACCCGCGAGGGCTACGACATCACCCGCCACCCGCTGAGCCAGCTGTCGACCGGCTCGCTCGGCTGGATCCAGATCACCAACTTCCTGGTCGTCGGCGCGCTGCTGATCGCCGGCTCGTTCGGCCTGCGCCGTGCCCTGGACGGCAAGCCAGGCGGCACCTGGGCGCCCCGCCTGATCCTGGTCAACGGCCTCGGGATGCTCGCGGCGGGCGTCTTCGTGATGGACCCGGGGGACGGCTTCCCCGTCGGCACCCCGGCGGGCGCCCCCGCCACGATGAGCTGGCACTCGATCCTGCACATGGCCTCGGGGTCGGTCTCGTTCATCGCCCTGGCCGCGGCCGGCTTCGTCCTGGGCCGCTACTTCAGCCGCACCGGCGCCCGCGGCGCGGCCATCGCCTCCCGGCTGGCGGGCGTGGCCGTGATCGCCGGCGACGGCTGGGCGATGAGCGGCGGCCGCATGGGCTCCCTGACCCTGGCCATCGGCGTCACCCTCGCGATGATCTGGGTCTCCCTGGTCGCCGGCCACCTGCGCAAGTCCCGCTGAACCGCGCCGCAGAACGAGCCCCGCCCGGAGAGAACCGGGCGGGGCTCGAGTGCGTTTCGCACAGGGCTGACATCCCCAGGTCTGACCCGCGGCCACAAGACCCCGACCACGGTCCGATGTGCGCCGTGGTCGCCTTCGACGACCGTGAACGCCATGCTCAAAACGACAGTGGCGCTCACCCTTCTCCTGTCGCCCACCCCCACGGCTCCCTCGGCCCTGGACTGGGCCCAGTGCCCGGGCGACAAGATCGGCATGGAGTGCGCCGACCTCCAGGTCCCCCTCGACTGGGACAAACCCGACGGCCGCCGGATCACCCTGAAGCTGGGCCGGCTCAAGGCCACCGGCACCCCCGAGGGCTCCGTCCTGGTGGCGTACGGCGGGCCGGGCGGACCCGGCATCGCCATCACCCAGGGCATCCCCGACACCTGGGCGGGACTGCGCAAGCGGATGAACGTGGTCACCTGGGACACCCGCGGCTACGGCAAGCAGTTCCAGGGCCTCAGCACCGGCCTGCCGTGCACCTGGACGCGCATCCCCGTGCCCGCCTTCCCGCGCGACGACGCCGAGTGGGGCCGCCTCGCCGACACCAACCGCGGGTACGCCGAGCCCTGCCGACAGAGCGACCCCGACCTGTTCGCCCACATGAGCTCCGCCGACCAGGCCAGGGACATGGAGGCGATCAGGAAGGCGCTCGGCGAGCAGAAGCTCAACTACTACGGCGCCTCCTACGCCGGCTTCTACGGCCAGGACTACGCCCGCCTCTTCCCCGGCAAGGTCCGCACGATCGCGCTCGACGGCACCTGGTCCCACAGCGCCCCCGATTGGAACGCCGAACTGGACGAACTGGCCAGGGCGGGGCAGAAGGCGATGGACCGCTTCTTCGCCTCCTGCGGCTGCCGCCCGCAGTGGCGGGCACTCATCGCCAAGGCCGACAGGAGGCCGATCCGCGCCAAGGACATCGCCTACTCCGGCCGCGACCTGCAGGACCTCGCCCTGGGCACGGCCCGCCAGGGGCCGGCCGCCTGGCCGGGGCTGGCCAAGGCGATCTCCGCGGCAGCCCGCGGCGACGCCTCCGGGTTCGTGCCCGAGCGTGGCCTGCGCTATCCGGACCAGT
Organism: Nonomuraea sp. NPDC050536; assembly: GCF_044457685.1. Lineage (NCBI taxonomy): Bacteria > Bacillati > Actinomycetota > Actinomycetes > Streptosporangiales > Streptosporangiaceae > Nonomuraea > Nonomuraea sp. NPDC050536. Next base: position 154,387 of record NZ_JBITHD010000007.1, read on the forward strand.
CGACCGGCGTCACCGAGTGCGTCGACTGGCCGCGTTTCACCGGCCGTGCCGAGCTCGACGCGGCCGTGAAGCGGCTGCGCGGGATCGCCCCTGACACGGGCACGGCGGGGACGATCGCGGAGGGCACGCTGGGCTGCGTGGGCTGGCCGGTCCCGGTCACCAACCCGCCCAAGCCGCTGCCCAACGGCCTGCCGCCGCTGCTGGGGGCGGGCAACTGGGGCGAGTCGGACGCCGTCGAGCGGGTGCTGACCCAGGTGCCGGGCAGCATCACGGTCCGGCACGGAGGCCCGGGGCACACGCTCTACATGTCAAACGCGTGCGCCCGGGCCCACATCGACCGCTACCTCACCGAGGCTGTGCTTCCCCCGCGAGGGACGGCTTGCTAGGCGAGCCGTGCCAGCTCTGCCACAGCGCGGCGTAGGAGCCGCCCGCGGCCACCAGCTCGTCGTGCGCGCCGAGCTCGCTGATGTGCCCGTCCTCGACCACCGCGACGCGGTCGGCGTCGTGGGCGGTGTAGAGGCGGTGGGCGATGGCGATCACGGTGCGCCCGTCGAGCACGGCGGCCAGGGAACGCTCCAGGTTGCGGGCCGCGCGCGGGTCGATGAGCGAGGTGGCCTCGTCCAGGACCAGCGTGTGCGGGTCGGCCAGCACCAGCCGGGCCAGCGCCAGCTGCTGGGCGTGCGCCGGTGAGACGTCCTGCCCGCCGGAGCCGACCATCGTGTCGAGCCCGTCGGGCATGGCCAGCACCCAGTCGAGCGCGTCGACGGCCACCAGGGCCTGCCGTACGGCCTCGTCGTCGGCGGAGGGGCGGGCGATCAGCAGGTTGTCGCGCAGCGTGCCCTTGAACACGTGGTGCTCCTGGGTGACCAGCGCGACGTGGCCGCGCAGGTCGTCCAGGGGCAGCTCCACCAGGGGCACCCCGCCGACCGTCACCGCGCCGGTGCGCGGGCCGTGGATGCCGGCCAGCAGCCGCCCGAGCGTGGACTTGCCCGCGCCGGACGGCCCGACCATGGCCAGCCGCTCGCCCGGCTTGACCGTGAGGGACACGCCGTGCAGCACGTCGCGGCCCTCCCGGTAGGCGTAGCGCACGTCCCGTGCCTCGAGCAGCTCGCCCGAAGGGCGGGCGCCGGTGGCCTCGCGGTCGTCGCCGACGTTGGACACGCCCAGGAGCCTGGCCATGGCCGCGCCGCCGACCTGCAGCTCGTCGATCCACATCAGGAACCGGTCGAGCGGGTCGATCAGCTGCTGCGCGTACAGGGTGGCGGCGGTGACCTGGGCCAGCGTCACCCAGTCGTTGGCGTAGAACAGCCCGCCCACCAGCAGCGTCGACACGACCGGGATCACGTAGCCGAGCTCCACCGAGGGGAACCATACGGTCCGCAGGCCGAGTGTGTAGCGCTCGGCCGCGTACGAGCCGCGGATGTCGCCGTCGGTGCGCCGCGTGCGCCGGTCCTGCAGCCCGAGCGCCTCGACGGCGCGCGCGCCCTCGACGGTCTCGGCCAGGCCCTCGGTCATGTCGGCGTAGGCCGCGTTCTCGCGCAGGTAGCCGTCGCGGGCCCGGTGGAGGTACCAGCGGGTGGAGATCCACAGGATCGGCGTGGCCACCAGCATGGGCAGCATCAGCAGCGGGCTCACCAGCACCAGCGCGCCCACCGTGATCACGAAGGTGACCAGCGCGATCAGGGTCTCGGGCACGGCGTGCCGTACCGAGCGCGACAGCGAGTCGACGTCGCGGGAGGTGCGGGTGAGCAGGTCGCCGGCGCCGGCCCGCTCGACCGTGGACAGCGGCAGCCCCAGCACCCGGTCGACGAACTCCTCGCGAAGCTCGGCCAGCACCTTCTCGCCGAGCTTGGCCGAGGCCAGCACGGCGTAGCGGATCAGGGCCGCCTGCAGGAACAGGAAGCCGCCGATGGCCAGCGCGACGAACCAGACGTTGACGTCGGCGCCGTCCTGGACCTGCTGGACCAGCCTGCCCAGCTGCCAGGGCACGAACAGCCCGGCCACCGCCGCCAGCCCGTGCAGGGCCAGGGTGAAGGTCAGCCGGCGCGGGTACTTCAGCGTCAGCCGCCTGGCGTAGGCGCGGACCTGCTTCTGGTCGGCGACCGGCAGGATCTCGCGGGCCATCAGTCTTCCCCCCTCGTGACTGTCGCGGCGTATTCGGACGTGGAGACCAGCAGGTCGCGGTGCGTGCCTTCGGCCAGCACCCGGCCGTCCTCCACGTAGGCCACCCGGTCGGTGCGGCCGAGCACCAGCGGGCTGGTCGTGCAGATCAGCGTGGTACGGCCGGCGCGCGCCTTGGCCAGCCGCTGGGCGATGCGGGCCTCGCTGTGCGCGTCGACCGCGCTGGTCGGCTCGACCAGGATGAGCACCTCCGGGTCGGCCAGCAGCGCGCGGGCCAGGCGCAGCCGCTGCTGCTGCCCGCCGGAGAACTCCCTGCCCGACTCGGCGACCGGCGCGTCCAGCCCCTCGGGCAGGGCCTCGACGATGTCGTCGGCGCAGGCTGCGTGCAGGGCCTGCCGTACCTGCTCGTCGGTGGCGGTGCCGCGCACGTCCAGCTCGTCGCGCAGGCGGCCGGTGAACAGCCGGGCGCCGTTGTCGGCGACCAGGATGCGCGTACGGATCTCCTCCATCGGCAGCGTGGCCAGGTCGACGCCGCCGAAGGTGACGTCACCGTCGGCGTAGCGGCCGAGCCGGTCGGCGATGGCGATCGCGTCCTCGGGCGCGCTCGCCGCCAGGGCCGTCAGCTCGCCCGGCTGGACGGTGACGCCGCTGAAGGTGTCGCGCAGCACGCCGCCCTGGCTGGTGGCGGTGCCGCCGCCCACCTCGGGCTCGATCGACAGGATGCGGACCACCCGGCGGGCGGCCACGTGGCCCTTGGTCAGCCGGTCGGCCATCTCGGTGAGCGTGCGCATCGGGCCGATCAGGAAGACCGCGTAGCCGTAGAAGGCCACCAACTGGCCCGCGGTGATCTGGCCGCCGAGGGCGAAGGAGGCGCCGATGCCGGTGACGGCGGCGATGAGCACGCCGGGCAGCAGGATCTGGGCGCCTTCGAGGAGGGATTCGACCCTGGCCACGCCGACGCCTGCCTGGCGCACCCGCTGGGACTCCTCGCGGTAGCGCTCGGAGAAGACCTGCTCGCCGCCGATGCCGCGCAGCACGCGCAGCCCGGACACGATGTCGGCGGACCTGGTCGACAGGTCGCCGGTCAGGTCGCGCTGCCGTTTCTGCCGCCGGTGCAGCGGCTTGAGCAGCGGCCCGACCGCGACCGCCATGATCGGCACGCCGAACAGCACCATCAGGCCGAGCGGCAGCGAGGTGGAGATCAGGATCACGGTGACCGTGATGATCGCCACGATCGAGCCGGTGCCGCGCAGTAGGATGTCCATCGAGCCGCCGATGTGCGCGATGTCGGAGTTTCCGACGCTGACGACCTCGCCGGTCGACAGCCGCTTGGGCAGGGTCGCGCCGAGCCTGGCCGCATGCCGGGTGGTCACCTGGACCGTGCGGTAGGCGGCGGCCAGCCAGTTGTAGACGGCCAGCCGGTGCCGCATGATCCCGGTGAAGGCCTGCATGAGGCCGAGCCCCAGCAGGATCACGCTCCAGGTGACCAGCGCCCCCGTGTCCTTGGCGGTGACGGCGTCCACTCCCTTGCCCAGGACAGCCGGAACCAGCGCCTGCACCAGCCACCAGAGGGTCGCGAAGGCGATGCCGCCCAGCAAGCTGGGGGCCTGCCTGCGCGCGTTCCACCACAGGTAGCGCAGCGGGCTGCGAATGTCGGGCATGCCGGGATCGGCATCGGGAAGGGAGCGCATAGCTCGTCAAGATTGACAAACGGCCGCTGGGCCCGGCAAACCATTTTCACCCGCAATGATCTTGTACGGCAGGCCACACCACCCCCGCCCTGCGCACTTCGGCCGAGGACCCGCGACCGGCGCTGCTGGCGAGTCGGTGACAGTCGCCCACCGCTACGACTCCGCCGTGGGCCGAGTGCTCAGTCGGTGCGACGGCTGGTCGGGGAGTGCCTCGGGAGCCCCCCGAACGCCCGGGCGGTGTAGAACAGGGCGATCAGCGCGGTCAGCGCGAGCAGCAGGTAACCCACGGTGTAGGCGCCGGTGGCGGTGTAGACGGCGCCCATCACCAGGGGCGGGAAATAGCCGCCGAGCCCGCCCGCGGCGCCCACCAGGCCGGTGACCGTACCGACCCTGGACGGCTCGACGAGCCTGGCCACCAGCGCGAACACGCCGCCGGTGCCCAGCCCGAGGAAGAAGGCCATGAGCACGAAGCTCGCCCCGGCGGGGATCTCGGGCGGCGGGTTGAAGGCCAGCACGACCGCCATCACCACGGCCCCAGTGAAGGAGATGAGCAGGATCCGCACGGGCGTGGTCCGGTCGGACAGGATGCCGCCGAGCGGCCTGGCCACCACGGCGGCGATCGAGAATCCGGCGGTGCGCAGGCCCGCCTCGGTCTGGGCGAAGTCGTAGACGTTCTGCAGCAGGGTCGGCAGGTAGGTGGAGAAGGCCACGAACCCGCCGAAGGCCACCGCGTACAGGAACGCGCACTGCCAGGTCGCCTTGATCTTCATGGCGTCGCGCATCCGCGGCAGCGCGGGCTCGGTGGACGGCGCCCAGGCCGGCGAGTTCCTGGAGCACAGCCACATGATCACGCCCATCGCGGCGAGCGCCGCGCCCATGATCAGGTGCGTGGCGGGCCGCCCGACCGCCTCGACCAGCCGCGGCGTGAAGAACGCCGACAGCGCGGTGCCGCCCATCCCCGCGCCGAACACGCCGGTGGCCAGGCCGCGCCGGGCGGGCTCGTACCAGGCGTTGACGAAGGGGATGCCGATCGCGAACGACGTGCCGGGGATGCCCAGCAGGAACCCCCAGAACAGCAGCGCGCCGTACGAGCTGGACCAGCCGACGAACAGCACGGGCACGATCGACACGAAGCAGATGACGGTGAACATCAGCCGCCCGCCGAACTTGTCGGCCAGCACGCCGACGGGGATCCGCCCCAGCGACCCGACCAGCACCGGGATGGCCACCAGCGCCGAGGTCTGCGTCGGCGACAGGTGCAGCAGCTTGCTGTAGCTGCCCGACAGCGGCCCGATCAGGTTCCACGCCCAGAACGTCAGAGCGAAGGCCGCCGTGGCCAGCGCCAGGTTCGGCACCTGCCCCCCGCGCAGTCCGGCCACCGTGCACCCCTTACCCTGTGTAACAGATCGTAGCTCAATGTGTTTATGGCACTGAACAGGGGGATCGTCACATGGAGGCCATTCCCGCACTAACGGAGCAAAGCTCCATCGCTGGGACGGCCCGCAGACCCAAGGAGCACCGGTGGCTGAGCCCGAGAACCTGCTACTGAAGACCGGCCGGTTCTTCCGACGCGCGGCCACCAGCGACGACCTGCGGACGATCACGAAGCGGGGCGGGCGCGAGGGCGACGACTTTTACCGCGACCGCTGGAGCCACGACAAGGTGGTCCGCTCCACGCACGGCGTGAACTGCACGGGCTCGTGCTCGTGGAAGGTCTTCGTCAAGGACGGCATCATCACCTGGGAGACCCAGGAGACCGACTACCCCAGCGTCGGCCCCGACCGGCCCGAGTACGAGCCGCGCGGCTGCCCGCGCGGCGCCGCCTTCTCCTGGTACACCTACTCGCCGACGCGCATCCGCTATCCCTACGCGCGCGGCGTCCTGGTCGAGATGTACCGCGCAGCCAGGGCGGCCGGGCACGACCCGGTCGCGGCATGGGCCTCGATCACCACCGATCCCGAGCGTCGCCGGAAATATCAGGAAGCGCGGGGACGCGGAGGGCTTGTCCGGATTTCTTGGGACTTGGCGACCGAGATGATCGCCGCGGCCCACGTGCACACGATCAAGGCCTACGGGCCCGACAGGATCGCCGGGTTCTCCCCGATCCCGGCCATGTCGATGGTGTCGCACGCGATCGGGTCCCGGTTCGTGTCGCTGATCGGCGGGACCATGCTGTCGTTCTACGACTGGTACGCCGACCTCCCGGTGGCCTCGCCCCAGGTGTTCGGCGACCAGACCGACGTGCCCGAGTCCGCCGACTGGTGGGACGCTGCCTACCTGGTGCTGTGGGGCGCCAACGTGCCCGTCACGCGCACCCCGGACGCCCACTGGATGGCCGAGGCGCGCTACCGCGGCCAGAAGGTGGTCGTGGTGGCGCCCGACTACAGCGACGCCGCCAAGTTCGGCGACGAGTGGCTGGCGATCAACCCGGGCACCGACGGGGCGCTGGCCATGGCGATGGGGCACGTGCTGCTGCGCGAGTTCTTCGTCGACCGCCAGGTGCCCTACTTCCAGGACTACGTCCGGAAGTTCACCGACCTCCCCTTTCTGGTACGGCTGGCCGAGCGGGACGGCGCCTACGTGCCCGGCAAGTTCCTGACCGCGGCCGACCTGGGTTCGGACGAGGAGGCCGCCGAGTGGAAGACCGTCTTCCTGGGCGCCGACGGGACGCCGGTGGTGCCGAACGGGTCGGTGGGCTTCCGGTGGACCGAATCCGGCAAGGGGCGCTGGAACCTCGAGCTCGGCACCGAGCCGCTGCTCACGGTGCACGGCGGCGAGTCGGTGGAGGTGCTGCTGCCGCGCTTCGACGCCCCTGCTCCTCATCGGGACCCGCTCGTGCGCGGCGTCCCGGTCAGGCGGGTCGGCGGCCACCTGGTCACCACCGTCTTCGATCTGCTCCTGGCCCAGTACGGCGTCGGCCGCGACGGGCTGCCCGGCAAGTGGCCGACCGGCTACGACGACGTGGCCGAGCCGTACACCCCTGCCTGGCAGGAGCCCATCACGGGGGTGCCGGCGCGGCGGGCCGAGCGGATCGTGCGCGAGTTCGCCAGGACCGCGGAGAAGACGCGCGGCCGGTGCATGATCGTGCTCGGGGCGGGGACGACGCAGTGGTTCCACGGCGACACGATCTACCGGGCGTTCCTGTCGCTGCTGATGCTCACCGGCTGCCAGGGACGCAACGGCGGCGGGTGGGCGCACTACGTCGGCCAGGAGAAGTGCAGGCCGCAGACCGGGTGGGCGCAGCTGGCCTTCGCGCTGGACTGGACGCGGCCGCCGCGGCAGACGCCCGGCACGCCGTTCTGGTACCTGCACACCGACCAGTGGCGCTACGACCGCTTCGACGCCGGGGAGCTGTGCTCGCCGCTGGGGCCCGGGCTGTTCCGCGGCGCGCACACGGCCGACCTGGTGGCGCAGGCCGTGCGCAACGGCTGGATGCCGATGGCGCCCGCCTTCGACCGCAACCCGCTGGAGCTGGGCGAGGCCGACGACCCGATCGCCCACACCCGCGAGGAGCTGCGGGCGGGACGGCTGAAGTGGGCCGCCGACGCGCCCGACGACCCGCGCAACTGGCCGCGCGTGGTCACGCTGTGGCGCTCGAACCTGCTCGGCTCCAGCGCCAAGGGCAACGAGTACTTCCTGCACCACCTGCTCGGCGCCGGGTCGAACCTGCCGCACCCGGACCAGGAGGCGCCGCGCGGGAAGGTGGACCTGCTGCTCACGCTGGACTTCCGCATGACGTCGTCGACGATGTTCTCCGACATCGTGCTGCCTGCCGCCACCTGGTACGAGAAGCACGACCTGTCCACGACCGACATGCACCCGTTCGTGCACGCCTTCAACCCGGCGATCTCGCCGCCCTGGCAGACCAGGACCGACTTCGACGCCTTCCACGCCATCGCGCGCGCCTTCAGCGAGCTGGCCGCCGAGCAGTTGGGGGTGCGCCGCGACGTGGTGGCCGTGCCGTACCAGCACGACACGCCGGGAGAGATCGCCCAGCCCGGCGGGCGCGCGCCCGAGCAGGCCGAGCCCGACCTGGTCGTGGTCGAGCGCGACTACGGCGCGGTCGCGGCCAAGATGGCCGCGCTCGGGCCGCTGGCCGAGAAGGCGGGGCTGCCGGTCAAGGGCGTGACGTTCCGGCCCGACGAGGAGGTGGCCTGGCTGGCGGAGCGTTGCGGGGTGGAGGCGCACGGCGTGGCCAAGGGGCGGCCGCTGCTCGACACCGACTCCAAGGCGTGCGAGGCGATCCTGGCGCTGTCGGGCGTGAGCAACGGGCGGCTGGCCGCGCAGGGCTTCCGCCAGCTCGCCGAACGGACCGGGACGGACCTGGACGAGCTCATGCACGGCGACCACCGCATCGTCTTCGCGGACACGCAGGCCAGACCCACCCATGTCGCCTCCAGCCCGGAGTGGTCCGGCAAGGAGTCGCACGACCGGCGCTACTCGCCCTTCACCATCAATGTCGAGCACCACAAGCCGTGGCACACGCTGACCGGGCGCATGCACTTCTTCCTCGACCACGACTGGATGCACGAGTACGGCGAGGCGCTACCGGTCTACCGGCCGCCGCTGGACATCTTCGCCCTGTTCGGTGAGCGGCCTGAGGGTGAGCTGATGGTGCGTTACCTGACGCCGCACTCCAAGTGGTCGATCCACTCCGAGTACCAGGACAACCTGCTCATGCTGTCGCTGTCGCGGGGCGGGCCGACGATCTGGATGTCCCGCGAGGACGCTCTTAAGATCGGCGTTTCCGACAACGACTGGGTCGAGGCGGTCAACCGCAACGGAGTCGTGGTCGCGCGCGCGATCGTCTCTCATCGCATGCCTTCGGGGACCGTCTACATGCACCATGCGCAAGATCGACTGATCGACGTCCCCAAGTCCGAAATTTCAGGAAAACGCGGCGGGATCCACAACGCGCTGACCCGCGTGCTGATCAAGCCGACGCACATGATCGGCGGGTACGCCCAGCTGTCGTACGCCTTCAACTACCTCGGCCCCACCGGCAACCAGCGCGACGAGGTCACCGTGATCCGGCGCCGCTCGCAGGAGGTGACGTACTAGATGCGCGTGATGGCCCAGATCGCCATGGTGATGAACCTGGACAAGTGCATCGGCTGCCACACCTGCTCGGTCACCTGCAAGCAGACGTGGACCAACAGGGCAGGCGTCGAGTACACCTGGTTCAACAACGTCGAGACCCGCCCCGGCCAGGGGTACCCGCGCCGCTACGAGGACCAGGAGCGCTGGCGCGGCGGCTGGGAGATCGACGCCAAGGGCAGGCTCCGGCTGCGGGCCGGCGGGCGGATGCGCAAGCTCCTCGGCATCTTCGCCAACCCGCTCATGCCCTCCATCCAGGACTACTACGAGCCCTGGACCTACGACTACGAGAACCTGTTCCGCGCGCCCCTCGGCCCCGACATCCCGGTCGCGCCGCCGCGCTCGCTCATCAGCGGCGAGCCGACCACGATCCGATGGAGCGCCAACTGGGACGACGACCTCGGCGGCGACCCGTCACCCGACCCCGTCCTGAGCGGGATGTCGGAGAAGGTGAAGCTGGAGTTCGAGCAGGCGTTCATGTTCTACCTGCCGCGCATCTGCGAGCACTGCCTCAATCCGTCGTGCGTGGCCTCCTGCCCGTCGGGCGCGCTCTACAAGCGCACGGAGGACGGCATCGTCCTGGTCGACCAGGACCGCTGCCGAGGCTGGCGGATGTGCGTCACCGGCTGCCCGTACAAGAAGATCTACTTCAACCACCGCACCGGCAAGGCCGAGAAGTGCACGTTCTGCTACCCGCGGGTCGAGGTCGGGCTGCCCACGGTGTGCTCGGAGACGTGCGTGGGGCGGCTGCGGTACCTGGGTGTCATGCTCTACGACGCCGACCGGGTCACCGAGGCCGCCTCGGTGACCTCCGAGCAGGACCTGTACGAGGCGCAGCTGTCGGTGTTCGTCGACCCCGACGACCCGGCCGTGGCCGAGTCCGGGCTGCCCGACGACTGGATCGAGGCGGCCCGCAGGTCGCCGGTCCGCGACCTGATCATGCGCTACCGGATCGCGCTGCCGCTGCACCCGGAGTACCGGACGCTGCCGATGGTCTGGTACGTCCCGCCGCTCTCCCCCGTCGTGGACGCGCTGGCCGCCACGGGGCACGACGGGGAGGACGCGGGCAACCTCTTCGCCGCGATCGAGTCGCTGCGGATCCCGCTGGAGTACCTGGCCGGGCTGTTCACCGCGGGCGACACCGGGCCCGTGGTCGTGGCGCTGCGCAGGCTGGCCGCGATGCGCTCCTACATGCGGGCCGTCAACCTCGGCGACGAGCCCGAGCCGCCGGAGGCCGGCCTCACCGAGGACGACATCCGCGACATGTACCGGCTGCTGGCCCTGGCCAAGTACGACGAGCGGTACGTCATCCCCACCGCCTACGGCAACACCCCTGGCGACGTCGAGGAGGCCGGCTGCAGCCTCGACTACGACGGCGGCCCCGGTATGCAGGCGCCCTTCGGTGAGACCTCGGGCAGGCCCGTGCCGGTCTCCATCGAGACCTTCCACGGGCTCAAGCAGCGCCAGACGGGCGAGAGCGTCACCCACGAGCGGGTCAACCTCCTCAACTGGGACGGCAGGGGCACACCTGCCGGGCTCTTCCCGCCACGGAAGGGGAAACCATCGTGAATCCGGCCACCATCTGGCAGGGCGCCTCGCACCTGCTGGCCTATCCAGACGAGCGCTTCTGGGCGCGGCTGCCACAGCTCCGCCCCGCCCTGCTGCCCGATTTCGGCGGATTTATCGCGAAAATTGAGGCTCTTGGCCCGGGCGAGCTCGCCGCCCACTACGTCGACACCTTCGACCTCAAGCGGCGCTGCTGCCTGTACCTCACCTACTACACCGACGGCGACACCCGGCGGCGCGGCCAGTCGCTGGCCGTGCTGAAGGCCCACTACCGGGCCGCCGGGTGGGAGTTGCTCGACGACGAGCTGCCCGACTTCCTGCCCGTCATGCTGGAGTTCGCCGCGCTCGTCCCCTCGGGCACCGACGTGCTGCGGTCCTACCGGGTCCAGCTCGAGACGCTGCTCGCCGCGCTGCGCGCGGAGGGCTCGCCGTACGTCCTGCTGGTCGAGGTGGTGTGCGCCACCCTCCCGCCGCTGTCGGCGGCAGAGCGGGACCTCTCGGTACGGCTGGCGCGCGGCGGGCCGCCCGCCGAGTCGGTGGGGACGTACCGGTGACCTGGGGAGAGAGCGCGCTGTGGATCGTGGCGCCGTATGTGACGCTGGTGATCCTGATCGGCGGGCTGATCTGGCGCCACCGCTACGACAGGTTCGGCTGGACGACGCGCTCCTCGCAGCTGTACGAGGGGCGGCTGCTGCGGGTGGGCAGCCCGCTGTTCCACTACGGGCTGCTCGTCGTCATCGTCGGCCACGCGATCGGGCTGCTGATCCCCGCCTCCTGGATCCTCTTCGTGCCGGCTCATGTGTACCACCTGGCCGCCCTGGTCTTCGGCGGGATCGCCGGGCTGTGCACGGTGGCCGGGCTGGCGCTGCTGATCTACCGGCGGCGCACCACCGGGCCCGTATTCCTCGCCACGACCCGCAACGACAAGCTCATGTTCGTGCTGCTCGGGCTGGCGATCCTGGCCGGGCTGGCGGCCACGGTCTCGGGCGTGCTGCCGGAGCAGGCCGACTACCGCGAGACGGTCTCGCCCTGGTTCCGGGGGATCTTCGTGCTCCAGCCGGACGCCGAGGCGATGGCGGGCGCGACCACGACCTTCAAGATCCACGTGCTGGCCGGCATGATTCTTTTCGCCGTCTTCCCGTTCACGCGCCTGGTCCACGCGTTGTCGGCGCCCGTCGGGTATCTCTTCCGTCCCTACATCGTCTACCGGAGCCGGTAGGTAGGCCAGAATCAGACGCTGTGAGGCACGGCTACACCAACAGCACGTTCGGCGACGGCGCACTCGTCGTCAAGTGTTACGAGGGCCCCGACGCCGCCCGCCGGCTCCGCACGGAGTCCCGCTACCTGCGCCGCCTGCGCGGCCGCCTGCCCGTGCCGGCCGTCCACCAGGTCACCACGACCAGCCTGACCACCCGCTTCGTGCCCGGCCTGCACGGCCAGGACCTCCTGGACGCCGGCCACGCCGCCGAGGTCCTCGCCGCCTGCGGCGGGATGCTGGCGCGCATCCACACCCTGGGGATAGTCCACGGCGACTACGGCCCGCAGAACCTCCTCTTCTCCCCCGAGCCCCTCGAACCGGTCGCCATCCTCGACTGGGAATGGGCCCACGCCGGGGATCCCATCGAGGACCTCGCCTGGTGCGAATGGATCATCCGCGCCCACCACCCGTCGGACATCGCCCACCTTCCGGCCTTCTATACGGCTTACGGCACGCCCCAGCCGCCATGGGAGGTACGGCACGCCGCCATGCTCACCCGCTGCCGAGACCTCCTGGACTTCGCGGCCCGCTGGAAACCCGGCGGAGACGGCGAAAAACTCTGGCTAAAACGCATAGAAACCACCTCCACCTGGACCCCCTAAAGCCACGGCCCTTCGCTTTTTCGGGCCCGTCTTAGTGGGCCACGCCTGTCCGACATGTGCGCACCCCAGCACCCGCGCCGATGCCCGCCCGCGAGCCGTAATCGCCCTCCGGGTTCCAGGCCCTCGGTCAGGAGGGAATCGTCCGGGCTGCTGCCGTCGGCACGGATCCGCAATCGATGGCTCCTCGCGCAACAGCAGGCCCCCCTCACGGAACATGGCCGAGACAGGACTCAGGAGCCTGCGCCGAACCCAGCCGTCGAACTCGGAGAGTTCCGCGGGCCCCACGCCTCCGCTCATCTCCAGATAGGCGGGAGTCCCTCCGAAACTTTCCCGCGACATTGGCCCGGCTGTGGAACCGGAACCTTCAAACCGATGAGGTTGACCTGGCGCGCTAGCAGGCGATCAGAAGCCAGGAGGGGACCGGCATCCTTCAGGCCGCCGGTCGCCTACCCCACGGCTACCGCACCTCGCTCCGTCGCGCGGGCCCTGAAGCTCCGCCCTCCTCCTCGGCCAGGGGGTCGACAACCTGCGCTGTTACCAGAGCAGAAGGCGTGACACTGGCGTGACAGTGGCGTATCAGCGGATCACGGGAGCGTCCTCCTGCCGATGAACGACGAAGAGGAATGGAACCCGATGATGAGCTTCGCCGCTGTCCTCCAGATTCTGATCGCGCTGGCCTTTCTGAGCATTCCGGTGGTGCGGCATCGCTACGGACCTCAGGCCAAGACGGCGGCCGAGGGTGAGCTGCGGCGGCAGGGGATCCCGGAAACCGTGCTCGAGGAGAACAAGATCCGGTTCGATGCCAGTGGGCACGAGACCGCCGTCCCTGCCACGGTCGCGGTGGTGATGGTGGGGCTGGCCGTGCTCAACCTGGCGGGGGCCGGGCTCGGGGTGACGTTGTCGTGGGTGTTCCAGCCGATCGTCCTGCTGGGGAACCTTCTGATCATCTACAGCAACCTGACCGCGGTGAAGTCCGTCGAGACCGCGTTCAGGCGGAAGAACGACCCCGTGCTGGCGCGGATCGACGTCCGCTCGTTCCTGAAGGCGGCGGAGCGGGGGTTTCCGACCTGGGTGATGCCGGTGCTGCAGAACGTCAGGCACGTGGTGGTGATCGGCGGCTCGCTGCTGGTGATGGGGGCGCTGGCGCTCGCCGGCTAGAGCAGCCGGCCGCGCAGGACGATGCGGTGCGGGTGGTGGAGGACCGAGGGGTTCACGCGGGGGTCCTCCTGGTAGGCGACGAGGTCCGCCAGGCCGCCTTCCTCCAGGCCTGGCAGGCCGAGCCAGGCGCGGGCGGTCCAGCTGGCCGCGCCGATGGCGGTCGTGGCCGGAAGGCCGGCCGAGATGAGGTGGCTCACCTCGGTGGCCACGTTCCCGAAGGGGGCCGAGTCCGTGCCCGCCAGGACTCTGACGCCGGCGTCGTGGGCCTCGCGTACGCGTTCGATGATGGTCTCGTAGCCGCGCAGCCACAACCGCGACCGGTCCGTGCCGCGCAGCCGTACCCGCTCGGCGCTGGCGGCGAAGACGGTGAGCGTGGGCACGTAGGCGGAGGCGTTGGCGGCCAGGAGCGAGACGGCGGTCTCCGGCATCGCCATACCGTGCTCGATCGAGTCCACCCCTGCCAGCGCGGCGTTGAGCGAGCCCGCCTCGGTCTGGCAGTGGGCGGCGACCCGGCCGCCCGCCTCGTGGACGGCGGCGACGACCGCGGCCATCGTGGCGTAGGGAACCGGGTCCGACTCGAGGTCCCAGTCGCCCATGATCTTGCACCAGCCGTCGTGGGCCCTGGCCTGCTCCACCGCTGCCGCGGGCAGGTCGTCGACGATCGTGTGGAAGTCCGCGTGCCGCGACAGGCCCGACCAGGCCAGCCACCGTCCCGCCCGTACCATGCGCGGCAGTTCCGGCAGATCTCGCACATCATCCGGTACGGCGCCGCCGAGCCCGGGAAAGCGGACGGCGGTGACACCCGCGGCGACGTGGTCACCGCATTCGGCGGCGAACCGGTCGAGCGTGAAGCCGTCCTCGCCGGTGCCCGGATGGGTGTGCACGTCGACGAGCCCGGGCAGCAGGTATCCGCCGTCGACCACGGTCGTCGACTCCTGCGCGGGCCGTTCGAAGGTCACGCGGTCGCCCAGCAGCCACAGGTCGCGTACCTCGCCATCCGGGAGTACGGCGCCGCGGAAATGGAGAGCCATGCACCAGATCTTGACATCGCCTCCGCGCCAACCGCACACCCGTCTGCTTGGCTGCTTGGCATGAGCTCCATCGACTACCTGGACCGGGTCGCGGCGAGCGCCCCTGGCCGGATCTACAAGCGGCAACTGCTCGCCATGCTGGACGTCCATCCCGGGCACGCGGTGCTCGACATCGGCTGCGGGCCCGGCACCGACCTGGGCGAGCTGGCCAACGCCGTCGGCCCGACCGGCTCGGTGATCGGGGTCGACCACGACCTGGTGTCGGCGGAGACGGCTCGCGAGCGGCTCGCCGTACACAGGATCGTCGATGTTCGCGTGGGCGATGCGCACGCGCTGCCGCTCGAGGAAGGGTCGGTCGATCGGGCGCGGACCGATCGGGTGCTGCAGCACGTCGCGGACCCACGGCGGGTGCTGTCCGAGATCAGGCGGGTGGCCCGGCCGGGGGCGCGGATCGCGCTGGCGGAGCCTGACTGGGACGGGCTGCTGGTCGACTCGGCGAACCTGGCGGCCGGCCGTACGCTGACGAACTTCATCACCTCGCAGGTGGTGCGGAACGCCACGATCGGGCGGGCGCTGCCGCGCCTGTGCGCGGAGGCCGGGTTCTCCGTCACCTCGGTGGTGGCCTCCGCGCCGGTCATCACCGACTTCGAGGCCGCCGACCAGCTCCTCGGCCTGCGGCGCAACGCGCGGCGCTGCCTGGGCGCCATGGCCGAGGACTGGCTGGCCGAGCTGGCAGCCGGGCCGTTCCTGGCCAGCTGCCTGATCTTCCTGGTGGTGGCCACCGTTTAGGCCCTCCCCTCAGGTCCGCGCGATGAGCGTAGGGAGAGACATAGGTCACAGTCGGTGGGTGTTACATCTTTGCCGGGCCGCGTGTCTTGGGGGTGGAACAGCAGACAGCGGTATCCAGGAGTCGACCTTGGAATGCCGCCACCGAAGGAACGGATAGCCATCATGAGCAAGGTCTGGTTCGTCACCGGTTCGTCGCGCGGCCTGGGCCGCGAATTCGTCGAGGCCGCCCTGTCCCGGGGCGACAAGGTGGCCGCGACCGCACGGAACGCCGCAAGCCTTGACGAGCTGGTCGCCGCCCATGGCGACGCGGTGCTCCCGCTCGGGCTGGACGTGGCCGACAAGACCGCCGTTTTCGAGAGCGTACGGCGGGCCAAAGAGCACTTCGGCCGGCTTGACGTCATCGTGAACAACGCCGGCTACGCCCAGATCGGCGCGGTCGAGGAGCTGACCGAGCGGGAACTGCGCGACCAGCTGGAGACCAATCTGTTCGGTGCGGTGTGGGTGATCCAGGCCGCGCTGCCCTACCTGCGCGAGCAGCGCTCGGGGCACATCATCCAGCTGTCCTCGGCGGCCGGGGTCATCGCCATGCCACTCGGCGGCGCATACCACGCCTCCAAGTGGGCCCTCGAGGGCTTGAACGAAGCCCTCGCCGGCGAGGTCGCCGACTTCGGCGTCAAGGTAACGATCATCGAGCCCGGCGGCTTCGCCACCAGGGACGGCAAGAACCCGGATCCGCTCGCCAACGGCCACGTGGCCCAGACCGACCCGACCTACGACGGTCTCCGCCGACGCCTCGGCTCGGTCGCCGGAAAGCAGCCCGCCGGCGACCCGGCCGCCGCGGCCCAGGCACTCCTCAAGCTCGTCGACTCCGACAACCCGCCCCTGCGGGTGCTGTTCGGCCAGGGCTTCTACCCGATGATCCAGCAGGTCTACGCCGACCGGCTCAAGACCTGGGCCGACTGGCAGGACCTTTCGGCGGAGGCTCACGGCAAGCTCCAGTGACCCCCCGGTCCGGGCTTTTCGAGCCGTGAGCCGAAGTCCACCTCAAGGTGGGGGTGCCGTGATCAGCCCGGACATTGTCCGGCTGGCCACGTACGAAGGAGAAGGACCGAGACATGAGCGACCACGCCACCGACGCGGCGACCGAGGCCTTCGTCGCCTACCGCAACCTGCTCTTCACCGTCGCATACGAGATGCTCGGGTCGGCGGCCGACGCCGAAGACGTCCTCCAGGAAACCTGGCTGCGATGGGTCAAGGCCGACCTGGAGCAGGTGCACGACCAGCGCGCCTACCTGATCCGGATCACCACCCGGCAGTCGCTCAACCGCCTGCGCAGCATGAAGAGCCGCAAGGAGGCCTATGTCGGCCCCTGGCTGCCCGAACCGCTGCTCACCGCGCCGGACGTGGCCGAGGACGTCGAGCTCGCCGAGAGTGTGTCGATGGCGCTCATGCTCGTCCTCGAGACGCTGTCGCCGACCGAGCGCGCCGTCTTCGTGCTGCGCGAGGCCTTCGATGTCGGCTACGACGAGATCGCGGCTGCCGTGGGCAAGAGCCCCGCGGCCGTCCGCCAGCTCGCGTACCGCGCCCGCCGGCACGTCGAAGCCCGCCGCCCTCGCGAGGTGGTCTCCTCCGGCGAGGCCCGGGCGGCGCTGGAGTCGTTCCAGCGCGCGCTCGAAGCCGGAGACCTGCAGGGCCTCCTTGACGTACTCGCCCCCGAGGTCGTGGCCATCAGCGACGGCGGAGGCGTCAAGCAGGCCTCGCCTCGTCCGATCATCGGCGCCGACAAGGTGGCCCGCTTCATCGCCGGCGGCATCGGCAAGGCCGAAGTTGCACTCACCGGTGACCCCACCGTGGTCAACGGCAGCCCGGCACTCATCATCCGTGTGGACGGCGAACTCGACGGCGTCATCGCGATCCGTGTCGAGGACGCCCGCATCACCGGCCTCTACTACGTCCGCAATCCGGAGAAGCTGACCCGCATCGAATCCGAGACCCCGCTCACTCTCCGCTGAACACCGGCGGCGGAACAGCCACCTGACCAGGCACCTCGTCGGGCTTCACCCCCGAACAGCCCCGAACAAATTCAGCGGGATCTTTTACCGGGAGGTCATTCATGACGAAGAGCATCGCCGACGAACTCGCCAGTCTGGAACTGCCGGTCGAGCGTGATTGCCCGTTCGCCCCGCCCGCCGCCTACGAGCGGCTGCGCGGGCAAGCGCCGATCAACAAGATCCGCCTGGCCAGCGGCGGCGAGGCGTGGTGGGTGTCCGGGCATGAGGAAGGCCGTGCCGTCCTCGCCGACCCCCGCTTCTCCTCCGACAAGCGCAAGGACGGCTTCCCGCTCTTCACCCTCGATGCGGCGACCCTGCAGCAGCTCCGCAGCCAGCCGCCGTTGATGCTCGGCATGGACGGCGCGGAACACTCAGCGGCCCGCCGTCCGGTGATCGGCGAGTTCACCGTGAGGCGGCTGGCCGCGCTGCGCCCGCGGATCCAGGACATCGTCGACCACTTCATCGACGACATGCTCGCCGCCGACCAGCGGCCGGTCGACCTGGTGCAGGCGCTGTCCCTTCCGGTGCCCTCCCTGGTGATCTGCGAACTGCTCGGCGTCCCCTACACCGACCACGACTTCTTCCAAAGCCGCACCACCATGATGGTGAGCCGGACCTCGCTGGAAGACCGCCAGCGAGCCTTCGCCGAACTGCGCTCCTACATCGACGACCTGGTCACCCGCAAGGAGTCCGAACCCGGCGACGACCTGTTCGGCCGGCAGATCGCCCGGCAACGCCAGAAGGGCACCCTCGACCACGCGGGCCTGGTGAGCCTGGCCTTCTTGCTGCTGACCGCCGGACACGAGACCACGGCGAACATGATCTCGCTCGGCGTGGTCGGGCTGCTCTCCCATCCGGAGCAACTGGCCTTGGTCAAGGCCGACTCGGGCAGGACGCCCATAGCGGTGGAGGAACTGCTGCGCTACTTCACCATCGCCGACGGGGTCACCTCCCGAGTGGCCACCGAGGACGTGGAGATCGGCGGGGTGAGCATCAAGGCCGGCGAGGGCGTCATCGTCTCGACCCTGTCGGCCAACTGGGACCCGGCGGCGTTCAAGGATCCGGCCGAACTGGATGTCGAGCGCGGGGCCCGCCACCACCTCGCCTTCGGATTCGGCCCGCACCAGTGCCTCGGCCAGAACCTGGCCCGGATGGAGCTGCAGATCGTCTTCGACACGCTGTTCCGCCGCATCCCCACCCTGCGGCTCGCCGCACCGGCCGAGGACCTGCCGTTCAAGAGCGACGCCGTCATCTACGGCGTTCACGAACTCCCGGTCACCTGGTGAGCAGGACATGATGCGGATCAAAGCGGACAGCGGCCTCTGCGTCGGCTCCGGCCAGTGCGTCCTGACCGAGCCGGCCGACGTCCGGTGAGGTAGGTCAGACCTTGCCTCCAGCGCCTCCGCGTTGGAGGCAAGGCGAGGCCATCCGGACCGCAGCGGGGACTCTCATCCCGATGATCGTCGCCATGGGGGAACCCTCGGCGTCGCGAGCATCGCTGGGCGGCGCTCCGGCCGCTCTGTGACCCATGCCACACGCGGTTCCTGTCAGCAATCGGGGCGCCGTTCCGCTCAACTCACCGGGAGCAAGCGAACCGACAGGAGCAACACATGAAGCACCGCATCGTCGTCCTCGGCGCCGGCTATGCCGGGGTCTACGTGGCCGGGAACCTGGCCCGCCGGCTGTCCCCGGCGGACACCGAGATCACCGTGGTCAACGCTGTGCCGTACTTCGTCGAGCGGCTGCGGCTGCACCAGTTGGCGGCCGGCCGGGAGATCGAGGCGCAAAAGCTCGCCGACGTCTTCGCGGGGACGGGGATACGGCTGCGCGTGGCCCGTGTCACCGCCGTCGACCCCGAGCGCCAGGTCGTCGCCGTGGCCGACGCCGACGGCGGCGGCGAGCTCGGCTACGACACGCTCGTCTACGCGCTCGGCAGCCACGGTGACGTCGAAGGTGTCCCCGGCGTGGCCGAGCACGCCTTCGACATCGCCGGCCGGCCCTCGGCGCTGCGCCTGCGCGAGCGCCTGGACAGCCTGGGCAGGCGGGGCGAAGGCGGGAGTGTGCTGGTCGTCGGCGACGGGTTGACCGGCATCGAGACCGCCACCGAGATCGCCGAATCCCGGCCCGGCCTGTCGGTGGCGCTGGTCGCCCGCGGCGAGCTGGGCGCCCGGCTCTCCGCCGGAGCCCGCGGCCATCTGCGCCAGGCCTGCGACCGGCTGGGCATCGCCGTCCTGGAGCACACCAGCGTCGAAGCCGTCGAAGCGACGCGGGTGCTGTGCGCCGACGGCACCGCCCTGGCGTCCGACGTAACCGTGTGGACGGCCGGGTTCGCGGTCAGCCCCATCGGCGCCGCCGGCGGGCTGGAGGTCACCGAGAACGGTCGGATCGTCGTCGATCGCATCATGCGGTCGGTCTCGCACCCGAACGTCTACGCCGTCGGCGACAGCGCCTACGCCATCGGCGACAACGGCCGACCGCTGCCGATGTCCTGCGCTTCGGCCGGCTACACAGGCGGGCAGGCGATCCACGCGATCGTGGGACGCCTGACCGGCCGCAAGATCGCGAAGACCAAGCTGGTCTACACGTACAACCACATCAGCCTCGGGCGGCGGGACGCGATCTGGCAGATGGTCGACGACGAAGGGCAGGCAAAGCCGACGTACGTGGGCGGCTGGAAGGCCGTGCGGATCAAGTCCGGCATCCTCAAGGCCTCGCTGTGGGCCAACTCGCACCCGACCTTCGGCCTGCCCAAGCGCAAGCGCCGCCTGGCCGCCGCGCCGGATGTGTCCGCCGAGAAGGTGGTCGCGTAGCCGCCTAGGGTGGTCCGCGTGGACAGCACCGCCGCTGATCGCTTCGACACCAGTCGGTTCGAGGCCAGCCGGAACCGGCTGGCCTCGCTGGCGTACCGGCTGCTGGGCTCCGCCGCCGACGCCGAAGACGCCGTGCAGGACGCGTTCCTGCACTGGCAGGCCGCCGACCGGCAGCGGATCAAGGTGCCGGAAGCATGGCTGACCAAGGTCGTCACCAACCTGTGCCTCGACCGGCTCCGCTCGGCACAAGCCCGCCGCGAACGCACCGTCGGCGCCTGGCTGCCCGAACCGCTCCTCGACGGCGACCCGATGCTCGGCCCGGCCGACACTTTCGAGCAACGCGAATCGGTCTCCCTGGCCGTGCTGACTCTCATGGAGCGCCTGTCACCCCTCGAGCGGGCCGTCTACCTCCTGCGCGAAGCCTTCTCCTACAGCCACGCCGAGATCGCCGAGATCCTCGACCTCACCGAGTCCGCAAGCCAGCAGCACCTCCACCGGGCCCGGAGCCGCATCACCGCCGCGCGCCGCCGCGGCAGCGCCGAAGTCGACCCCGCATCCGCCCGCAGGATCGTCGAGGAATTCCTCGCCGCTGCCTCCTCGGGCCGCACCGAACGGCTGGCGGCGCTGCTCACCGACGACGCGACCGCGATCTCCGACGGCGCCGGCCTGACCGAGACGCTGATGCAGTACGACACTCCGCAGCGCATCGCCGCCGTCGTACGGGCCGGCTTCAAACCCACACCCGCGAAACGGCGATTTGCCGGCGGCACGTCCGCCGTCCACTACGCGCTCGTCAACGGCGCCCCCGCCATCCTCTTCGTGGTCGGCGACCAGGTCGTCGGCGCCGTGACGTTCGACATCACCAACGGCAAGATCGCAACCGTGCGCGGCATCGCCGCCCCCACCCGCCTCGCCCGCCTCGCCGAAGCCTGGCGGCAGCACGAACCGGAAACGCCGCTCATCACCCAGTGGTGACCCGACGCCGACCGCGGCCAGCCGCAGCGGGCTTCGGACGCCACCAGCCGCATGCGGACAGCGTGCGGCGGCTCCCTGCCGTCATCCGCGCGGACCCGAGTGGAGGGCCGTTCAGCGGAAAGCGTCCGCGTTCTCGGCAGCCCACTGGGCGAAGGTGAGCGCGGGCCGCCCGGTGACCTTTTCCACCGAATCGGTCACGGTCCGCCCGATCTCCTGATTGCCGCCGTACACCCGCAGCAGGAACTCCACCTTCGTCCGCGCGTCCGCGTCGCCCATCACCTGCAGGAGCAGCAGGTCCGGCGGCGTGCCGTCCTCGATCCACTCCTGCCGCGTCTGCTCCGGCGTCAGCTCGACGAAGGCCAGGTCACGGCCCGTGGCCTCAGCCAGGATCCTGATCTTGTCGCGCGGGGTCAGCAGCTCGGGTCCGGTGATGCGGTACGCCTGGCCGCCGTGCCCGCCCTCCGCCAGTGCCACCGCCGCGATGGCCGCGATGTCGGACTCGTGCACCGGCGCGCTCGTCCGCCCGCCGTACGGCTCGCGAATGACGCCCTCGGCCCGCAGCCGCGGCGCCCAGTCGTTCAGCGTGTTGCTCATGAACTCGATCGGCTGCAGTTGCGTCCACTCCAGATCGCTGGCCCGTACGGCAGGCTCCAGCGAACCCTCCTCCCAGCCGCCCAGTATCGTGACCCGCCTGACCCCGGCCCGCACGGCGGCGTCCACGATCTCCTGACCGTTGCCGAGCGGCCGGTAGCCGTCGCCGAAGTTGATCAGATGGGCGGCGGTGATCCCGTCGAACGCCTCGGCCATGCGCGCCGCGTCCGTCATGTCCCCGGCGACGACCTCCACGCCCTCGGGGAACCGCGCGACGTCCGGCCGCCGGGTCACGGCCCGCACCTTCTCCCCCGCGTCGAGCAGATGCCGCACGACGAACCGCCCCACGGTCCCGGTCGCGCCGGTAACCAGAATGGTCATCTCGAACTCCTCTTGGTAGGTGACACATCCCAAGAGAGCCCCGCACCGCGAAGTGTGACGCGGTGAGACCTAAGTCACCTCAAGCAGCTTGGCCGGCAGCCCGGTCAGCTGAGCGCGCTCCTCAGCCGTCAAGGCTCGGAAGGTGTCGTCGAGAGCACGGTCTGGACCACGGCCCAGGCGCCGCTGGAACGGGAACTGGCCCAGGTGCTCAGCGTGCCGTACGACGACATCATGCGGCTTTCCTGCCGCCGGCCTACACGATCGGCACGACCTTCAACCGGCCCCCCGAGTCCCCCGCGACCAGATCCTCCACTGGCAACACTGGTGACCGCCCTGTGCTGGTCAGCTGCGCGGACTCACAGACGGCTCGCCCTGGCCGAGCAGCGCCGGGACGAGGGTTGGAGGGGTTCGTCGATGACCTCGATCTCGATGGCGAGCACGCCGAGGGCTTCTTTCTCCGGGCGGTAGATGCGGCGGATGTCGGCGAGTTGCTGTTCGCGAGGGCTGGTCGGGTTCACCCGCTCAGGGCCCTCGGTGTCGAGCATCTCCTCGAAGGAGGTGTAACGGGCGACACGCTTGACTCGGGTGAGGGCGTCGTCGCGGCCGCACACGAAGCGGATGTGATCGCCGGCCTTGAGGGTGCGCAGATTGGGGTACTGCACCCGCACCTCGATCGTCTTGGTCCCGTTGGCGACCAGGTCGAAGTATCGGCGGTAGAGCTTCATCTCGCGGGCGCGCACGCCCGTGGTGATCGCGGGGCGTCCGGTCATGATCCTGTCCAGTTCGGCAGTGGTGTAGGAGCGGTAGAAATGCTTGGGATCGGCGAGCATCCGGGTCACGAGCCAGACCATGGCGTCGACGAAGGAGTCGGTGTTGCCCTTCCCGGTCGGCCACATCCAGCATGCAACGTCGAGACGGCCGCCACAGGCTTCTCACCGCGTACGAGGGGTAATCGCGCAACAAGCATCGCGGTATCCGGATGATGGTGGTCTGATCCCGGCCGCCAGGGTCGAGCAGGTGCGCATGGCCGGGGGAGTCGGACAGCGGGAACCAATGCCCCTCCGCAGCGTTGTAGAGATCAGGGCGACTCAAGGAGACTTTCGTTGGAGCACCTGTTCAAGTACTTACCGCTGCTGTTCGTGGCGTTCGGATTAGTGATCATTCTGATTTCGATCAAGAGGATTGCCGACGGCAGAGGGTTCGTACGGCGAGCACAGCGGGTGCCTGGCGTGGTCAGCGACGTCCGGACCACGTTCACGGGGCAGGGAGACCATCTGAGGGCGATGCAGCGGCCGGTCCTGACCTTCACGACCGTGGATGGCCGGGAAATCACCACCGAGGCGGCGACCACCTCCCGCCTTGGCATCGGCAACGAGGCCGAGGTGCTCTACGACCCGGAGAACCCGACCGTGGCCGTGCCCGCAGAAGACGCCGGCGGCAGCTACAGCGGAATCGTCATCGGGCTCATCGCGGTCGTCATTGGTCTAGCCTTCTTCGCCGTCTTCGCCGGCTTCGTTGGCTTCCATGGATTCGACAAGGGCGAGACCTGGTGCGAGACGCAGCAAGCCGATGGCTCCGTCGATCAGGTCGAGTGCCCGCCCGGCTTCTTCAGGTGATCTCGACCAGCCGACCGGCTGAGCATCACAGGCGCGCCCAGAAGTGTTTCTCCGAGACCGCCCAACGAGAAGACCACTCCCAGCGCGAAGCGCCGATCGCGATGACCATGCTCTTAAGAGCTGTACGGCGGGCCGCATCGCATCGGCCCGCCGTACATGGGACTACTTGGCGTTGGACTTGAGGTAGTCGGCGTTCATCTGGGCGATCGTGTCCAGGGGGATGCCCTTGGGGCAGACCGCGGTGCATTCGCCGGTGTTGGTGCAGCCGCCGAAGCCCTCGGCGTCCATCTGGTCGACCATGGCCTTGGCGCGCGAGAGGCGTTCCGGCTGGCCCTGCGGCAGCAGCGACAGGTGGGTGATCTTGGCTGCGGTGAAGAGGGAGGCCGAGCCGTTGGGGCAAGCCGCCACGCAGGCGCCGCAGCCGATGCAGGTGGCCGCGTCGAAGGCGCTGTCGGCGTCCTCCTTGCGGACCGGGATCGAGTGGGCGTCCGGCGCCGAGCCCGCGGGCACCGAGACGAAACCGCCCGCCTGGATGATGCGGTCGAAGGCGGACCTGTCCACGACGAGGTCCTTGACCACGGGGAAGGGTGCCGCGCGCCAGGGTTCGATGGTGACGGTGGCGCCGTCCTCGAAGTGGCGCATATGCAGCTGGCAGGTGGTGGTGGCCCGCTGCTCACCGTGGGCGACACCGTTGATGACCATGCCGCACATGCCGCAGATGCCCTCGCGGCAGTCGTGGTCGAAGGCGATCGGGTCGTCGCCGTCGAGGATCAGCTTCTCGTTGACGACGTCCAGCATCTCCAGGAAGGACATGTCGGGTGAGATGTCCTTGGCCTGATACGTCACCATCCGACCGGCATCGGATGGGCCGTCCTGGCGCCAAACGCGAAGGGTCAGATTCATCCCAGGTCTTCCTTGTCGTTCGTGCGGTCGGGAAGGGAGTTCACTTGTAGCTCCGCTGGCTCATCTTGACGTACTCGTAGTCGAGCACTTCCTTGTGCAGCACGGGCCCGTCAGCGTTGAACTCCCAGGCCGAGACGTGGGCGAAGTGCTCGTCGTCGCGCAGGGCCTCGCCGTCGGCGTCCTGGGACTCGGCGCGGAAGTGGCCGCCGCAGGACTCGGTGCGCACCAGCGCGTCCAGGCACATGAGCTCGGCCAGGTCGAAGAAGTCGGCCACCCGGCCGGCCCGCTCCAGGACCTGGTTGAGCTCCTCGGCGGCGCCGGAGACCTTGACGTTGCGCCAGAACTCCTCGCGCAGCGTGGGGATGAGCTCCAGGGCCTTGCGCAGCGACTCCTCGGTGCGCTCCATGCCGCAGTATTCCCACATGATCTTGCCCAGCTCGCGGTGGAAGGAGTCGGGCGTACGGTCGCCGTTGACGGAGAGCAGCCGGTCGATCTTGCGCCGGACCCGGATCTCCGCCTCGGCGATGGCCTCGTCGTCGACCTCACCGTAAGGACCATTCGCGAGATAGTCCCCAATAGTGGTCGGAAGAACGAAATATCCGTCGGCTAGCCCCTGCATCAAAGCAGAAGCCCCGAGCCGGTTGGCCCCATGGTCGGAGAAGTTGGCCTCACCGATCACGAAAAGTCCGGGAATGGTGGATTGGAGGTCGTAGTCAACCCACAGCCCACCCATCGTGTAGTGCACCGCGGGATAAATCCGCATCGGCTGTGAATAGGGGTCCTCACCCGTGATGCGCTCGTACATCTCGAAGAGGTTCCCGTACTTGGCCTCGACGGCGTCCCGCCCGAGACGGCCGATCGCGTCCCGGAAGTCCAGGTAGACCCCGAGCCCGCCGGGCCCGACCCCGCGCCCCTCGTCGCAGACGTTCTTGGCCGCCCGCGAGGCGATGTCCCGCGGAACGAGGTTCCCGAAGGCCGGATAAATCCGCTCCAGGTAGTAGTCGCGCTCCTCCTCCGGGATGTCACCCGGAGCCCGGGTGTCCCCGGCGGCCAGCGGAACCCACACGCGCCCGTCGTTGCGCAGCGACTCCGACATGAGCGTCAGCTTCGACTGGTACTCCCCCGACACCGGGATGCAGGTCGGGTGGATCTGCGTGTAGCAGGGGTTGGCGAAGTACGCCCCCCGCTCGTGCGCCCGCCAGATCGCGGTGGTGTTGCACCCCTTGGCGTTCGTGGACAGGAAGAACACGTTGCCGTACCCGCCGGTCGCCAGGACCACGGCGTCGGCCAGGTGCCGCTCGATCTCGCCGGTCACCATGTCGCGCACGATGATGCCGCGCGCCCGCCCGTCGGAGACGATCAGCTCGAGCATCTCGTGCCGGGTGTACATGGTCACGGTCCCGGCCGCGATCTGCCGCTCCAGCGCCTGATAGGCGCCGAGCAGCAGCTGCTGTCCCGTCTGGCCGCGGGCGTAGAAGGTCCGGGAGACCTGGGCGCCGCCGAAGGAACGGGTGTCGAGCAGCCCGCCGTACTCGCGGGCGAACGGCACGCCCTGGGCCACGGCCTGGTCGATGATGTTCACCGAGACCTGGGCCAGGCGGTAGACGTTGGACTCGCGGGCGCGGAAGTCGCCGCCCTTCACGGTGTCGTAGAACAGCCGGTAGATCGAGTCGCCGTCGCCGCGGTAGTTCTTGGCGGCGTTGATGCCGCCCTGGGCGGCGATGGAGTGGGCCCGGCGGGGCGAGTCCTGGTAGCAGAAGGACTTGACGTTGTAGCCGAGCTCGCCCAGCGTCGCGGCGGCCGAGCCGCCGGCCAGGCCGGTGCCGACCACGATCACGTTGAGCTTGCGCTTGTTGGCGGGGTTGACCAGCTTGGCGCCGAACTTCCGCTTCTCCCACCGCTCCTCGATGGGACCGCTGGGCGCCTTGGTGTCCCTGATCTCGGGACCTTCGGTGAAATTCACTTGATCACTCCGAACGTGACGGCCAGCGGCGGGGCCAGGAAGCCGAGGACGAGGACCGCGGAGACGAGCGCGGCGGTCGCCTTCAGCGCCTTGTAACGGGTGCGGTTGGCCCAGCCGACGGTCTGGAAGACGCTCCAGATGCCGTGCCGCAGGTGCAGGCCCACCATGATCACGGCGGCGATGTAGATGAGGGTCACCCACCAGCGCGACGGCTCGAACCCGGCGACCATCCGGTCGGCCGGAGCGGCGTCGTACCCCTTGGGGTTGACCACGCCGAAGCTGAGGTCGAGCAGGTGCCAGACGAGGAAGAGCGCGATGGTGACGCCGCCCCAGCGCATGATGTGCGTGGAGTACCCGGAGGCCTGCGACTTCTTGGCCACGTACTTGACCGGCCTGGCCTTGCGCGCCTGGCGCGTGAGCGAGATGGCCGCCCAGATGTGCAGGACGACCGAGGCGACCAGCACGGCCTCGAGGATCGTCAGCACCGTCCGGTAGGGCAGGATCGGCTCGAGCAGCGTGCGCAGCGCGTCGGCGTAGTCGTTGAAGGACTCCTTGCCCAGGAAGATCTTCAGGTTGCCGAGCATGTGGAGCAGCAGGAAGAGCACCATGACGGCGCCCGTGACGGCCATCACGACCTTCTTGCCGCTCGACGAGTTCAGGAACCCGCGGCGCTTGTCAGGCGTTGGAGCTTTGGCGACAGGTGTCGCCTTGGGGGAGGTAACCGGCGCAGTGGCGGACCCGCGCTCAATCGTGGCTGTCACATCTTCCGACGGTAGGGACCAGCCATGATCCCGTCCAAGTCATCACACGCCTGGTTTCCATAGCCTCCGGCTATGATGCTTGGTTTGTACGGCAGGCCGTACCAAACCCACCTGGGAGATTGCGACCAAAGTCACATGCAGTTGCAGCAACTCGCCTACTTCGTAGCCGTGGCGGAGACGCGGCACTTCACGCAGGCCGCCGAGCGCATGCGGGTGGCCCAGCCGTCGCTGAGCAAGCAGATCAAGGCGCTGGAGAGCGAGCTGGGCGCCCCGCTGTTCTCCCGGGCCAGAGGCAACGTGATGCTGACCGCGGCGGGCGAGGCGCTGCTGCCGCTGGCCCGCCGGATGCTGGCCGACGCCGACACGGCCAGGCTGGAGGTGGCCGAGCTGGCCGGGCTGCGCAGGGGCCGGGTGCGGCTGGGCGCCACGCCGTCGCTGTGCGCGGGGCTGCTGGCCGACGCGCTGGCCCGCTTCCACCGCGCCTACCCGGGCATCGAGCTGCTGGTGGAGGAGGGCGGCTCGCGCGACCTGGTGCGGGCGCTGGCTCGCGGCCAGCTCGACCTGTCACTGGTGATCACCCCGTTGCAGCATGACGACCCGTCCCTGGTGTCCGAGGAGATCCTGCGCGAGAGCCTCGTGGTCGTCGCCCCCAGCCAGGGGCAGGAGCCGCGGCGCAAGCACCTGCATATCGAGGACCTGCGGGGGAAGACGATGGTGATGTTCAGGCGCGGATACGACCTGCGGGAGGCGACGCTCGCCGCGTGCCGCAATGCCGGGTTCGAGCCACGGTTCGCGGTGGAGGGCGGCGAGATGGACGCCGTGCTCCGCTTCGTGGAGGCGGGCCTGGGCGTGGCGGTGGTTCCGTCGATGGTGCTCGAAGGGCGGCCAGGGCTACGGGGGACCCCACTGGCGGGCTTGAACCGCACGATCGCGATCGCCCATCGCAAGGACGTCGAGCCGACCCGCGCGGCGCAGGCTTTCCGCACGGCCCTGCGGTCATTTCTGGTCGAGGCCGGTAATGCCGGCACGCTTCCGGAAGGCGTCGAGCTCATCGCAGAATGACTCCAACGGCGGAATCTCTCTGAAGAGGCGTATGTGACGGCAACCCTTTCCGTATCGCTCACACTGCTCCTCATCGAGGACGACGCCGGGGATGCGTTCCTGGTGGAAGAGCTGCTCAAGGAGGCCGACGCGCCGCCAAGGATCGTCTGGGCACGCAGCCTGACCGAGGCCAGGCCCAAGCTGACCAGCGAGATCCAGTGCGTGCTCGTGGACCTGTCGCTGCCCGACGCCAGCGGGCTCGAGGCGCTGGAAGAGGTGCTGCGGCTGGCCCCGCACGCGGCCGTGCTGGTGCTGACCGGCCTGCGCGACCTGCACATGGGCGTGGCGGCGGTCCAGGCAGGGGCTGAGGACTACCTGGTCAAGCAGGACGTCGACGCGCGACTGCTGGCGCGCGCCATCCGTTACGCGATGGAGCGCAAGCGGGCCGACCTGGCGCAGCTGCGCCTGGTGGAGGCCGAGCTGACGGCCAAGGAGAACGCCCGGCTGGAGAGCGGCCTGCTGCCGGTGCCGCTGCTGGACACCGGAGCGCTCGAGCACATCACGCGCTACCTGCCGGGCAGCCAGAGCACGCTGCTGGCCGGCGACTTCTACGACACCGTGCAGACTCCCGACGGCTCCGTGCACATCGTGGTCGGCGACGTGTGCGGCCACGGCCCGCAGGAGGCGGCGCTCGGGGTGGCGATGCGCATCGCCTGGCGCACGCTCGTCCTGGCCGGTCAGACCGGCGACCTGCTGCTGCACACGCTGGACGCGCTGTTACGGGTGGAGCGCAAGGCGCCGGAGATCTTCACCACGCTGTGCATGGCCACGATCGCGCCCGACCTGCGCCACGCCAGGATGCGGGTGGTCGGTCACCCGCCGCCGGTGCTGGTGCGCGACGGCGCGGTGGACGTGGTCACCGAGACGCCGTCGGGCCCGCCGCTGGGCATCTTCCCCGACGCGCAGTGGCAGGTGCTGGACGTGCCGCTGGGAGAGGAATGGTCGATCCTGCTGTACACGGACGGGCTGATCGAGGCCGCCATGGGTGAGAACGCCGAACGGCTGGGCGTCGAGGGGCTGGTCGGCCTGGTACGGGAGCACGGCACGATCGATCTCGACCGGTTGATCCGGCATGTGGGAACGTTGAGCGACGATCTCGCCGCGGTACTCGTGCGCAGGAGCTCCCCATGAACATCGGCCCGCTGCCACCGCCCAAGGAGCCGACCGGGCTGGGCAGGCTGCCCCTCGCCCGCTGGTTCATCGCCACGGGCGCGCTCGTCCTGGTGGCCTACGTGATCGGCGTGGTGATCACGCTGATGATGGTCGGCCAGGTCCGCGACGTCGGCCCGCGTCCTGAGGTCTCCGCCGCGCTCGACCGCGTCACGGTGACGCTGGTCGTGCTGTTCTCGGTGCTGCTGGTGGCCGGGGCGGGGGTCGCGGTGATGGTACGGCTCGCCGTACTGAAGCCCCTCCGGCAGCTGACCGAGCAGGTGCGCGCGGTCGCCGCGGGGGACTTCGACCACCGCCTGGACGTCGACAGGCCGGCCGAGCTGGCGGAGCTGTCGAGCCACGTCGACTCCATGCGCAGGCGCATCCTGACCGGCTGGCGCCACGCCGAGGAGCAGTCGGACGAGCTGCGCCGCTCCAACGGCGAGCTGGAGCAGTTCGCCTACGTGGCCAGCCACGACCTGCAGGAGCCGCTGCGCAAGGTCGCCAGCTTCACCCAGATGCTGGAGCAGCGGTACGGCGAGCAGCTCGACGACCGGGCACGGCAGTACATCGCCTACGCCGTCGACGGCGCCAAGCGGATGCAGGGCCTGATCAACGACCTGCTCGACTTCTCCCGGGTCGGCAGGGTGACGGGCGAGCGCGTGGTCACCGACACCAGCCAGGCACTGGCCGCGGCGCTGGACAACCTGTCGGCCACGATCGACGACACGGACACCGTGGTCACCTGGCACGACCTTCCCCCAGTGATCGGCAACCGGGTCCAGCTGACCCAGCTGTTCCAGAACCTCATCGAGAACGCCGTCAAGTTCCGCTCCGAGCTGCCGCCGCGGATCAGCGTCGCGGCCAAGCGGGCGGACGGGATGTGGGAGTTCAGCTGCTCCGACAACGGGATCGGCGTCGAGCCGAAGTACGCCGACCGGATCTTCCTGATTTTCCAGCGGCTGCATCCCCGGGACGTGTATCCAGGCACAGGGATCGGCCTGGCGCTCTGCCGCAAGATTGTCGAGTATCACGGCGGGCAGCTGTGGCTCGACCGCGAGTCGGAGGGCCCGGGCGCGACGTTCCGCTGGACCCTACCTGCCGCCGAGCCTGCCGCCGGAGACGAATGATGAGCGACCTGCGCCCGATCGAGGTGCTCCTGATCGAGGACGACCAGGGTGACATCCTGCTCACCAGGGAGGCCTTCGACCTCAACAAGGTGCGCAACCGGCTGCACGTGGTCAACGACGGCGAGCAGGCGATGGCGTTCCTGCGCCGCGAAGACGGCTACGCGGACGCGCCGCGCCCCGACCTGATGCTGCTCGACCTGAACCTGCCGAGGATGGACGGCATGGAGGTGCTCGAGGCGGTCAAGGCGGACTCAGAGTTGCGGACGATCCCGGTGGTGATCCTGACGACCTCCGAGGCGGAGGAGGACATCATCCGCAGCTACCGCCTCCACGCGAACGCGTATGTCTCCAAACCGGTGGACTTTGAACAGTTCATACGCGTTGTCAGGCAAATAGATGACTTTTTCGTAACAGTGGTAAAGCTTCCGAGTCACCATGACGGTGGGACGTGACAGGAATCACAGCGAGTCATCGAAAAAGTGAGTGACCCTTCTCACAAATCCTCATGCCATCGTCGTAACGTATCCCCCACCAACGCGCGCCGGAACCGCTGTGCCGTACGCGCATTCACAGAACGAACCCGGACCCACCCCAGCGCGGGGTCCGCGGGAGGTGGAGAGGTCCGCGATGACCCAGACGACGCCCGAAGCTTCGGTCAGACGGCAGCGCGCACAGGTCAAGGTGCGCACGCTGCGGACGGACAGATGGTGGCTGGCTCCGCTTTTGACATTCCTCGGGCTCAGCTCGTTCCTCGTCTACGGCGTGTGGGCGATCATCAACAACAACTACTACGTTGATCCTTATATCGCGCCGTTCTCGTCGCCATGTCTGGCGACGTCCTGTCCCGAAGGGGCGCGCCTGTTCGGCCTGGCGCCCTTCGGAGACTGGTACACGCTGCCGCCCGGGCTGCTGATCCTCGGCCTGCCGGGCGGCTTCCGTCTGACGTGCTACTACTACCGCAAGTCCTACTACCGCTCGTTCTGGCTGTCGCCGCCCGCGTGCGCGGTGCAGGAGCCGCACGGCAAGTACTCCGGTGAGACCCGCTTCCCGCTGATCATCCAGAACATCCACCGGTACTTCTTCTACGCCGCGATCGTCATCGGCGCGATCCTGAGCTACGACGCGATCCTCGCGCTCATCCACAAGCCCATCGCGCTCGGCACCTGGATCCTCATCGTCAACGCGATCCTGATCGTGACCTACACGATCTCCTGCCACTCCTGCCGGCACATCACCGCGGGGCGGCTCAACCACTTCTCCAAGCACCCGCTGCGCTACAAGGCCTGGACGTTCGTCTCCAAGCTCAACGCCAAGCACCAGCCCCTCGCGTGGGCCTCGATGTTCTCGGTGATGGGCGCCGACCTGTACGTCCGGCTGGTCGCCATGCACGTCATCAACTTCCCGTACGCGTAAGGAAATTCAGGACAGTGGACATCGAGCGTCACGAATACGACGTCGTCGTCATCGGCGCGGGCGGGGCAGGGCTTCGGGCCGCGATCGAGGCACGCCAGCAGGGCAAGCGGACGGCCATCGTCTGCAAATCCCTGTTCGGCAAGGCGCACACGGTCATGGCGGAGGGCGGCGCGGCCGCCGCGATGGGCAACGTCAACCCCGACGACAACTGGATGGTGCACTTCCGTGACACCATGCGGGGCGGCAAGTTCCTCAACAACTGGCGGATGGCCGAGCTGCACGCCAAGGAGGCGCCGGACCGCGTCTGGGAGCTGGAGGCCTGGGGCGCGCTGTTCGACCGCACCAAGGACGGCAAGATCAGCCAGCGCAACTTCGGCGGTCACGAGTATCCGCGCCTGGCGCACGTCGGCGACCGTACCGGCCTGGAGCTGATCCGCACCCTGCAGCAGCGGGTCGTCGCGCTGCAGCAGGAGGACTACGAGACGCACGGCGACTACGAGGCCTACATCAAGGTCTACGCGGAGTGTACGGTCACCCGCCTGCTCAAGGAGGGCGACCGGATCGCCGGCGCGTTCGGCTATACGCGCGAGACCGGGAACTTCTTGGTCTGGGACGCGCCCGCGGTGGTGCTGGCCACCGGCGGCATCGGCAAGTCCTACGTGGTCACCTCGAACTCCTGGGAGTACACCGGCGACGGCCACGCGCTGGCGTTGCTGGCCGGGGCCAATCTGATCAACATGGAGTTCATCCAGTTCCACCCCACGGGGATGGTCTGGCCGCCCTCGGTGCGCGGGATCCTGGTCACCGAGTCGGTCCGCGGCGACGGCGGCGTGCTGCGCAACTCGCTGGGCGAGCGCTTCATGTTCAACTACATCCCGGACGTCTTCAAGGACAAGTACGCCACCACCGAGGAAGAGGGCGACCGCTGGTACACCGACCAGGCCAACAACCGGCGCCCGCCGGAGCTGCTGCCCCGTGACGAGGTGGCCCGCGCGATCAACTCCGAGGTGAAGGCCGGGCGCGGATCGCCCCAGGGCGGCGTGTTCCTGGACGTCTCCAGCCGGCTGCCCGCCGAGGAGATCAAGAAGCGGCTCCCGTCGATGCACCACCAGTTCAAGGAGCTGGCCGACGTCGACATCACCGCCGAGCCCATGCAGGTGGGCCCGACCTGCCACTACATCATGGGCGGCGTGGAGGTCGACGCCGACACCGGCGCGGCGGCCGTACCCGGACTGTTCGCGGCCGGCGAGGTGTCGGGCGGCATGCACGGCTCCAACCGGCTGGGCGGCAACTCCCTGTCTGACCTGCTGGTCTTCGGCCGGCGCGCCGGGCTCGGCGCCTCCGAGTACGTCGACGGGCTGGACAGGCGTCCGTCGGCTTCCACGGAAGACGTCGACGCCGCCCACGCCGAGGCCCTGGCCCCGCTGGAGCGGACCGGCGAGAATCCGTACGAGGTGCACCACGAGCTGCAGCGCTCGATGAACGACCTGGTCGGCATCATCCGCAAGGCCTCGGAGGTCTCCGAGGCCATGGAGGTCATCGAGAAGCTCAAGGAGCGCGTCCAGCTCGTCGGCGCGGCCGGCTCGCGGATCTACAACCCGGGCTGGCACCTGGCGATCGACCTGCGCAACATGCTGCTGGTGTCGGAGTGCGTGGCGCGTGCCGCGCTGCTGCGCGAGGAGAGCCGCGGCGGGCACACCCGCGACGACTTCCCGGGTATGAACCCTGAGTGGCGGCGCAAGCTGCTGGTCTGCTCCACCGAGGACGGCTCGTCGGTGACGGTCGAGGAGAAGCTGCAACCGTCCATGCGCCAGGACCTGTTCGACCTGTTCGACCTGGCCGAGTTGAAGAAGTACCTCACCGACGAGGAGCTGGGGAACGAGAAATGAGCTACAAGGCGAAGTTCAAGGTCTGGCGCGGTGAGGGCGGCGAGGGCAAGCTCGAGGACTTCACCGTCGAGGTGAACGAGGGCGAGGTCGTCCTCGACATCATCCACCGCCTGCAGGCCACCCAGGCCCCCGACCTGGCGGTCCGCTGGAACTGCAAGGCCGGCAAGTGCGGCTCGTGCTCGATGGAGATCAACGGCAAGCCGCGCCTGGGCTGCATGACCCGGATGTCGACCTTCACCGAGGAGGAGACGATCACGGTCACGCCGATGCGGACGTTCCCCGTCATCAAGGACCTGGTCACCGACGTCTCCTTCAACTACCAGAAGGCGCGCGAGGTCCCCTCCTTCACCCCGCCGGAGGACGTCCGTCCCGACGACTACCGCATGCAGCAGATCGACGTCGAGCGGTCCCAGGAGTTCCGCAAGTGCATCGAGTGCTTCATGTGCAACAACGTCTGCCACGTCATCCGCGACCACGAGGAGAACAAGCCCGCCTTCTCCGGGCCGCGTTTCCTCATGCGGATCGCCGAGCTGGACATGCACCCGTATGACGTGGCCGACCGCCAGGAGTCCGCGCAGCAGGAGCACGGCCTCGGATACTGCAACATCACCAAGTGCTGCACCGAGGTCTGCCCCGAGCACATCAAGATCACCGACAACGCGCTCATCCCGATGAAGGAGCGCGTGGCCGACCGCAGGTACGACCCGTTGGTGTGGCTGGGCAACAAGATCTTCCGCCGCCCCAAGTAGCCACCCCTCCAGCGCCTCCTCTCCCCGGAGAGGGGGCGCTTCTTTCATGCCCGTACGGCAGGCCTACACGCCCCTGAGCGCCCGCCCAACGCCCCCAGGCACCCTCTAC
Source organism: Nonomuraea sp. NPDC050536 (assembly GCF_044457685.1). Classification (NCBI taxonomy): domain Bacteria; kingdom Bacillati; phylum Actinomycetota; class Actinomycetes; order Streptosporangiales; family Streptosporangiaceae; genus Nonomuraea; species Nonomuraea sp. NPDC050536. Next base: position 189,291 of record NZ_JBITHD010000007.1, read on the forward strand.
GGCCCCGATAGGCGCCGCGACGGCGGGACGGGGTACGGCGGAGCCCGGCGCCCTCTTACGGCGGCGAGCCGGGACCTGGGCGCCACGACCACCGGGCGCCGTGACGGCGGGCAAGTGGCACCGACTCGCCGGAAGCGCCGGTCGCGGGCCCTCAGCGCACGACGGCGGGCGGCCGGCGGGGCGGCCTGCCGTACAGGAAGCCAGGCCTGCCGTAAAGAAAGCTAGGCCCGCCGTGCAGGGAGCTAGGAGAGGTCCTGCGGACGCGGGTGGACGATCGTGGAGTCATCGCTTTGCCAGGGCTCGGAGTCGCCGGATTCGGCGGAAGCGGCGGAGCCGAAGGGGCGGTCGTCCTGGGGCGCCTGGTCGGCGGGGATCAGCGGCTCGAACGGCGCGCGGTACTCCGACTGGGCGGCCGGCTCCGTCGGGGGCTGGTGGTTGTAGGAGTCGAACTCGTCCGGGTGCAGCACCACGGGCGGCTCCGTGGGCGCCGGCGGATAGGGCTCCGGGTAGGTCGGATACTGCGGCGGCGTCGCCGGATAGGTCTGCACCGGGACGAAGCTGATGATCGGCGCGTAGGCCGTGCCGCCCGGGTAGCCGGGCGCAGGGAAGCTCGCGGTCGTGTAGCCGGGCCCGGCCGGGTAGCCGTGCGGCTCGGGGCCGGGGAGGGGGCCCGCCTTGCGGACGGCGGCCGCGTGGGCCATCCGCCGCAGCCTGCCCTCGAAGATGAGCACCGCGAACAGCGCGAGCAGGACCAGCACGAGCGCCGGGATGCTGAGCTTCTGCGCCAGCGTCCGCTGGTCGAACTCCGGCGTCGCCGCGTGCAGTTCGAGCTGCACCGAGTCGCCGGCCGGGGTGCTGTCGGCGGGGGTGGCGGGCGGGCTGGCGGTGAGGCTGTCCTCGGGCGCCACGGTGGGCAGCTGCACGCTCTGCTCGGGCGTCGTCGGCGGCGCGGTGGTGGCGGGGGGCACCTGGACGTTCTGCGACGGGATCGGCTGCAGGGGCGGCGGCGTCGTGGTCTTGGTGGTGGCGAGCGCCGGGTTCGAGGACTTCTTCGGCGTCGGGGTCTTCGTCTTGGAAGTCGGCGTGATCGTCTTGGTGATCGTCGTCTCTGGGTCCGGCTCCTGGGTGATGGTCGTGGTGACCGTCACCTCGGGCGTCTCGCACACCTGGTCGGCGTCGCAGGGTGGGACGCTCGGGTCGCGGGCGACCACGGCGGAGCTGGCGCTGGCGCTCTGCGCGATGAACGGGGCCGAGACCGCACCCGTTAACCCGACGGCGAGGACAAGCGCGGACATGGCCGTCGCTCGCGTGCGTGCCACCGGAGCCCTCCGCGCTTTCCCGAAAGCAAGGTCAAGGGAATAATAGTCGGGTCAAAGTAACAGTAAAGTCGGAATCACCATACGTTTCGGCGGATCCGCGATCGCTGTGCCCTGACCACCAGCCACAGGGCCGCGAGCAGGACGCCGATACCGCCCGCGGCAACCGGGAATCCGTTGGCGGTCGTCATCACGTTGAACTGCTGGGCAGCGAACTCGGGCCGGTCGGCGGCCACCACGGAAATCTGCATCGGCAGCGGCGCGCCCTCCTCCTGCGGCGGCTGCCCGCCCGAGTCGATCTGGGGCAGCTCGAGCGTTTTCATGGCGCCCCCGATTCCCGGGATCTGGGCGTCCGCAGGTCCTGACCGCGCGTCACGGGGGGCAGGCGCGGGTGCGCCGGCATGTCCGCGGCTGCTCTGAGGCGGGCGCGCGTGGTGGGATCCGAGTCCGCTCAGCGGGGCGGGTGCGGTGATGGGGGTGCGGGGTCCGGCCGGGACTGCGTGGTGCGAGGTGGCGAGCGTGTGGGTGGTGTGCTCGCGCGCCTGGTGCTCGTGTGCATGCGGGACGGCTCCGCGGGGGTGGGCGGAGGTCACGGGGTCGCGGGGGCTCGCCGTATCGGTGGAGGCCTGCGGGTCGACGAGGGTGGCGGTGCCGGTGATCGTGTACGGCGAGAGCACCGCGGGAGCCTCGACCACGCGGGTCACCACGGGCATCGTGGCGCTCCTGCGCAGCGTGGCGACCCCGGAATCGCCGCGGACCTCGGCGGTGACCGCCAGCTCGACCTCCGTCGCCCCCTGCGGCACGGTCAGGTCCACATCCACGGTCCGCTCCCCCGACAGATCGCCGATCCGGCACACCCGGGCCCGGTCCGCGGCCTGGTCCGCGGCCTGGTCCGCGGAAGGCGCGACGGGAGGGGCGGCGACCTGGCTCGTGGCGGGTGTGGTGTCGGCCGGGCAGCTGACCGTGGTCAGCGCCTGCTCCGGCTGGGCCGCCATGGACAGGCTGGCGTCGTGGCCCAGGCCCGCCAGCCGTACCTGGAACCGCAGCACGTCCCCCGTGCGGGCCCACTGGCCCAGGTCGTCAGGATTGCCGAGCCGGTCGAAGAACAGGGACACGTCGTCATCCGCGATCGCGGGCGCGGCAGGCGCCCCCGTCAAGATCAAGGCTCCGACAGCGACCGCAAGCCAGCCGTCTCTGAACATGCCGCTTCCCCCCGAATGCGGACACACTTAGTAGTGTTTATGTCACTCTTCGAGGTCGCCTAATCCTCAGAAAGCAGTTTCTCCACCGCGGCCATCACCGGAAGGTCCCCTGCCAGCCAGTCCACCGCGTAGTACTCCCCCGGCCCCAGCCAGCGCACCGCCAGGTGTTCCTTGGCCTGCGGCTCCCCCGACACGACCCGGGCCAGCCAGACCCGCATCACGTATCCGGCGGCCAGCGGCCACTCGCCGCCCACCCGCTCGCCCACCGCGATCTCCACCCCGAGCTCCTCGCGGCACTCGCGCACCAGCGCCTCGACGTCGCTCTCGCCCGGGTCCACCTTCCCGCCGGGGAACTCCCAGCCGCCGGCCAGCGCGGGCGGGTCGCCCCGCTGCGCTGCCAGGATGCGCCCGCCGGGGGCGACGATCACTGCGGCCACCACGGTCTGCGTCATAGGGAAGCATTCTGCAGCCTCTTGAGCTGCTCCAGGACGTCGGGGTTGGACAGCGGGCGGGTGTAGCCGACGATGTTGTCGCGCTCCTGGTACGTGGTGACCTTGATCGGCCCGCACAGCGTGCAGCGCGCCTCGATCATCTTCCCCTTCGACACGATCATCCCGACGTGCCCGGGACTGCTCGGGCCCGTGCCGGGTCCCGCGTTGAAGAAGACCAGGTCCCCGGGCTGCTCGCTGCCCGCCTCGATCTTCACGCCGAACGGCCACTGGCCGAACGTGGTGCGCGGGATCGACAGCCCGGCCGCGCGGTAGGCCGCGTAGATGATCCCTGAGCAGTCGAACGCGTCGGGCCCGGTGCCTCCCCACAGGTACGGCTTGCCGCGCTGGGCCAGCGCGAAGGCCAGGATCTTGGCCACCACGACGCTCGGCGCGGCCTGGACCAGCGGGTCGTCGCAGGAGGAGTCGGCCTGCGGCGGCACCTGGACGTCGCCGTTCTTGGCGTACTTGCGGGCGATCTCGATCACCTGGTCGACGTACCACCAGGCCCGGTTGTAGATGAACAGGGCCCGCCGTACGTTCTCGGGCGCGCCGTTGCGCTTGAGCATCTTGGCGGCGCCCAGGATGGCGTCCGCCGGGTTGTAGACGTCGCCGATCCCGTCGCCGTCACCGTCGGAGGCATAGCCGCTGAACGTGGAGTCCATCTTGATCTGCGCCTTGCCGCCCCAGGTGCTGATCAGGAACTGCATGGGCCCGGCCGCGCCCGCCTCGTTGGTGCCGCTCTGCACGCCCGGCATCGTGGAGCGGCCGTGGTCGGTCTCCCGCTTGCCGACGCCGGCCAGGATGTTCCACTGCACGCCGATCTGCTTGCCGAACTTCTTGTACAGCTCCAGGTACTTGGGCGGGATGTCCGACCCTGCGCTGTCCGACACGTCCTGGACCGGCGTGCCGTTGCAGTCGGTGGAGCTCCCGCCGCCCAGGATCGAGGGCACGGCCGTCATCAGCATCGGGGAGACGATGATCAATGCCAGGAACAGCGCCCCGGCGATGCCGATCACCAGGGCCGTGCGCGGCTGGGAGACCTTCACCCCTGGGTGTCCCCGTCCTGCCCGTCGTCGGCGGGCTGGATGTCGAAGATCCGCCAGTCGTTGCCTGCCTCGGAGACCGTGACCGCGTAGTCGTCGGCCTGCTGCTTGGTGCCACTCTTGCCGGTCAGTTGCTGCGTGCCGGTGACGACGAACACCACGGAGGTCCTGCTGACCTGCCGGATCTGCTTCATCTTGGCCGTCGAGGTGGCCACCACCTGGTCGGCCGTGTCCACCGAGGTACGCGTCTTGGCCAGCACGTTGCCCAGCTCGGGCGTGGTGAAGACCTTGATCCGCGCCAGGTAGGCGGCCGGGTCCTCGTCGTAGCGGAACGTTCCGTAGCTGGCGGTGAACCGCTCGGCCAGGTCGGCGGCCGCCGCCAGCTCCTGCTTGGACATGGGCAGGTAGGAGTAGATGTCGAAGGGCGCGCCGCTGGCGGTGGCCAGCGGCTTGCTGGGCGCCACCGAGGAACTGGTGGTAGGGCCGGCCACCGGCTGCTCCGTCGACGGATCGTCCGAGGTCGGCCACATCGTCAGGTAGATCCCGACGGCGGCCACGACCACCACGATCGCGGCGAAGGCCACCCCTCGCTTGTCACCTGCCTGGGCCATGATCAGTCCTTGTCGGGATTGCTCGCCTTGAGCCAGAACGGCACGGCGGGGTCGTCACCGCCCCCGCCATTGCTCTCACGCGAGGGCAGCCATAGCGGCGGCGGCTCCGAGGAACGCGGCGACGGCACATCCCTGCTCCCGCCGCCACCGAAGAGCCCGCCTCCGGACCGCGACCCACCCGAGCTCCCGGATCGCGACCCACCGGACCCACCAGACCTGCCCGAGCCACCCGAGCCACCCGAGCCGCCTGAGCCGCCTGAGCCGCCGAACAGCCCGCCGGATCCCGAGCCGGACCCACGACCGCCCGAACCCCCGGACCGACGCCCGGACGACCCGCCCGAGCCACCGGACCCGCCCGAGCCGGACCCGCCGAAGAGCCCTCCGGACCCGCCGGACCGCGTCCCGCCACGGGATCCCGAGCCCGCCGACCGCGTGCCGGACCCGCCGCGGGGCGCCCAGCCGCCGCCCGAGCGGCCGCCGAACCAGCCGCTCCTGACCGTGCCGCCACCGGACCCGCCGGACACGGAACCCGACCCCGCACCGGCGCTCGAACCGGCCGCCCCGCCGGACGTGCCCGAGGCCGTCCGGGTGCCGCCGAGGTTGAGCGGTGGCGCGGCGCCCGTCCGGGGCGCGGCGGTGGCCCTGGTGCCCGACTTGCCGTCGGGATTCAACGGCGCCGCCGTGGCGGGAACCCGCGTGCCTGCGGCAGTCCCCTGTTCGCCTTCCTCGCCCCGCATCCTTCCCTGCGCGACCGCCGACGCGGCCGCCGCGGCGCCTGCCGTACCACCGGTGGCAGCGGCGGCGATCAGCGGTTCGGCCTTGCGCATGCCCCAGCGGCCGATCCTGGCCGCCGCCACCGGCGGCAGCGACACGGCCGAGCGCTCAAGCACCGGCGAAGAGGCCGCATCGCCCAGCATCCTGGTGGTCAGCGTGTGCCCGTTCATCGAGGCGAACAGGTGCTGGAACGGCCGGCGATAGAAGAACACCGCGATCGTCAGCAACGCCATGAACAGGATCTGCAGCCCCCACGGCATGGCCGTGGAGATGATCAGCGCGTAGCCGTAGACCAGCACGCTCAGGACCAGCGCCAGCACGGCCTGCCGCAGCAGCGTGCCGACCAGCATCTCCACCCAGCGCATGGCGATGATCCGCCCCGAGCCCGGATGCACACCGATCAACAGGAACACAGGACCCAGGATCAGCAGCAGCAGGAAGCCCACCTTGAGCACCAGCAGCGACACCGCGACCAGGAAGATGAGCACCCCGGCCACGCACGCGGCGATCAGCGCCCCGATGGCCACGCCCAGCCGGCTGGTCCAGTCCTTGCCCTGGAAGATGGCGAAGCGCGGGTCGTTCTTCAGCTTCTCGGCCAGCGCCGCGTACTTGGCCTGCGCGGCGGCCGGGTCGGGCGCGCCGCCCTTGGCCACCTCGGAGGCGGGGATCGACTGGTACTCCAGCATGGTGCGGCCGAAGTCGCGCACCACCGGCTGGTTCGGGTCGGCGGTGCCGAACTCGCCCATCAGCCACGGCTTGCATACCAGCGTGGACCAGAGGGCGTCGGAGTTCTGCGCCACGGTGGGCGTGCCGACCTGAGCGTAGCCGCCGGCCTTGACCTGCGGGCTGGTCTGGCCGGGCGGCGGCAGGCAGGAGGCGCCGCCCGCGCCCGGCAGGCCGGAGAAGGCGGAGTTGACCACCTCGCCGGTCTTGTCCGTGACGAGCTTGCCCAGCCCGGTGAAGTCCTGCGGGCGGCTGAAGAACCACGTCGCCACCGTGACCGCGAGCACCATCCAGATGACGCCCTCGGCCGTGGTCGTGGCCCGTTTGCGCAGCAGGCCGTACCAGGCCAGCCAGATGGCGCCAAGGATCACGATCGGCCGCAGGAACGGCCAGTACATGGCGTCCGACAGCCGCTGGACCATCGTGTCGACCACGTCCTTGATGGACTGCAGCGGCCCCTCCGTCGCCGCGGCCTGGTACGTGGTGATCGTGAGCCGGTCGATCGCCTTGGCCCACAGGAAGATCGTGTTGGCCCAGGAGTTGCCCAGCACCGCCCCGATGTCGGAGCAGCCCAGACCGTAGGTGTGCCAGAACTGGCCGGACATGCCGAACTGCTCGTAGTTCGTCGTCGGCGCCTGCGGCGCACCGGGCGTCGCCGGAGGCTGCATGAGCCCGTCGACACCGCTGCCGATGAGCTCGGGCGCCAGATCGGGTGACAGGTCACAGGGCCCAGCCGCGGCCGGTTGGATCCCGCCGATCACGATCGGGACGATCAGGATGCCTGCCAGCAATGCCAGGGCGAGCGCCAGCCGCCTGGGTAGCCGGACCTTCATGACCGCACCTCCTGCGCGCTGCCCACTCCCCCTTGATGATCATCATGCCTGCTGTCGTCAGGTTTGTCGTGCGTCGGGTTCGTGTCCAGCCAACGGAGCAGCTCCTCGGAGATCAGGTCTACTCCGATACGCCCCGCCCTGCCATCCAGATCACGGAAAATGCATTCCCCGTTGCCGAGCGAGCGCAGCACGGCCTGATGCTCTTCCGAGGCGTCCACCCCGAGCAGGGACATCACGTGACCCACCTCGACCCGCTCGGTTGAGCGGAACGCGAAAACCGACGACAGACAGTTGGTCACCTGCTCGTTCAGCAGGTCGCCCGCGTTCTGGGAGACCAGCACGAGCGCGGTGTTGCGGGAGCGGCCCATCCGGCTGACCTCGGGCACCAGCTTGGCGCCCTCGGGCGTGGAGGTGATGGCCCACGCCTCGTCCAGGAAGATCGCCTTGGGCGCGCGCCGATCGAGGCCGTTCATCAGGCGGCGGGCGAACTGCGAGACCAGGTAGAGCAGCGCCACGGACAGCCGCTGCTCGTAGGAGTAGTCGTCGCGGCCGGTCGCCACGTCGGGCAGGGTCAGCCCGCCCAGCGTGAACACGGTCGTCCAGCCCTCGGAGTCGATCTGGTCGCCGCCCGACGGGTCGAAGCAGAGCCTGGCCAGGTGCATCTCCGACATCGAGCGCAGTACCGCGCCCAGGTTCTTCGAGGCGGGGTCGTCGGCCTGCTCCAGGTGGTCGACGACCTTGCCCAGGGATGGGTCCTCTCCGTTGGAGACCGCGGCGACGGCCTGGATCATGGCCGACTCGCGTTCCTCCGACATCCTGGGCAGCAGCAGCCGCAGCGTCTCGGTGGCCATGGTCTTCTTGGCCGCGATGTCGTCGCCGAACGAGAACGGGTCCAGCAGCCCCGGCGCGGCCGAGCCGAGCGGGATGATGCGCGCCTTGCGGTCACGCTTCTGCAGCAGCTGCACCAGCGACTCGGCGTCGCCCTTCGGGTCGATGACGGCCACGGTGACCCCGCGCAACGCCATCTGATAGATCATCAGCAGGGCGAGCGTGGTCTTGCCGCCGCCCGGCTCGCCGGTGATCGCGATGGCCGTCGGCCGGTTCCTGGTCGCGGCGACCAGCGGGTCGAAGTGGACGATGCTGCGGGCCCTGCCCACGGTCTCGCCGATGTACGGCCCGCGCCACCCCTCCGTGCCGTCGCCGAGGGTGTCGCCCAGCTCCACCGTGGCCGTGGCCATGCCGCCGGCGATGGTCCGCAGCGGCTGGCGCTGGGCGTAGGCGTTGACCCGCACCTTCTCGCCCGGCAGCGCCTCGCAGAACAGCGAGAACTGGTCACCGGTGGAGTTGACCACGTCGATGCCCATGTCACGGTAGTGCTCCACGACCGCCTCGACACGCTGGACGCAGATCTCCTCGGTCGGCGCGGCCACGATCAGCCTGTGCCAGCCGTACACGAAGGGCAGGCGTTCCTTGGTGATGCCGTGCTCCAGCATGCGGGCGGCGTCGATCTGCTCGGCCAGCGCGATCGGGGCCTCCGCCCCCGCCTCGCGGATGTGGATGTCCATGTCGCGGGCGTGCGCGAGCTTGCGCGCGACGTCCTTGGAGGCCTTGACCGGCGGGATGAGGCGCATCCTGCTGGAGATCTCGACGGGGAAGGGCAGCTGGTCGGCGAAGTGCATCCACGGCTCGCCGTCGGGGAACGGCATCAGGTCGGGGAAGCGCGCGAACGACAGGTGCGCCACGTAGGAGTCGCCCTGCGGCTGCACGATGCGCAGCAGCGACCTGCCGTTCTGGATCTCGCCCTCGACCAGCGACTCGATCTCGCCCTTGCCCCAGCGGCGGCGCGGGCTCGCGCTGGGCGGCGGGTCGCCGAGCGCGCCGTTGGCGGAGTGCTGGAACAGCCACGCCACCTCGACCGAGGTGGCGTGACGAGCGTAGAGGGCGCTGGAGGCGAGGGCACGGCCCAGCCGTTCCGCCTGTTCGGTCCAGCGCGTGATCTCGCCGTCGGGGACGTGGTCGTCGTCGATGCCGAGCGCCTTCTCGGTGCGCTGGTAGAAGCCGAACAGCTGCGACAGGACTCCCGCACCGAGCTGCTTGCCGCGGGGGCCGAGCCGTACGCCCAGGTAGACCTCCTTGGACCAGAAGTCCTTGGCCCAGACGTGGCGGTACATCTCCTCCAGGTAGTCGCGCCAGCCGGGGCCCTCGTCTGAGGTGGCGTTCAGCGCCATCGCCCATTCGGCGGCCGGGTAGGTGCGGTGCGCGATCCGCAGGTGGACCTCCGCGTCGGGCATGCGGATGGCCGCCAGCGCGATCGTGATGTTGGTGGCCAGCGCCTCGCGTTCCTCGGGAGTGACGAACTCGTAGCTGACCGTCGGCAGGCGGAAGTACGCCCACGCCGAAGTGTCGGTGAGCAGGATCCGATCGTCGAAATAGCGGACCGCCAGCCGCTGGTGCGTGCGGGACGCCCTGCTCATGCCTTACCGCTCACCGATTCGGGTCCCCGGGGGATCACTGGCCAACTCCTCTTCGCTCGCTCGGGAAGACCTACCTGCCGTCTGTGCTGCGAATCCCGCGACCACCACGCCGGCGAGGGCGAGATAGGCCCGCCGCCCGGCCGCGCGCAACTGCCCTGGCTCGACCACGTCCGCGCCGCCCGGCGCCAGGTCGTCCTCCCAGGGCACCCGGACGATGGCCCTGCATCTGCCGCTGGCCACCGACTCTGCCTGCTCGACGTCCGACATGCTGCGCCTGCTGACGCCGTTGACCACCATGACCGCGCGCCTGCGCAGGTCGGCACAGCCGTGGCCGTCGAGCCACTCGTACGTCATGGCGACCGCCTCGGCCGCCTCCTCGCTGGCCGGCACGACCAGGACCAGCTGGTCGGCGTACGGCAGGACCCTGGCGGCCAGCGCGGGCGCCGGGTCGACCACGGCCAGCTTGTAGTAGCGGTCGATCAGGTGGACCGCCTGGCCGAGGCGGTCGTCGGAGAACAGGCTCCGGTCCGCCAGCCGGTGCTCGGCCTCGGCGTCGGAGTCCGAGCCGATCACCTCGAGCCCCGAGGGCGTCCTGGTGGTGTAGCCGCGCATCGTCAGATAGCCGCTGACCTGGTCGAGCCCGGACAGCAGTGAGGTGAGCGTCTCCGGGGACTCGGGCTTGACCCGGTCGGACAGCGTGTGCGCGCCTGCGCTGGCGTCGACGGCCAGCACCCGGTCGTCGCGGTAGCGGGCCAGCGTGTGGCCCAGCATCAGCGTGGTCGTGCTCTGGCCTGCGCCGCCGGTGCAGCCGAGCACCACGATCCTGCGGCTGCCGCTGAAGACGGCCCTGGCGCGGGCCTCGTCGATCTCCGAACCGTCGCTGCGCACGCCGCTGCTGCCGACCACGACCTGCGCGATGCGCCGCCAGCCGCCGGAGTCGCGCCCGACCACGGACTCGACCCGCCGCACGCGTGCCTCGCGCTCGCCGCCGGGGCGTGGGCCGGGTACCTGGCCCGTGCCGCCCTCCAGGACCAGCGGGGGTGCCTCCGCCGCCCGCTGTCCTGGCCGCCGCGGGGTTGCCACGCCATAGTCAGCCCGCGTCTCGGCGCCCGTCTCGGCCCGAGAGTCGGCCCGCGTCTCGGCGCCTGTCTCGGCCCGGGAGTCGGCCCTCGTCTGCGCGCCCTCTCGCGTCCCGGAGCGTCCGCCCTTGCTTTCCGCCTCGGCGCGCGCGGGTCGGCCCTGCGTGCTGTCACCCTGCGTGCCGTCGCCTTGCGTCTGTCCGCCGCGCACCCCTTCGTTGGCGGTTCCGCCGGCGACCGGGGAGGCCTCGAGGGGATACGCCGCCTGGTCCTCTTGGGTGGTCCTGCTCGTGCGGGCAGGCTCGTCGCGGGCGGCCGGGCGGGAGATGGGCTTGTCGTCGGGGCGCATGACCGGCCACACCGGGCGGGCGTCCGGGGTGGGACTCTGGCGGGGCGGCTGGCCCTTGCGGTGCTGCAGGCGCGCGGCCTCGTCCTCGCGCGACGGCGTCTCGGCCTCGGCCGCCGGCGCGTCGGCACTGGCCGCCAGCCGCCGCAACCGCCGCAGCGCCTCGGTGTCGATCGGCTTCCCGGCCCGCTCGCTCTTCCGGCCCCTCTCAGACGCCTTCCCCTCGACACCCTCCGGTACGGCAGGCATCTCCTGTACGGCGGGCCGCTCCCCGCCCCGCCGCGCCGCGGGCACCGAGACGGTCCCCGACTCAACCTGAGAATCGGGTCCCGACTCAACCTGGGAGGCAGGTCCTGACTCGCTCTGGGAAGCGGTGACCGACTCGGTCTGGGAGACGGGTCCCGACTCGCTCTGGGACGTGGAGACCGACTCGACCTGGGAGGCAGGTCCCGACTCGCTCAGGGGCGTGGAGACCGACTCGGTCCGAGAGACGGGTCCCGACTCGGGCGGGGAAGCGGTGACCGTCTCAGGCTGGGAGGCGCGTCCCGACTCGGGCGGCGAAGCGGTGGCCGGGCCGGTCTGGGCGACGGGTTCCGGCTTGCTCTGAGAAGCGGTGCTCGGAAGGGCCGGCCGTACCGGAGAGTCTGTGGCGTGGGCCTTGGAGGTGCCGAGGGCGGGGGCGGTGCCTCGGCGGGGAGCGCCCCAGATGGTGGGCTCGGCGAGGGGCGCCTGGCCGGCGGCGGCTGCGGCGGCCGCGACCGCGGGACGGACCTCGCGCACCGTCGGGACGGCGACCTGCTCGCGCTGGGAGTGGCGGGCCTTGCGCGGCTGCTTGGCCTTGACGCGCACCTTGGCGGGCGTGGCACGCCAGACCCGGCCGGAGAAGGTGATCGACTCGGGCTCGGAGCGGGGGGCCAGCCGGTACCAGGCGCGCGGCTCGCCGAGGTAGCGCAGCTGCGACTCCAGCAGCTCCGTCAGGCGCTTGCCCTCGATGACCGGGCGGGTGGACAGCCACGTGACGATGCCAGGCGGCACCAGGAACAGCACGTGCCAGGGCATCGCCACGGGCACGTGCAGCAGCAGGAGCAGGAGCGACCACGGGACGAAGACCCCCACGAACACACCGATCCAGACGATCGGAAGCGGCATCGGCAGCCGTAGGTCGTACAGCTTGTAGAGCCGCTTCTCGATTCGCCAGATATTGGTATACGTGGGCAGGTCCACGCGGTCCTCCTCTCCACCCGCTCGTTCAATGACCGCCGGGGAGCGGTCTCAACCCTTTACTTGATGCCCAGAGCGCCGGCGATCGCCTTCGCCGTCACCTCGATGATGTTGGGAACGTAGAAGATCACGCCGATCGCCACAGCAAGAATGAGGAATTGCACGAATCTCGTGATCTCGCGGGTGAAGAGGAAGAAGAGCGCGACCACGGAGACCACGACGAGGAACAGGGGCGCGAAGAAGGCGCGCAGGAAGTTGGCGAGCCCCTCGGTGTTGACGCCTGTCGGGACGGGCGACGGCGACATCTCGATCAGGTTGAGCACTAGGGTTTTCAAGATCACTTCGGGTCCTCCCGGGGGGTACCGATCAGCAGCGCGGGCGTGACTCTAGCCAACGGCGCGTCCAGCGCCGCGGATGTCGTCGACGTACCATTTGTCGCCCTGCTTCTCGACGGTGAGGCGGTAGGCCTGCTCGAGGTGGCCGCCGGCCGCGCTCTGGTCGGAGGCGTTCGGGTCGGCGGATGGCGCCGCGCCCGTCGGCACGGCCCAGACCACGACCACCTGGATCTCTCTTGTGGCACCCCCCACAGGCACCACGACGCTCTTGAGCTGCCCGAAGGCGAGGGCCCCGCCGAAGTTCGTCGGCAGGCTCCTGCCCGGGGCCATGTAACGCTGCAGCCGCACCGAGTCACCCTCGGCGTAGGCCTTGAAGAAGTCCTCCAGCTGAGGCTTGATCTCGGCGGCCGCCGCGTCGTCACCCTCCGGCTGGGCGACCTGAGGGAGATCGGCCGCCGCCGGAGCGGGCAGGAGGGCGGGACGGCCCGAGACGACGAGGCGCCTGCCCGCGTCCTTGCCCGAGTAGTAGATGGGCACCGACAGCAGCATGCGCCGGTTGCCGGTCTGGAACGCCACCGAGACGACGGCGTTCTTGGAGTCGATGATCTCGATGTCGTAGGGCTGGATGGCCGAGGCGCCCATCTTGCCGTAACCGTCCCAGCCGAACTGCTGGTCGGCGCCGTCGGGAAGGAACGCGGCCAGCTTTCCAGCTCTGCTGGCGGCATTGGCGGCGTCGAATCCCAGGTAAACACCGGCGAACTGGGCGGCGAACGCCATCCCACTCGCGCTGGGGAATCCCTCGCCCGCCTTCTCCCCGCCATTCACACTCGGGGCGCTACCCTGCGTAAACCGCTCAAATGGTGCACGGACCCCATTTACCACGATAACCAGAATAAGCGCCCAAAGAATGACACGGCCGGTCCACACCAGCCAGCGTCCGCCACTGCCCGACCAGCCCCCTCGGCGGGGCCTGCGCGGCGGCGCGTCGTCGAAGTCGGCCGGATAGAGGGGTGCCGAAAGCTCTGGGTCGCCAGCGATCCGAGGACCGTGCTGGACGGTTGACCTACGAGCCATCACGCCTCCGCTCGCGCCGATCCCCCCGGCTGGCGCGGTGTCGTCCGTTGTCGATCCCCATCATCCGGTGAAGCAGTCACCCTATCCGGTCTCGTCATTGTTCCAGGAAAGCCACGCCCATGCTGCAGGCATCGCCGCTCCGGGGCAAACCGAGTCCGCATGACGGACCGGAGTACCGCTTCCTGCCACCTTCCAGTGGAATAACCATTTGACCAGCGCAAATACTGACGAACGGATAACCTGGCGGCCAGGGATTGGTGTCCAAATGGCGCAGGGACTGTCCCGACCTCCCGCATTTGATATAAGCCCCACCCCCCACCCCACCCGCAGCCCCCTCCACCACCTGCGGTTTCTCCGCGCCACGCCCGCGTGCCACCCGGCACCGACCGGCCTCCGCCATTGCGAATCCAGCCAGGGCGCACTCCAGCGATGGGTCCCTGTGCGTCATGCCCCCGCGTGCCGCCTAGGAAATCGCGCACCGGATGCGGCCTGCCTACTGGGGCCACGCACATGCATGCGCAGACGCGATCTGGAGATTGGCCGCTGTCCGTGCTGGTCACCTGCGCTGCCTTGAGGTCGAGGCTCATCCCATGCGGGGCGAGGGGCGGGGGGATTCGGGCCGGGCCAGGCGCGGCCTGGGGTCCGGGGTCGCGCCTGGCGGATCTAGCCGTGGCGGACGCGGCCCAGGGCCTGGGCCGCGGTGGGCGCGGCCTGGGGGCTGGGCCCACCGCGGGAGGCACGGCCCGGGGTTCGGGGCCCTGCCGGGGTGGCAGTCAGGCGGGCTCTGGGTCTTCGGGGGGCGCTGGGCGGCGGCTCTGGAGGTCCACCACCGGTGCCGGGGCGCCGGACTTCACGGCGCGCTCCAGGGAGCCCCTCAGGTCGGCGAGCATCGTCGTGGTGTCGCGGCCACGCAGGCGCGTGACGACCTCGTTGCGCTCGTCCACCTTCCTGCGCAGGTACGCCTCGCGGTTGACGCGCAGGCCGTACATGAGCTCAACCCGCAGCAGAGCGAGCTCCTCCTCAAGGCTGATACCCGCGAGCGTGGGTGCGGGACGTCGTTTCCGGATGATGCGACGGATCATGAGGCCCTCCCGAGTCAGCGTGAACGCCGTGACGATTCGACGCGTAGGGGAGCAAAGAGGTTGACGCAGCAGACGTTGAACCCGAACCTACTTCGCCTCTGAACCCCCGCACCAAGGGCGCGTGCGGGGGACTGAGGGGTGGGGTCAGACGTTGAAGCGGAATTCGACGACGTCGCCGTCGCGCATGATGTAGTCCTTGCCCTCGATGCGGGCCTTGCCGGCGGCGCGGGCGTTGGCGATGGAGCCCGCTTCCACGAGCTCGTCGAAGGAGACCACCTCGGCCTTGATGAAGCCGCGCTGGAAGTCCGTGTGGATGACGCCGGCGGCCTCGGGGGCCGTGGCGCCCTTCTTGATGGTCCAGGCCCGCGTCTCCTTGGGACCCGCCGTGAGGTAGGTCTGCAGGCCGAGCGTCTCGAAGCCGACCCTGGCCAGCTGCGACAGGCCGGACTCCTCCTGGCCGACCGACTGCAGGAGTTCGAGGGCCTCGTCGTCGTCCAGCTCGACGAGCTCCGACTCGATCTTGGCGTCGAGGAAGACGGCCTCCGCGGGAGCCACGAGCGAGGAGAGCTGGGCGCGCAGGGCGGTGTCGACGAGCTCGTCGGCGTCGAGGTTGAAGACGTACAGGAACGGCTTGGCCGTCAGCAGGTGCAGCTCGCGCAGTTCGGCGCTGTCGAGGCCGGCCTCGAAGATGGTCTTGCCGGTCTCCAGCACGCTCTGTGCCGCCTCGGCGGCCTCCAGCTGGGCCTTCTTGTCCTTGTTGTTGCGAGCTTCCTTCTGCAGGCGCGGGATGGCCTTCTCGACCGTCTGCAGGTCGGCCATGATGAGCTCGGTGTTGATCGTCTCGATGTCGCGCTTGGGGGAGATGTCGCCGTCGACGTGGGTGACGTCGGGGTCGGTGAAGACCCGGATCACCTGGCAGATCGCGTCGGTGTTGCGGATGTTGGCCAGGAACTGGTTGCCCCGCCCCGCGCCTTCGGAGGCGCCCTTGACCAGGCCCGCGATGTCGACGAACTCCACCTTGGCCGGGATGATCTTGACGGAGCTGTTGAGCTCGGCGAGCTTGGGCAGCCGGTCGTCGGGTACGCCCACGATGCCCACGTTGGGCTCGATGGTGGCGAACGGGTAGTTCGCGGCCAGGGCGTTGCCCGTCTTGGTCAACGCGTTGAAGAGCGTGGACTTGCCGACGTTGGGCAGGCCGACGATACCGATGCTGAGACTCACGTCCACGGAGTTTACTTGCTCACGAGGTGCAGACAGGTCACGGGACGGTAGGCGCCGGGGGCCTCGAGGTATCGGTTCGAGCCTTCCGGGCACTGCTTTGCGGACGACTCCACCGAGGTGACCTGCGCCCACGCCCGGGGTGATGAGCAGGTGACCTGGGTGATGGCCGAGCGGGTCAACGAGGTGCGCGGCGGGCGGGCCACGCAGGCGCCGCGGGCCAGCACGTGGCCGCCGCCGCCCAGGCAGGCCACCTGGTGGTCGACCAGCGTGAGCGTGTCCAGCGTGCCGCGCGGACAGGTCGACGCCCGCCGTACCACCGCGACGGCCCTGCCGTACCAGCCTGTGCTGGCGCAGGGGCGCTCGCCGCCGTCGAGAGCGACGCAGTCACCCGGCCTGATCACCCCTCCCCCGCCGCCGGGCTCGCCGGGGTGCGGGTCGAGGAAGTTGCGCACACATGCCGTACGGCTGCCGCCGACGCGGAGCACGTCGTCCGAATCCGGCGGGCAGGGGCCGTCCGTCACGGTCAGGACCTCCGCGACGCCGCCGTTGCACGGGGTCAGGTCGTAGCGGGGCCCGGTCCTGCTCACGCAGGCGCCCGGCGACCACAGCAGCGTCTGCCGGGACACCGCGATCGTCTGGCCGGGCGGCGCGCTCCTGGAGGCGACGACCAGGCTGGTCAGCGCGACCACCACGGCCGACACGACGAAGGTCGCCGCGATGGACACCATCACCTTCGGCCCCGTAGTCATATCGATACTGTGAGTGATGGCCGACGCGCCGCACAAGCGGAATGCGCAAGCGTGCCGGGAAGATCCTGCAATCATCGATGGAGTGGACGTCGTCTCGCTTCTCATCGGGCTCGTGATCGGTGTGGCCATCGGTTTCCTGCTGGCCAAGACCAGGACGGCGGAGGCGAGCGCCCGTGCCAAGGCGGCCGAGGAGAAGCTGGCCTACGTCGAGGGGCAGCTGACCGAGCGCTTCCAGGCGCTGTCGACCCGCGCGCTCGACGTCAACAACCTGCGCTTCCTCGAGCTGGCCGAGTCCCGGCTCGCCGCCAGCAGGGCGGAGGCGACAGGCGAGCTCGAGCAGCGCAAGCAGGCCGTGGAACACCTGGTCGAGCCGCTGAAAGAGGCCCTGTCGCGGGTCGAGGAGCAGCAGCGGGTGGCCCGCACCGAGCTGGCCAAGCAGGTGGAGTTCGTACGGCAGAGCAACCAGGAGCTCCGCGCGCAGACCACCGCCCTGGTCAGGGCGTTGCAGCGGCCGGAGGCGCGGGGCCGGTGGGGCGAGCTGCAGCTGCGCCGCGTGGCCGAGATCGCCGGGATGCAGCGCCACTGCGACTTCGACGAGCAGGTCACCGAGGGCGCGATGCGGCCCGACATGGTGATCCGGCTGGCGGGCGGCAAGAACATCGTGGTCGACTCCAAGGTTTCGCTGGCCGCCTACCTGGAGGCCGCCGAGCAGGCCGACGACACGCTGGCCACCGTCAGGCTGGACGCGCACGCCCGCCATCTGCGCGAGCACGTGGACCGGCTGGCGGCCAAGGCGTACTGGCAGGGGTTCAACCCGTCGCCCGAGTTCGTGGTGCTGTTCATCCCCGGCGAGGCGTTCCTGGCCCCGGCGCTTGAGCGCGATCCCGGGCTGCTGGAGTACGCGATGACCCGGCGGGTGCACATCGCCACCCCGACCACGCTGATCACGATGCTGCGCACCGCGCACTACGCCTGGCAGCAGGAGGCGCTCAGCGAGAACGCGCGGGCGGTCTTCGAGCTCGGCAAGGAGCTCTACGAGCGGCTGTCGTCGCTGGGCAGGAACGTCGACGCGCTGGGCAAGGCGCTGACGCGCGCGGTCGAGAACTACAACAAGACGGTCGGATCCCTGGAAAGCCGCGTCATGGTCACCGCCAGAAAGCTCAACGAACTGGGCGTAGTGGACGGCAGCCTGGACTCCCCCGAGTCGCTCGACGGGCTGCCGAGGCCGCTCGCCTCCCCTGAACTGCTCGAAACCACGTCTCTGATTTCGCACACGAACGGTAAGTTGGCCAACGGGTCGCAGTAAGGGGGGCGGGGCCAGTGACTGAGAAAGGCAGGCGGTCAGCCGTGCGGTTGACGGCCCGCGGCGCCATCGCGCTCTCCCTTGTCGCCACTTTGGCGGGATATGTCCTCGCGGATCGGCTGAGCCTGTCGTGGCTGGTCGGCGTGCTGTTCGTGCTCGCATCGCTGGCGGGGGTGCTGCTGGTCAACCGGCGGGAGCTGCTGTCGCTGGTGGTGACGCCGCCGCTGGTGTTCTTCGTGGCCACGCTCTTCGTGGAGCTGGGGCGCGCGATCGGCTCGGCCTCGATCGCCGGGTCGCTGGCGCTCGGCCTGTACGGGTCGCTTTCGCGGGGCGCGCCGTGGCTGTTCGCCTGCTCGGCGGTGCTGCTGGCGGTTGCCTGGCGGCGCGGGCTCCGCGACAACGTGCGCGACCTGCGGGAGGAGCTGCGGGTGGACGCCGAGGTGCCGCGTCCGCGCAAGGAGCAGCAGCCCGTCTACGCGCCCGAGCCCGAGGGGTACTTCGAGCCGCGCGTCTACGGCACAGCTCGCACGGAGGAATAGCACCTTTTCCGGAGTACGGCGAGCGGTCGGTTGCCGGCTCGCCGTACAGCTGAAGCCCTTCAGAAGCGCGGGTCAAGCCCTTCAGACGCGCGAATGAGGCCCTTCAGGCACGCAGGTCCTTGCGGAGCTCGTGGGGCAGGGCGAAGCGCATGCGCTCGTCCACCGGCTGGACCTCGCGCACGTCCTCGAAGCCGTGCCGGGCCAGATGCGCCAGCACCTCCTCGACCAGCTCCTCGGGCACCGAGGCGCCGCTGGTCACGCCGACCGTGGTGACGCCCTCGAGCCACTCGTCGCGGATGTCGGCGGCGTAGTCGACCAGGTAGGAGGCGTCGGCGCCGTAGTCCTTGGCGACCTCGACCAGGCGCTTGGAGTTGGAGGAGTTCTGTGAGCCGACCACGATGACCAGCTGCGACTCGGCGGCGATCTCCTTGACGGCGATCTGGCGGTTCTGCGTGGCGTAGCAGATGTCGTCGCTGGGCGGGTCGATCAGCCTGGGGAAGCGCTCCTTGAGCCGGGCGACCGTCTCGTTGGTCTCGTCGACCGACAGGGTGGTCTGCGACAGCCACACCAGCTTGCCCGGGTCCTTGACCTGGATACGGTCGACCGCGTCGAGGCCGTCGACGAGCTGGATGTGGTCGGGGGCCTCGCCGGAGGTGCCCTCCACCTCCTCGTGGCCCTCGTGGCCGATGAGCAGGATGTCGTAGTCCTGGCCGGCGAAGCGGCGGGCCTCGTTGTGCACCTTCGTCACCAGCGGGCAGGTGGCGTCGACCGTGCGCAGGCTGCGCTGTTTGGCTTCCTCGTGCACGGCCGGGGATACGCCGTGGGCGGAGAACACCACGATCTCGCCCTCGGGGACCTCATCGGTCTCCTCGACGAAGATGGCACCCTTGGCCTCGAGCGTCCTGACCACGTGGGTGTTGTGGACGATCTGCTTGCGTACGTAGATGGGCGCGCCATACTGCTCGAGAGCCTTCTCGACCGCTACCACGGCTCGATCGACTCCGGCGCAGTAGCCGCGCGGCTTGGCTACGAGAACGCGTCGGGTGGTGGGGGTCTCGGACTCCATACCTCCTTATGCTACGTGGAGCGGCTGACAGGACCGCGCGTGCATCGTTGCCCGCCGTTTGCCAGACTGGCCGTCCAATACTTGACCTCCCAGGGAGACGTCATGTCCCTCAGCGACGTGATACGAAACATCGCCAAGACCGTCACCGACAAGGACGAACTGAAGGAGAAGGCCAAGGACCTTCCGATGTTCGTCATCCAGACCACGCTTAGCGCCGCGGGCCAGGCGCTGCTGCTGGTCGACCGGGTGAAGAACTCCATCAAGGGGCTGGCGGCCAAGGAAGAAGAGGAGGAGGTGCAGGAGACCGAGGCGCCCGTGGAGAAGCCGGCCCGCCGCGAGCCCGTCATCTTCGCCCCCCGCCCGTCCGACTCCGAGCCCAACGGCGTCGCCAAGACCAAGCCTGAGCCGGTCATCTTCTCCCCCGCCGGCAAGCCGACTCCCGCCGACGAGACCAAGCCGCTCGTCACCGAGACGCCGGCCGCCCCCGAGCCCGCCGCCGTCGCCGAGCCCAAGCCCGCCGCCGTCGCCGAGCCCAAGCCCGCCGCCGTCGTCGCCGAGCCCGAGCCTGCCGCCGTCGTGGAGCCCGAGCCCGCCGCCGTCACCACCGCCTCCGCCGTGGACGAGCCTGTCGCCGCGCCCGAGCCCGCCGCGCCCGCTGTCGCAGAGGAGCTCGCCTCCGCTGTCGCGGCCGAGCCTGCTGCCGAGCCCGCCGAGAAGCCGAAGACCGCCAAGCCGAAGGCCGCCGCCAAGCCCAGGGCGGCTCGCAAGCCCGCGGCCAAGAAGGAGCCGGCCGTACAGGATGAGCCGCTGCCTGGATACTCGGAGCTGACCGTGGCGTCGCTGCGGGCCAGGATGCGCGGCAAGACGGCCGAGCAGATCAAGGACCTCCTGACCTACGAGCAGGCGACGACCGCGCGGCCGCAGGTGATCAAGATGTTCGAGAACCGCCTGGCCAAGCTGGAGGCCGGAGAATAGTCGGCCGTTCCCCGTAGTCTCGGGCTATGACCTCGAAGACCTCGCCCGAATCGCCGCTGCCGATCCGCACTGTCCTGCAGATGGTGGGTGGCTGGATCGGCAAGCTCGGCACGGTCTGGGTCGAGGGCCAGATCACCGAGCTGAGCGCGCGCGGCGGCACGGTGTTCCTGACGCTGCGCGACCCGGTGGCCAACGTCTCGGCCAGGGTCACCGCCCCGCGCGGGGTCTACGAGGCCACCGTGCCGCGTCCCGTGGACGGCGCTCGGGTGGTGATGCACGTCAAGCCCGACTTCTGGATCAACCGGGGCTCGTTCGCCTTCACCGCGCTGGAGATCAGGCCCATCGGCGTGGGCGAGCTGCTGGCCCGCCTGGAGAAGCTGCGGCAGCTGCTGGCCGCCGAGGGGCTCTTCAACGCCGACAGGAAGCGGCGCCTGCCCTTCCTGCCCGGCACGGTGGGGCTCATCTGCGGGCGCGACTCCGCCGCCGAGCGCGACGTGCTCGACAACTCACGGCGCCGCTGGCCCGCCGTACAGTTCAAGGTCGAAGAGGTGGCCGTCCAGGGGCCCTACGCGGTCGGCGAGGTCACCGAGGCGCTGCGCAAGCTCGACGCCGACGCCTCCGTGGACGTCATCGTCGTCGCCCGGGGCGGCGGCTCGCTCGAAGACCTGCTGCCGTTCTCGGACGAGACGCTGGTGCGGGCGGTGGCGGCCTGCCGTACCCCCATCGTCAGCGCCATCGGCCACGAGCAGGACAGCCCGCTGCTCGACCTGGTCGCGGACGTACGCGCCTCCACGCCCACGGACGCGGCCAAGAAGGTGGTCCCCGACGTCGGCGAGCAGCTCACGCTCGTCCGCCAGCTCCGCGACCGCGGGCGCCGGGTGCTCGGCGGGTGGCTCGACAGGGAGATGTCCTGGCTCACGTCGGTCCGCTCGCGCCCCTCGCTTTCCGACCCAGTGCGCGAGCTCGAACGCCGCGCCGAACAGGCCGACGCCCTCCGCGACCGCGCCCGCCGCTCGCTCACGAGCTCCCTGGACCGCGCCTCCGACTCCCTCACCCACCTGCGTGCCCGCCTCGTCTCCCTCTCCCCTGCCGCCACCCTCGAACGCGGCTACGCCATCGTCCAGTACCCGTCGGGCGAGGTCGTCCGCCTCGCCAAAGACGTCCCCCCCAACTCCCTCCTCACCATCCGCCTCACAGACGACCGCCTAACCGTCCGCACCCAACCCCCCACCGACACCCCCTGACGGCTCTCGACCCTTGGAGCGCTCGCGCCCCAGCCTGCGCCCCGGTTCCTGCCCCGCTGTACGGCAAGCCCGCCGAGACGACGGCACGGCGGCCTAACAACGCCTGCGGTGGAAGATCGCGGCGCTCCGGCCTTCAGGCCGGGGGTGAAGGCCCGCGCGGGAGGGCCGCAAGGCCCGAGCGTGCCCTAATGTCCGTTCGGCGGCCATGGACGGCCGCGCGCCGCGCCTGCTGCCGGTCCTGGTCCGCACCGTCCTGCTGTGCCTGGCGATCCCCGCCCTCATCTCGGACCGCGACCACCGCGGCGTCCACGACCGCGTCTCCAACACGATGGTCGTGCGCATTTGACGTCCTCTCCGCCCTGAAGAAGGGCGGGGATTCTCCCCTGCTACGCCGCCGATGTGGCGGGCAGCTTGGAGCGGGTTCCTGCTTCGTCGGGTGGTGCCACCGCGAGCGATGGTCTTACCGTCCCTCCACAGGCGTTTAGGCTCTCCGCTCGTCCAGCGGCGAGAATGTTGATCGCTGCGTTCACGTCCCGATCGTGGGATACACCGCAAGGGCACGTCCAGGAGCGGACGTTCAGCGGCATCTTGTCGGCTAGCGCGCCGCACGCAGAGCACAGCTTCGACGACGGGAACCAGCGGTCGATCTTGGCGAAGGTGCGGCCGTACCGCTTCGCCTTGTACTCCAGCATGTTCACGAACTGAGACCAGCCCGCATCGTGCACGCTCTTGGCCAGCCTCGTACGGCCGAGCCCGGACACCGACAGGTTCTCCACATACAGCACGACGGCCGAAACCTCGCCCAGCCAAGACCGCTCCGGACTCACCTTGGCTCGAGTGATCACCCGCTTGGATAGGTCCCCGTCCGAGACATACGGCAAGCCTTGCTCGCGGGCGTCCTGCCGCGCGCGCAGTGCGTCGTTGAACACCGTCCGCGCGCACCCGAACGCTCTGGCCAGCGCGACCTGCTGACCCGGTGTCGGGTAGAGACGGAAGTTGTACCGGAGCTGCACTGATCAAACCTACCGACTGGCACCGACAGAACAGATCAACGGACATTAGGGCACGCTCGGGCCTAGCGGCCCTCCCGCGCGGGCCTTCACCCCCGGCCTGAAGGCCGGAGCACTGGCCCGCATTTCGGTAGCCGAAGCGGCTGTCCGGGAGGCCGGGGCCCGGGAAGCGTTCGAAGATGAAGCCGATGCCGCAGGCCGCCAGCGTGCCGTCGAGGGCGTCGATGACGTAGACCGCCGCGTACGGCTCCTCCCAGCCTTTCCCGGACGCCTGCCGTACCGGGATCTGAGGGGGTGGTGGCGGACATGCTGAGGGCGAGGAGTTGACGGAGGCGGACCAGCTCGGGGATGTCGGCTTTGGTGGCGGGGCGGACGGGCATGGTCCTCCTCGGCGGGCCAGGGCGCGGCTGTCGGTTCCTGACTCTATGGTGGTTCGCGTGGCAGACGAGAAGGCACCCTCATACGAGCAGGCCCGCGAGGAGCTGACCGAGGTGGTCCGGCGGTTGGAGACCGGCGGGCTCACGCTGGAGCAGTCGATCGAGCTGTGGGAGCGGGGCGAGAAGCTGGCCGCCATCTGCGAGGAGTGGCTCCAGGGCGCCCGCGTCAAGCTCGCCGCCGCCATGGCCCGCCGCTCCGAGCCCACCACCCAGGACGACGACGCTCCCTTCTAGCGAACGCCCCATGGCCCGCCGCCGGGCAGCGCGTGGTAGCGCCCGAACGTGACGGACACGTGGGCGGGACGCGGGCATCCCAGGGCTCGCACGAGGCACAAGGAGGGGGCAGCCCCTCCGGCGGGAGTGAGGGCGCTTGGGATCGAGGAACGCGGGGCTCCCAGGGCTCGGGCGAGGCCGCATGGGGCCCCACGGGCAGGGGAACCTAGGGGATCCCAGGGCTTGGGCGAGGCCGCATGGGGTGGCGGCCCGGTGTCCAGCGGGGCCTGCTGGGAATCCCAGGGCTCGGGTGAGGCCGCAAGGGCCCCACGGCAGGGGAACCTACGGGGATCCCACGGCTCGGGTGAGGCTGCATGGGGTGGCGGCCCGGTGGCCAGCGAGGCCTGCCGGGAATCCCAGGGCTCGGGTGGAGCCGCAAGAGGTGGGGGTTGCGGCGCTCAGGACGGGAGGTTCGGGTCAGGCGGCTCGGTGGAGGGCGAGGACAGGGATGCGGCGGGTGGTCTTGGCCTCGTATTCGGCGAAGCCGGGAGCCACGTCGACCATGCGGGCGTAGAGCTGGTCCCGCTCCTCACCGTCGATGAACTCGGCCTTGGCCTCGAAGGTCTCCGTGCCGATCTCAGCCGTCGCCGAGGGGTTGGCGAGCAGGTTGTGGTACCAGGCCGGGTGGTTGTCCGCCCCGGCGTTCGAAGCGATGATCACGTACCTGTCACCGTCCGGGAGGTACATCACGGGCGTCGTGATGAGCTTGCCGCTCTTGGCCCCCTTGGTCGTCAGCAGCACGAGCGCGGAGCCCTCGAAATAGCCGCCGACCTTGCCGCCGTTGGCCCGGAACTCGTCGATGACCTGCTGGTTGAAGTTGTCCGCCATGCTCGACTCCTTAAGCGGAGGGTTCTCCGATTCGTTTGTCAACATTAACCGGAGAATTCTCCGGTTACAACCGTTATCCTCGTACCCGAGGGGAGAGGGATGCCCAAGCGCCAGCCGCTGCCGATCATCGGGCAGCCACAACCGGAGCGAGCCGACGCAGCGCGGAATCGGCAGAAGATCATCGACGTGGCGGCCCGGATCATCGACGACCGCGGCGCCGAGCAGTTGTCCCTCGACGAGGTGGCCCGCGAGGCCTGCGTCGGAGTAGGCACCGTCTACCGCAGGTTCGGCGACCGCAGCGGCCTGCTCTACGCGCTGCTCGACGAGCGCGAGCGCCGCTTCCAGCAGGCGTTCCTGAGCGGGCCGCCACCGATCGGCCCCGGCGCTCCCCCCGCCGCCCGCGTCAGGGCCTTCCTGTCCGCCCTGGTGGACCGCATCGTCGACCAGGTCGACATGTTCCTGCTGCTGGAGTCGGGCGACGGCAAGAGCAGGTACGGCGGGCCGTACCGCGTCCACCACACGCACCTGGCCACGCTGCTGGCCCAGGCCAAGCCCGGGTGCGATCCCCACTTCCTCGCGGACGCGCTGCTGGCGCCGCTGAACGCGAGCCTGATCTGCTTCCAGCGCGACGAGCGCGGCATGACGGTCGACGACATCAAACGCGGTTTCGCGGCGCTGGCCGAGGCGGTCACGTCCTAGGTCATCAGCGACAGGACATTGCCCTCCGAGTCGCGGAATCCGGCCATCCGGATCTCAGCACGCGCCGCAGCAGAAGAAACGCCGTACCCGAAGAAAAGACCCGCCGTAGCAGAAGAGACGCCGTAGCGGAAGAAAAGACGTGCCGTGGCAGAAGAGATGCCGCACTGGGAGAAAAGGCGTGCCCTAGTGGAAGAGACGCCGCGCTGGAAGAGGAGGCCTGGTCAGCGGGGCTGGAGGGTGGTGGCTAGTTCGGTGAGTTCTGGCCAGTCGGCTGTGCCGGTGATGACCAGGGTGACGTCGGGGCGGGCGAGCACGAGGCTGCGCTGGTTCTTGTCCTCGCGGAACCGCTTGTCCCAGGTGGCCCCGTTGATCTGAGCGGTGCCGACCGACTTGTCGCTGTTGGCCATGCGGTTGGCGAAGTCGGCCGCGGGCTTCTCGTCGCTCTGGATGAACATGGCGTGCTGCCGCTTGGCCGTGGCGTAGCCCAGGGAGAGCACCTGCGCGCCGTTGGCCCCCTTGGCGATGCGGTTGCTGTTCGGCACCCATCCGGCGGGGTCCTTCACCGGGGCCCAGACCTTGTACGGCACACTGTGACCGAAGTTGGCGACGGTGATCGAGTAGTCAAGCTTGGGGATGTGCTCCTCCCTGCTCTGTGGCGTGACGAGCAGGAACAGGGCGGCCGCAGCCACGCACACGAACAGAGCTACCGCGTAGCCCCAGAAACCCTCGGTGAACCGTCGCACATCTGGCGAGGTTACCCGTTGGCAGGGCCGCCTGCCGAAGCGACCGGTCGGATCTGGCCGATGATGGCGAGCACCTCCTCGGCCAGCGCGCGGTTGCCGGTCGGCACGACCTCGTTGACAGCGGCCGCCAGCGCGCCGGTGATGACCACGACGAGCGCCGGGTCGTCCTCGAACAGCGCCGCGTTGCGCCTGGCCCAGGTACGCAAGCGGTCGCGCATCACGACCTCGAACCCGGGAGGCCCGTCGCCGCGCAGGAACAGCGCAGCGACGTCCTGCTCCTCCAGGCACCCCTCGAGGTAGGCGCGGGCGGAGTCGATGAACACCCGCATCGGGTCGGTCTCGCCCCTGGCGCGGGCGTCGCGGGCGGCGTCCTTGGTGCGCCGGGTCTGGCGGGCCTGGAACTCCTCGAACAGCGTCAGGTACAGGTCAGCCTTGCCGGAGAAGTGGTGGTAGAGGCTGCCGACGCTGGCGTCGGCCTTGGCCACCATGTCGGTCACGCCGGCCTCGGCGAATCCCTTGCGGATGAACACCTCGCGGGCAGCCGCGAGGAGTGCGGCGCGGGTGGCGGCCCCCCGCCCCGTAACCGCCTGATCCACGTCGCTCATTCGATCTCCTTTGTGCCGGACACGAACCTGATCGCGCACTGTGTATCGACCAAAACCCGCGCCGGGAAACGGGAGTAAGCCAAGGCAGGCACATTATCCTCCGCTGACCGGGAAAGAGGGGACAACTACCATCGAGTCAGTTGTCCACTTGGGAGGCCGCATCATGTCCGATCAGACGTCCGTACCCGCAGCCCTGGCCACGGGCGAGCACGCCCCCGACCGGAACCTGGCACTGGAGCTGGTTCGCGTCACGGAAGCGGCCGCGATGGCGGCGGCCCGCTGGGTCGGCAGGGGCGACAAGAACGGCGCCGACGGCGCGGCGGTCAACGCCATGCGCCAGCTGATCAACACGGTGTCCATGAACGGCGTGGTGGTCATCGGCGAGGGCGAGAAGGATCGCGCCCCGATGCTCTACAACGGCGAGCACGTGGGCGACGGCAGCGGCCCCGACTGCGACGTGGCGGTCGACCCGATCGACGGCACCCGTCTCACCGCGCTCGGCATGCCCGACGCCGTAAGCGTGATCGCGGTGAGCGAGCGCGGCTCGATGTACGACCCGTCGGCCGTGTTCTACATGGAGAAGCTGGTCACCGGCCCGGCGGCGGCCGACGTGGTGGACATCGACGCGCCCGTGGCCGCCAACATCAACGCCGTGGCCAGGGCCAAGGGCTGCTCGGCCGCCGACGTCACGGTCGTCGTCCTCGACCGGCCCCGCCACGAGCGGCTGGTCAAGGAGATCAGGGAGACCGGCGCGCGGATCAAGTTCATCCCCGACGGCGACGTGGCCGGCGCGATCATGGCGGCCCGCGAGGGCACCGGCATCGACCTGATGCTCGGCATCGGCGGCACCCCCGAGGGCATCGTGGCCGCGTGCGCGCTCAAGTGTCTGGGCGGCGTCATCCAGGGCAAGCTGTGGCCGCGCGACGAGGCCGAGCGCCGCAAGGCCCTGGACGCCGGGCACGACCTCGGCCAGGTCCTCACCACTAACGACCTGGTCACCTCCGACGACGTCTTCTTCGCCGCCACCGGCATCACGCAGGGCGAGCTCATGCAGGGCGTGCGCTTCCGCAGCGGCGTCGCGGTCACGCACTCGCTGG
This sequence comes from Nonomuraea sp. NPDC050536, assembly GCF_044457685.1. NCBI lineage: Bacteria > Bacillati > Actinomycetota > Actinomycetes > Streptosporangiales > Streptosporangiaceae > Nonomuraea > Nonomuraea sp. NPDC050536. The sequence continues at coordinate 216,684 of NZ_JBITHD010000007.1, forward strand.
TGATGCGCGGGCGCTCGGGCACGATCCGCAAGGTGGAGAGCGAGCACCAGCTCTGGAAGCTCCGGGCCTACAGCGCGATCAACTTCGACAGCGCCGGCTGAGCCTTCAGCGGCGGCGCTTGCGGCGAGGTGGCTCCTTGACCTTGACCTCGCCGGCGAAGTTCGTCGTGTGGACCTCCACGACCGGGGCGTCCGGCGCGGTGGGCTGCTTGGTCAGGCGCTTGGTCTCGCCCTTGGCGATCCGGATGACCTCCAGGTCCTCCGGTACGTGGATCTCCAGCCCGCCGAAGACCAGCGTGGCGTTGATGATGATGCGGCGGTTCTGCAGGATCGCGTCACGCAGGTCGAGCGTCGTGGTGCCGAACATGGCCGTGACGCTGAGTTCGGCGGGCACGACCCAGCGGCCGCCGCGCTGCTCCTTCTTGAAGATCGCCGAGACCGGGCGGCCGTCGAGGTTGAGCGGCTGCTGGTCGGCGGGCAGCAGGTCGCCGGTGAGCTGGGCGAGGTCGCCGAGCGTGCGGGCGGAGTACAGCACGCCCAGGCGCTCCTCGAGCTCGTCCAGCGTGATGCGCCCGTCGGCGTGCGCGTCCTGCAGCACCTGAGCGATGCGTTCGCGATCGTCGTCCGAGGCCCGTAGCTCGTGCGGAGGCGGCACGTCGCCTTCCTTGGGGCGGCGCACCGAGACCAACTCCTCGGCCAGCCGCTCTCCGACTTCCTGCAGGCGGGGTAGCCAGGATCCCGGGCGTTCATTCACACTTCCGACGATATCCGGCAGGCGGGGGATTCGCTGGCTCTGGCGGCGTGTCAGGCGATTCGCGCAAGCAGGTCGTCCAGTTCCGCGGCCAGCGAGCGGTCGACGGGGGCGTGCCGGTTGAGCAGCCGGTACCACATCACCCCGAAGATCACGTCGACGACGAGTTCCGGATCGGCTCCCGCGGGCAGCACGCCCCTTTCGAGCACCTCGCGCAGCGCCTGCCTGCGTTGCCCTATGAGCCGTTCACGCAGCTTGGCGGCGAAGCCGGGATCGGACTGCGCGTCGGCCATCAGCCCCACGATCACCGGTCCCGCCGGGCCGCCCGCCACGGTGAACGTGCGGTCAAGGAAGGCCACCAGGTCCGCCCGCGCGTCACCACTGGCCGGTGGCGGTTCGACCTTGGGGCCGACCAGGTCGGTCATCGCCTCGAGGAGCACCTCGGCCTTGGTCTGCCACCAGCGGTAGAGGGTCTGCCTGCCGGTGCCCGCGGCCTCGGCGATGCCCTTGAGCGTGACGTTCTGGTAGCCGTCACGGGCACACAGCTCGAGCGCGGCCTTGAGGATGGCCTTCCTGGACTCCTCGCTGCGCGGTCTTCCCACCATGGACCGCCACTTTACAAGACACCGTGCCTCGTTTTATAGTTTCGAGGCAAGATGTCTCGTATTTAGTCATTGAGGAGAGCGCGATGCGCGTAGTGATCGTGGGCGGCACCACCGGTATCGGCCTGGCCACGGCCGCCCTGCTGGAGAAGAGCGGCGCAGAGGTCGTCATCACCGGGCGGTCGGCCGAGCGGGTCGAGTCGGCGTTGAAGGAGCTGGGCGACCGCGCCTCGGGGCAGGCCGTTGACGCCACCGACGTGGAGGCGACCAGGGAGTTCTTCGCCGGGCTCGGCACGGTCGACCACGTGGTGATCACCGTGACGGCCCGCGGTGGCGCCGGGCCGCTTCGTACGCTGACCAGGGACGACCTGGTCAGGGGTGTCGAGGGCAAGCTGATCCCGCACCTGCTGACGGCTCAGGCGGCGCTCGAGGTGCTCAGCCCGCAAGGGTCGATCACGTTCGTGACCGCAGCCTCGGCCGGGGCCTCGTTCCCCGGGGTGTCGGCGCTGGCGGCGGTCAACGGCGGGCTCGAGGCCACCGTGCCCGGGCTGGCGCTGGAGCTGGCCCCGATCCGGGTGAACGCGGTCTCCCCCGGCGTGATCGACACCGACTGGTGGTCCACGCTCGACCCGTCGATCCGGTCCGCGGTGCTGTCGAACTCGGCGGCCATGGCGCCCGTCGGGCGGGTGGGCAACGCCGAGGAGGTCGCGGCCACGATCGCGTTCGTGGTGAACAACGGATTCGTGACCGGGACCGTCCTGACCGTCGACGGCGGCGGGCGACTCAAGGCCTGACCCGTCAGAGACCGAGCTTGTCGAGGGCGGCGACGTGGTCGTCGGTGAGCCGCACGTCCAGGGCGCCGAGGTTCTCCTCCAGGTGGGCGACGGACGAGGTGCCCGGGATGGGCAGCACGACGGGCGAGCGGCGCAGCAGCCAGGCCAGCGAGACCTGGGCGGGCGTGGCGCCGGCCTCCTTGGCCACGGTCGCCAGGGGGCCGTCCTCGCCCGCGTGCTCGTCGACCGCGATCGGGAAGAACGGCAGGAAAGCAATGCCTTGCTCGTCGGCGTGGTCGAGCACCGCATCGCGCCGTAGCCGATCCTGTTGACCGTTAGATCACCAATCGTCACGTCAATCACTCCCTGATGAGGTGTCATGGCCTCGTAACCAGGGAAAATTCGCCGTTGTCGGGAGGCCTCATGCGAACCATCCTCATCACCGGCTCCACCCATGGGCTCGGCCACGAGCTGGCTCGCCGCCTGACGGCCGCCGGCGACCGCGTCATCGCGCACGGCCGCTCCGAGATACGGCAGGCCGACGGGATCCGGGCGGACCTCGCGGACCTGCACGCCGTCGACGCCATGGCCACCTGGGTCCTCGACCGATACGACCACCTGGACGTCCTGATCAACAACGCCGGCATCGGCGGCGGCAAGCCCGGCTCCGGGCGTGAGCTCAGCAGGGACGGCATCGAGCTCCGTTTCGCCGTCAACTACCTCGCGGGCTATCACCTGACGCGCCGCCTGCTGCCGCTGCTGACCACCCGCGTGGTCAACGTCGCCTCGGCCGGTCAGCACGCGATCGACTTCTCCGACCCCATGCTCGAACACGGGTACGGCGGGCAGCGCGCGTACAGCCAGAGCAAGCTCGCCCAGATCATGTTCACCATCGACCTGGCGGAGGAACTGTCCTCCCAGGGCGTCACGGTCAACGCCCTCCACCCGGCCACCTACATGGACACCACCATGGTCAGGGAAGCCGGAGCACCGATCCTGAGCACCGTCGGGGAGGGCGCGGACGCCACGATGCGCCTGGTGAACGCTCGCGACGAGGTGACGGGCCGCTACTTCAACGGCCGGCACGAGGCCCTAGCCGATCCCCAGGCCTACGACCCGGACGCCAGGCGCCGCCTCCGCGACCTCTCGGACTCCCTGATCAAACAAGCCCTCGCCCACTGACTACACACACACGCGCGAGGCACTGTGGAATCTGGGGGTGGGTCGGGGCGTTGTTGTGATCAAGACGTGGGTTTGGGGGTGGCGGTGCATCGGGGCGCTCGGTGGGGGCTCGTCGCGGTCTACGTGGGGGCGGCGGTGATCGTCGCGCTGGACCTGCTGCGGCTCGACCAGGTCGACCCGATCCGGCGGACCATCAGCGAGCACGGGCTCGGGCCGGAGGCGTGGGTGTTCGGGCTGGGAGTCGGGATTCTGGCCGCCGGATCGGCGCTGATCGGCCTCTCTCTGGCACGCAGGAAGCTGGCCGGGCCCGTGGGGACTCTGGCGATGATGGTGTGGTCCGTCGGGCTGCTGGTGACCGCCACGTTCCACAAGCACGACTGGTCGGTGGGGCCGAGCCTGAGCGGCAGCATCCACCGCACGGCAAGCTTCGCCGCCTTCCTCGCCCTGCCCATCGCGGTGCTGATCATCGCCCACCCCTGGCGGCGCATCGAAGGACGGCGTCCCGCGGTGGTGGCGTTCCTGTTCGGCGTGGTGTCGGTGGCCTGGGTGGTGGGCATCGCGACCATGGTCTACCTCGGTGCTCGCAGTGGCACGGCCTGGTGGCAGGTCATGCCCCTCGGCCTGGTCGAACGCGGCCTGGCGGTCACGGAGCTCGCCTCACTCACAGCACTGGGCGTCTGGGGGGCCCGCCGTACACCCGCGACAACCGCGCCCGAGCCCGTGAGATAGACGTCCGGTCGTCGGAGAATCCCGACGACCGGACACGCACCACAGTGGCACCAGTGGGCACTCTTCTACATACCCGGACTTCAATGCCCAAACGTCGCACTCCGCCCGAAATTACTCGTACGGCGAGGTCAAAGCCTGGGAGGGCCCTGTTCGACGCGGCGGAGGACGGGTTCGAGTTTGTCGAGGTCGGGGCCGGTGATGATCTGGCGTTCGTCCCACCAGGTGGCGCCCGCGTCGGCCAGGGGGCCGATCATGTCGCGGGCCTTGGCCGGGTCCCCGGGGGTGAGGCCGCCGAGGACGATCTCGAAGGAGCGCTCGTCGTCCCCGCGCTCCTGCCGGAGGAACCCCACCAGGTCCCGCACCTCGTCGAGCGGCGGCAGGAACCCGTGGGTGGCTGAGGCGAACAGCGGCACCGCACCGTCCCACCGTACGGCCCGCCGCATGGGCCTGCGATGCGGCCAGAACCCGGCCACCCACACCGGCGGGCGCGGCTGCTGCACCGTGGCGGGCAGCAGGGTCACGTCGTCGACCCGGTAGTGCTCGCCCTCGAACGTCACCGCCTCGCCCGACCAGTAGCGCTCCAGCAGCCCGAGCCCCTCATCCAGCCGCTCGGCCAGCACGACGGGGTCGGTGGGCTCGCCGAAGCTGCCGTACTCGTCCTCGATCGGCCCGCCCAGCCCCGCCCCGAAGACGACCCGGCCGCCGGTCAGCGCGTCCAGCGTGGCGACCTGCCGGGCCAACTGCTGCGGACGCCGCCGCGCCACCGGGGTGACCATCGCCCCCAGCCGGATCCGCGAGGTCGCCAATCCCGCCGCGGTCAACAGCATCCACGGATCGGCGAAGGTACGGCGAAGCCGCTTGTGATGCACGACGTGATCCCACACGAACAGCGCATCCCACCCCGCCTCCTCGACGGCCACGGCCAGCGCCGCCACGGTCCTGGGATCGGCAAAGTCCCCAAAATTCGGAACATTTATCGAGAAACGCATCCCCGCATCCTCCATGCCCCTAATCCCCGGGGCAACAGGGGGAGCTAGGGGCGGAGGGTGGCGATGACGTCGGTGACGTAGGTGCGGAAGATTCGCGGCATGTCGACGTTGTCCGGGTCGATGAGCCATTGGGTCTGGAGGCCGTCCATCATGGCGATCAGGCGGTCGGCGTGGGCTTCGGCGTCCAGGTCGGCTCGGAACTCGCCGGTTTCCGCGCCGCGGCGCAGCGCCGAGGCCAGGCTGGCGCGCAGGCGGCGATAGCGGGTTCTGGCCCAGTCGTGGCCCGGGTGGTCGGCCGTGACCGCTTCGCCGCTGATGACCGAGAAGAGCTGGACGAGGCCGGGCACCCGGGAGTTGTAGTCGACCACGTCCGCGAGCGCGTTGAGCGCCGCGATGCCCGTCAGCTTGCCGAAGTCGAAGCGGCGCATGTCGGCCTCGTCGCGGTAGTCCAGGACCGCGATCAGCAGCCGCTCCTTCGACTTGAAGTGGTGGAGCAGCCCCGCCTGTGACAGCTCGACGCGCTCGGCGATGCGGGCCAGGGAGGCCCCGCGATAGCCGTTCTCCGCGAACTCCAGCAGTGCGGTGGCGAGGATGCGCTCCCGTCGCGCCTCGCCCGTGGCGTATCCCCGGCGTGTCACCCAGGCACTTTATCAGGTAACGAAAGAGCAACAAACCTACCGAGAGATCGGAAGTGTATCCTCACGGCTGTAAAGGGCAGGACATGTCCTGCCCTGGCGAAGGAGCAGGCCAAACGGCTAACCTGACGGCGCCTCATGTTTCATCCCCCCGTCTGGAGGCCATCGTGCCGTCTCCGCGTGATCGTCAGGCCCGCATCGCCACGTTCGTCGTCTACGCCGTGCAGGGGCTGTCGTTCGCCACACTGCTCACACAGGTCGCCTCGCTGCAGAACAAGCACGAGCTCTCCGACCTCGCCCTCACGGTCCTGCTGCTGATCGTGCCGGTCTTCGCGGGCGTGGGCAGCGTGAGCGCGGGCGCCTTCGCCGCGCGCCTGGGCAGCAAGCTGCTGCTGCGGATCGCGCAGCCGCTGGTCGCGGCGGCCGTGGTGCTGGCCGGCCTGGCGCCGAACGTCCCGCTGCTGGTCCCGGCGCTGCTGCTGTTCGGTCTGGCGGTCGGCGCGGTCGACGCGGGCATGAACATGCAGGGTGTCGCGATCGAACGCCGGTACGGCAGGCCGGTGCTGAACGGCTTCCACTGCCTGTGGAGCGTGCTCAGCCTGGCGGGGGCGCTGTGGGCGTCGGCCGTCGGCAAGGACCTGCCGCTGGCGGTCGTGATGGCGGTGCCGATGGTGTTCGCCGTGGCGGGCTCGCTCTACGCCGCGCCGAAGCTCTGCACGATCGAGGAGGAGAAGGCCGAGAGCGTCGAGACGGCCACCGGCCGCTTCCCGTGGGGCCCGATCATCCCGCTGTGCCTGGCGATGGGCTTTCTGTACATCGGCGACTCCTCGGTCTCCAACTTCAGCACGGTCTTCATGGACAAGATCATGCACGCCAACGACAACGTGATCCCGCTGGCGTTCGCGGCCTACCAGGCCACCACGCTGGTGGTGCGGCTCGGTGGCGACGTCGCCGTCAGGCGGTACGGCCCGGCCGCGATCGTCAGGATCGGCGGCGCGATCGCCACGCTGGGGTTCCTGGGTGTCGTCGTGGCCCCGACGCAGCCGCTGGCGATCATCGCGTTCGGGCTCACCGGGGTCGGGCTGTCGGTCGTGGCGCCGCAGTCGTTCTCGGCGGCCGGTCGGCTCGACCCGGCGGGCACCGGGGTGGCCATCGCCCGGGTCAACCTCTTCAACTACGTGGGCTTCATCGTGGGCGCCGCACTGATCGGCCCGATCGCGGACGCCAGCGGCTACCGGGTGGCCTTCGCCGCCCCGCTGGTGCTGGCGGGCGCGATCATCGCACTGGCCCGCGGCTTCCAGCCCGCCGTCAAGACGAGCCGAGCATAGCCACGGCGGTGTCCACGGCGGCGGCCACATCGTCGTCCGGCGGGTACAGCAGCGCCCTGCCCACCACCAGCCCCCGCACGCCCGGCAGCCGCAGCGCCTTGCGCCAGGCGGCGTAGGCCAGGTCGGGCGTGTCGCCGGGATCGCCACCGAGCAGCAGCGTGGGCAGCGTGGTGGCCTGCATGACCCGTTCCATGTCCGCCACGACGGGGATCTTCAGCCAGGTCATGGCCGACGTGGCGCCGAGCCCCTGCGCCACGCTGATCGCCTGGATCACTCCCTCGGGCGACAGGTCGTGGCCCGCGCGCCGCGACCAGAACGGCTCGATCATCGCCACCAGCCCGTTCTCCGCCAGCTCGGTGATCGCCCGGCCGCACGCCTCCAGCGTGTCGACGGTGCCCGGCTCGTCGAGGGCGATCCGGCAGAGCATCTTCCCGCCGTCGAGCCGCATGCGGGCGATCGTGCCCGCGTCGTAGGCGGTGAAGCGGTCGTCGAACTCGAAGACCGCGCCCTGCAGCCCACCCCTGTTCATCGAGCCGATCACGATCGTGTCGTCGAGGCGGCCGAGCAGCAGCAGGTCCTCGACCACGTCGGGGGTGGCGAGCAGCCCGTCGACACCCGGCCTGGCCAGCGCCACGGCGAGCCGTTCGAGCAGGTCGACCCTGCTGCCCATGGCCAGCGGCCGGCCGCCCACGCCCAGCGCGCCCCTGGCCGGATGGTCGGCGGCGATGATCATGAGCTGGTCGCGGTCGCCGAGCAGCGGCCTGCGGCGGCGGGCGGCGGCCGCCGCCGCGATGCGCTCGGGGTTCCTGGCCCTGATCCGGCGCAGCTCGCCGTAGTCAGCCAACCCCCACTCCGTCCAGGTAGGCCAGGCTCCGCCGGACGTCGTCGACCGGCTGGTCCCGCGGGCCCGAAAGGATCACGTCCTGCTCCATCACGTACCAGCCTTGGTACCCGGCCCGCCCGAGTTCGTGCACGATGGCCGTGACGTCCACGTCCCCCTGGCCCAGCGGGCGGTACATGCCGCGCCCGACCGCCCGGGTGTAGGTCAGCTCGCCTTTCCTGACCAGGCCGGCCAGCAGGCCGTCCACGTCCTTCATGTGCACGTGCGCGATGCGTCCCGGCACTGCCCTGACCAGCTCGGCCGGGTCGGTGCCGCCGATCAGCAGGTGGCCGGTGTCCAGGCACAGCGGGATGGAGCTGCCCTGGAGCACCCGCTCGACCTCCTCGCGCGTCTCGATCATGGTGCCGACGTGCGGGTGGAGGCAGACGTTCGGCACCGCGGCGGCGATGCGGTCCAGGTTGGCGAGCAGCGTGGCCCAGCCCTCCGCGCCCAGCTCAGGGCGGAGGTCGTAGCCGTCGGTGCCGGTGGCGGCGGCCAGGACCAGCATCTCCGAGACGTCGGGCGACAACTCCGCGAGCGGGTCGTGCCCGGGATCGTGCAGGACCACCGGCACGAAGGCGCCGACGTTGCGCAGGCCGTACTCCTCGATCTTCGCCTGCGTCAGGAAGCCGTCGGGGCCCAGCTCGGTGGCGGTCAGGCCGAGCTCGCGCATCTCGCTCAGCACGCGGTCTGCGGGCAATTGGTAGCCCCAGCCGGGCACCTCGCAGACGCCCCACGAGATCGGCGCACCGGCGACCTTCATCGCTCCACCTCCACCGGGCGCCCCTCGCGCCGCGACCGCTCGCAGGCCTCGGCCACGCGCAGCGCGGACAGCGCGTCCTCGATCGTGCACAGGCTGGACGTGCTGCGCAGGAACGCGTCGATCTCGTTGACGTAGGCGGTCTGGAAGCGGGTCACGAAGTCCGGCCACGGCTCGCCTCCGGGCTGCAGGCCTTCCATGCTGGTCAGCGGCGCGCGCGGGCCGAGCCCGACGGCGCGGGTGCCCTTGGTGCCCGCCAGTTCCATGCGCACGTCGTAGCCGGCGCCGTTGTAGCGCGAGCCCTGGACGGTGACCAGAGTGCCGTCGTCCATGGTGAGCAGCGCGACGCTGGTGTCGACGTCGCCGGCCGCGCGGAAGAAGTCGGCGCCCCGGTTCGCGCCGGTGGCGTAGACCGACACCACCTCGCGCCCGGTGACCCAGCGCAGGATGTCGAAGTCGTGGATGTGGCAGTCGCGGTAGATGCCGCCCGACAGCGGGATGTACTCGGCCGGCGGCGGCGCCGGGTCCGCGGTGATCAGGTGGGCGCGGTGCAGCTCGCCCAGCTCCCCCTCGCGCAGCGCGGTCGCGGCCGCGATGTAGCCGGGGTCGAAGCGGCGCTGGAAGCCGATCTGCACGTGCTTGCCCCTGCCCGCCTCCAGCACCCGCAGGGTCTCGGCGATCGTGGTGGCCACCGGCTTCTCGCAGAACACCGGGATCCCCCGGTCGATCGCGTTGAGCAGCAGCTCGGCGTGGGTGCTCGTGGGCGTCGCGATGACCACGGCGTCCGCCTCGAAGGGGTCTCCCGGCCTGCCGTACGGCGAGCTGCGCACAGGGTCGGCCACGATCAGCTCGTCCACCAGCGGATGGGCGGCGAGCGTCGCAGCGTGAAAGGCTCCGATCCGGCCCAGCCCGAGCAGTCCCACGCGCATGGCGCCTCCAATGAGGTGGGAACTTCTTTCTAAGCGAGACCTTCCACCTCAGTCAATAGTTTGTCCTGACATTCTGACTTTTAGTCCTTGTACGGCGGCCGCCGTCCGGTGGGCCGGGAAGCGCGCGAAGCCGACCACGATCGCGGGCGGGCCCGGCGTGGACCGCAGCGGGCCGACGGCCTCGGCGGGCAGCCCCAGCCCGCGCGCGGCGGCGACCAGCGCGTTCTCGTCCCAGGTGGCGGGCAGTTCGAGGTAGGCGTGCAGGCCCGCCTGGATGCCACGGACCCGGACCTCGGGCAGGTGCTCGGCCAGCGCCCTGACCAGCACGTCCCTGCGCGTCCGGTACTCGCGGCGCATCCTGCGCAGGTGCCTGTCGTAGCCGCCGGTGTGCATGAAGTGCGCGAGCGCGTACTGGTCGATGACGGGAGAGCCGAGGTCGAACTCGGCCCTGGCCCGCTGCAACTGCGCGGCGAGATCGGGCGGGGCCACCACCCAGCCGAGCCTGAGCCCGGGCGCCAGCGACTTGCTCGTGCTGCCCGCCAGGATGACCCGGTCGGGGGCCAGCCCCTGCAGGCAGCCGACCGGGTCGCGGTCGAACCTGAACTCGGCGTCGTAGTCGTCCTCCAGCACGAACGCGTCGTGCGCGTGCGCCCACTCCACCAGCGCGGTACGGCGTCGCGGCGACAGCACCACACCGGTCGGGTACTGGTGCGCCGGGGTGACCAGCGCCGCGCCGGCCGCGGGGAGCCGGTCGACCCGCAGGCCCTCGCCGTCCACGGGCACGGGCACGAGCTCGGCGCCCGACCTGCGCAGCAGCGGGACCTGGCGGACGCTGGTGGGGTCCTCGATGGCCAGCTTCAGCCCGGCGCCGAGGACGGCGAGCACGAGGCTCAGGGCCTGGGCCACGCCGCCGACGATCACCAGGTTGTCCGGGCGCACGTCGGCGGCCCTGACCCTGCGCAGGTACCCGGCCAGCTCCTCGCGCAGCTCGACGACCCCGGCGGGGTCGGCGTAGTCGAACGCGTCGGACGGCAGCGTGGTCAGCACGTGCCGCACCGAGGCCAGCCAGCGCTGCCGGGGGAAGCCGCTGAGGTCGGGGCTGGTGGGGCGGTGCCCGTAGTACGGGCATTCCGTATCGGCCCCGGGCTCGACGACGGGCCGCGGCGGGGCGGGTTCGAGCGCGCGCGCCACGTGGGTGCCCGCACCGACCCTGGAGACCAGGAATCCCTCGGCGACGAGCTGCTCGTAGGCCTCGACCACGACGCCGCGTGAGACCTGGAGGTCGGCGGCGAGGTCGCGGGAGGCGGGCAGGCGCGTGCCCGGCTCGAGCCGCCCGAGCCGGATGGACTCCCGCAGCTCGCAGGCGATCTGCCCGGCTATGGCGCCCTTGGCGCGATCTATGGTGACGTGGAGGTCGGCCACATTGGACCTCCCTTTCCTGCGTTCATTGGCCTGATCAGGAGAACCATTCTCTCAATACCATCCGGAAGGTGAGAAACGGAGCCATCGGCGCGGCGTGCGCCATGTTCGCCGTCGGGACGCTCGCCGGGGTCTCGGGGCTGGTCAAGGACTATCCGGTGTACGGCGGGCAGGCGGTGCGCTACCTGGTCGCGGCCGTCATCCTGCTGGTCGTCACGCGGGTGCTCGGGCTCCGCTTCGTCCGGCTCACGGTCAGGGAGGTGCTCTGCCTGGCCGGGCTCACGCTGCTCGGGCTGGTCATCTTCAACGTCTGCATCGTGGAGTCGACCCGCGCCTCGGGTCCCGCGCTGGTCGGGACCGTGCTCGGGACCGTCCCGCTGTGGCTCGCGCTGGCCGGCGGGCGGCCGGCGCCGCGCCTGCTGGTGGGTGCCGTGATCGTGGTCGCAGGGGCGACGCTGGCCACCGGGCTGGGTTCGGGCAGCCCGACGGGACTGCTGTGGGCGCTGGGCGCGCTGGTGGGCGAGGTGAGCTTCTCGATCCTGGCCATTCCGCTGCTGCCCAAGCTCGGGGCGATCCGGGTTTCCGCCTATTCGACGGCGCTGGCGGTACCGCTGCTGGCCGTGATCGGGGTGGTCAAGGAGGGGCGTGGGATGTTCAGGGCGCCGACAGGACCGGAGGTGTTCGGGTTCGGGTACCTGGCGCTGGTGGTGACCGTCGTCGCGTTCTTCCTGTGGTACTCCTCGCTGCCCAAGCTGGGCCCCGGGCGCGCCGGGCTGTTCGCCGGGCTCATCCCCGTGGGTGCGATCGTCACCGGGCTGGTGCTGGGGATCGCGACGCCGTCGGCCTACGACCTGCTGGGCGCGGGCGTGGTGATCGCGGGCATCCTCGTGGGGCTCACCGCGAAGCGAGCCCCCGAGGCTGTTCCGGCCGTCGTCACTTCGTCGGCCACTGGCCGTTCTTGATCCCGTACAGGACGATGGCCACCGTGGTGATCCCGATGCCGGCGACCACGAGGAATCCGATGATCATGGCCATGATCTGTCCGATACTCATACTTGGGAAACGTTGCCGACGCCCCTCCCGGTCTCCCGACATTCCCAGATTTATCGAGACATTGCGTGATGCGCGCCGTACCTTTAACGAACCGACCTGATGGGCAGTACGGCGAGCGCGCCCGCCAGGCAGAGCACCAGCGCCACCCCGAACAGCGGCGCGTAGCCGCCGCCGATCTGGATCACCGCGGAGGCCACGAACGGCGCCGCGATCTGCGGCCCGGCGGCGGCGACGTTGAGCACGCCGAGGTCCCGCGCGGCGTCCTCCGGGTTCGGCAGCACCAGCGTGGCCAGCGCGATGTCGACCGCGAAGTACAGCCCGAACGCCGAGCCGTGGATCATCGCGAACACCATCATCAGGCCCCAGCCGGGGGCCAGCAGCGGGATCAGCAGCGCGAGCGAGGCCACCACGCCGGCCACGGTGACGAACGCCTTGCGGCGGTTCAGCTTGTCCGATAACGGGCCGCCGACCAGCGTGGCGACGATCGAGCACGCCGTCGAGATCAGCGTGATCCTGGCCACCGCGTCCGCCGGCTTCATGCCCGGCGGGAGGCCGACGTAGTCCTTGAGGATGTACAGCAGGAAGCTCAGCACCATGAAGTAGCCGAGCACCATGAGCGTCCGGCCGATGAACACCCACATGAAGTCCCTGTGCCGCATGGCCGACAGGAACCTCGGGCGCTGGGCGACCGTGTACTCGACCGGGCGCGAATCCCTGGCGAACACCGACACCAGCACCGCCGCACCCACCACCAGCGCGCCGAACAGCAGGTAGCCGAGCGGGATGTTCGCCGCGAACCGGGCGGCGATCAGGGTCCCGATCACGCCGCCCAGGGACAGCATGATCCCCAGCACCGCCGAGGCGGTCCCCCGGTTGTCCTCCGGCACGCGGTCGGGGACGATCGCGGTCAGCGCGGACTGGAACAGGTTCATCATGGCCTGCGCCAGGCACCACCCCACGGCCAGCGCGAACAGCGACCGCGCGCCGGCCATCAGCGCCATCGCGCCCAGCGCCGCCACCGACCCGCCGATCATCCACGGCACCCGCCGCCCGAACCGCGACCGCGTCCTGTCGGACAACGCGCCGCCCACGGGGTTGAACACGGTGGCGAACACCGCGCCGATCCCCGAGATCAGACCCAGGCTGGACACCTTGCCCGCCGGGTCCAACTGCTCGACGTTCAGGCCGAGCAGCACGCCCACGCCTGCGTAGAGGGCGAACATGACGGCATTCGCAACCCCGAGAACCGGCAACAACCGCCCCAACCGCACCGGGGCCGCGACCTCAGTCATGCCCGAACCATAACTTGCCTACCGAGCACTCGGTAGGCCCAAGCCTCCTCCCCTTCCCGCCCCCGCCCGTAGCCCCTCCCCGCGCGGCGGCCTCCCCACAAAGGCGTGACATAGAGGGAGCTTTGTGTTCCGGGTCTCCTCTACTTCACGTTCCTGTACACCAAGCTCCTGTACGGCTAGCTCCTGTACGGCAAGCCGCCGCCACCGGCCGCCTTCCGCACTTCGGCCGAGGACCCGCGCCCGGCGCTCCCGGCGAGTCGCTGACAGTTGCCCGCCGCAACGGCACTTCGTCACCCAGGCACCACGGCCCCCTGCCCACCGCACAGCGTGCTAGGGAGTGAGGCCGTCGGCGGCGATGGCGAACATTTCGTGGGCGACGCCGAAGCCGAGGTCCTGGACGAGGCGGCGCTTCCAGGGGCGCTGGATGATGGCGTGGCTGAGGCGGCGGGCGGCGCGGGGAGCGCGCATGATGTGCTCGGCGAGTTCCCAGGCTCGGGGGACGAGGCGGTCGGTGGGGAGGACCTCGTTGACCAGGCCGAGTTCGAGGGCCTGGTGGGCGCCGATGGGCTGGCCGGTGTAGAGGTGGTAGGCGGCGCGCTTGGCGCCGAGAAGTTCCTGGAGCGTGAGCTGCTGGCCGTCGCCGGGAGCCACGCCGGTGATCACGTGTGGGTCGATGATGGTCGCCGTCTCCGAGGCGAGCGTGATGTCGCACAGCAGGGCGAACTCCGTGTGCGCCACGCTGGGGCCGTTGATCGCGGCGATCGTGGGGATGTCGATGGCGAAGACGAAGTTCTCCAGGAGTTTGACCGCGTCGTAGTAGGTGTGCTCGTAGGCGAAGTCCTTGGGGCGCGGCTCGGCCATGAAACGGTGGGTCGCCTCGGGTGAGGCGTCCTGCACGCCCAGCCATTCCTCGCCGGTGCCGGTGAGGATCATGACCTCGTTGTCGGGGTCGTTGCCGATCTCCTGCCAGGCCTGGCCCCACGCGTTGTGCACGGCGAAGTCGAACATGGCGGGGCCACCGTCGGTGTGCATGCGGAGCTCGATGATGCCGTCGCGGCGTTGCATGACGAAGTAGTCGGCGTACTTCTCCGAGTACTCGGAGAAGTCGGGGCGCTTGACGTAGCCGCCCATGCGGGCGTGCCAGCCGTCCAGTTCCTTGGGCATGGGGGTCTCCTCGCGTATCGTTAACCGGAGCAGTGCTCCGATAATACGGAGCGGTGCTCCGGTTGGCAAGGGACGGGGCTCTGGCATCCTCGACGAGGACTCCCACCGCACGCCCCAGGAGGGACGAAGCCCATGAACCACGAAAGCCCCCCACCCCCGAAATCCCAGGAACCCACGGACCCCGAGAGCCCCACGCCCACGGGGTCCCGGAGTCCCATGTCCGGGAGCCCCATGGCCAAGGGATCCGAGGGTTCTACGCCCACGGAATCGCGGGTATCCACACCTGCGGACCACGAGGGGCTCAGGCTCACAGGCGCCCAGCACGAGGGGTATGAAGGGTCCGCGCCTGCGCGTTTCGAAAGCGCCGCGGGCACCGAGCGCGCTAGGGGCTCCGAGAGCACCACAAGCCCCGAGAGATCCAGAGACTCTGAGAGCACCGCGAGCCCCGAGAGATCCAGGGACTTGGAGAACACCGTGAGCTCCGGAAGCTCCACTGATAGACCTGCGGAATCGGCGGGATCCAGGCGGACCGATGCGCGGCGTAACCGCGATCAGGTGCTGGCCGCTGCCCGGGCTACCTTCGGCGAGCAGGGCACCGAGGCTTCACTGCGGGAGGTGGCGCGGCGGGCCGGGGTCGGGATCGGCACGTTGTACCGGCACTTCCCCACCAGGGAGGCGCTGCTGGAGGCACTGCTCGCGGACGCGTTCGACACGCTGCACGCTCAGGCCGGCGAGTTGGCGCGCACCCGGGAGCCCGGGGGCGCGCTGGTCACGTGGGTGCGCGAGCTGGCCGTGGGTTCGTCGCGGTACGAAGGGCTACCCGCCTCCGTGCTCGCCGCCCTCCACGATCCCGCTTCTGACCTGCACGCCTCGTGCAAGCGCCTCGGGAGCGCGGCCGCCGACCTCCTGTCCGCCGCCCAGCAGGCGGGCGAGATCCGCGCGGACTTGACGCCCGGGGAACTCCTCGTCGCCGTCAACGCCATGGCCTGGGCCGCCAAGCAAGCCGCCCAGCCCCCAGACCGCTACCTCAACCTTCTCCTCGAAGGCCTAGCAGCACGCCAGGCCACCTGAACCCCCAGGATGCGCGTACGGCACGCCCACCCGAACCCAGCAACCCGCAGCCAGCTGCAGGGACTCGGAGGTGAGGGATTCGAGGGTGCAGCGACTCGGGGGGTGCAGGGAGTCGCGGGGTGCACGGACTCGGGAGTGTGACGACGGGAATGCGGTAACGCCACCGAACCTGCTCATGCCGGCGGAACTCGGGATTCGGGTGGGGGGATCCCGGGCGGTGGGAGGCGGGTGTTCGGGTCCGGTGGGGACGTGGGAGGTGGGCTTGCCGTACGGAAAGGAGGGCTAATCTCTAGGGGACTGAAAGGACGAGCATGCCCGAGTTCGACTACACCGACCTTCTGCCGCTGGGCGCCGATGAGACCGAGTATCGGCTGATCACGACGGAGGGGGTGCGGACGGTCGAGGCTGCGGGGCGCACGTTCCTGGAAGTCGAGCCGGAGGTGTTGCGGCTGCTGACCGAGACGGCGATCCACGACATCTCGCACTTCCTGCGCTCGTCGCACCTGGCGCAGCTGCGGAAGATCGTCGACGACCCCGAGTCCAGCGGCAACGACCGGTTCGTCGCGCTCGACCTGCTCAAGAACGCCTCGATCTCGGCCGGCGGCGTGCTGCCGATGTGCCAGGACACGGGCACGGCGATCGTCATGGGCAAGCGCGGCCGGCACGTGCTGACCGACGGCCGCGACGCCGAGCACATCTCGCGCGGCGTCTACGACGCCTACACCAAGCTGAACCTGCGCTACTCCCAGATGGCGCCGCTGACCATGTGGGAAGAGAAGAACACCGGCAGCAACCTGCCCGCGCAGATCGAGCTGTACGCCGAGGGGGACGACGCCTACAAGCTCCTGTTCATGGCCAAGGGCGGTGGGTCGGCGAACAAGTCCTTCCTCTACCAGGAGACGAAGGCGGTGCTGAACGAAAAGCGGATGCTCGCCTTCCTCGAGGAGAAGATCCGCTCGCTGGGCACCGCGGCCTGCCCGCCGTACCACCTGGCCGTGGTTGTGGGTGGGACGTCGGCGGAGTACGCGCTCAAGACGGCCAAGTACGCCAGTGCCCGCTATCTGGACTCGCTGCCGACTGAGGGCTCCGCTTCGGCGCACGGCTTCCGTGACCTGGAGATGGAGGCCAAGGTCTTCGAGCTGACGCAGAAGCTGGGGATCGGGGCGCAGTTCGGCGGCAAGTACTTCTGCCACGACGTGCGCGTGATCCGGCTGCCGCGCCACGGCGCGTCCTGCCCGGTGGCGATCGCGGTCTCCTGCTCGGCCGACAGGCAGGCGCTTGCCAAGATCACGCCGGAGGGTGTGTTCCTGGAGAAGCTGGAGACGGACCCGGCCCGGTTCCTGCCGGAGACCACGGACGAGCACCTCTCCGACGATGTCGTGAAAATCAACCTCAACCGCCCAATGCCGGAAATCTTGGCAGAGTTGACGAAGTATCCGGTCAAGACGCGACTTTCCCTCTCCGGGCCGCTGGTCGTGGCCCGCGACATCGCCCACGCCAAGATCTCCGACCTGCTCGACAGCGGCGGCGAGATGCCGCAGTACCTCAAGGACCACGCCGTCTACTACGCCGGGCCCGCCAAGACCCCCGAGGGCTACGCCTCCGGCTCATTCGGACCCACCACGGCCGGCCGCATGGACTCCTACGTGGCCCGCTTCCAGGAGGCGGGCGGCTCGATGATCATGCTGGCCAAGGGGAACCGGTCCAAGCAGGTCACCGAGGCGTGCCAGCAGTTCGGCGGCTTCTACCTGGGGTCCATCGGTGGGCCCGCGGCCCGGCTCGCGCAGGACTGCATCAAGCATGTGGAGGTCCTGGAGTATCCGGAGCTCGGCATGGAGGCCGTCTGGAAGATCGAGGTCGAGGACTTCCCGGCCTTTATCGTGGTCGACGACAAGGGCGACGACTTCTTCCAGGACAAGACGGGCCCCGCCCTGACAATCGGCCGCCGCCTCTAACCCGCCACAGGCACTGGCAAGGGCGTTACGACCGGCCGCGCGACCCACTTGGCACGCACCTGGCCCCAATG
Source organism: Nonomuraea sp. NPDC050536 (assembly GCF_044457685.1). NCBI lineage: Bacteria > Bacillati > Actinomycetota > Actinomycetes > Streptosporangiales > Streptosporangiaceae > Nonomuraea > Nonomuraea sp. NPDC050536. The sequence continues at coordinate 234,266 of NZ_JBITHD010000007.1, forward strand.
GGGCTGGGCCTTCCGCAGCAGACGTGAAGGCGGCGAGCCTCGCGGGGATGTCCGGCATGGCACAGGTCTCCCGGAGACCGCAGAGGATCGCCCGTGGTCGCGAGGGCCAGGGTGCGACGCGCAGATCCCCCTCGGGGAGCGCGCACCTGGCCCTCAGGGGCCGCCGGCCCTTCCAGAGCAGCGGCCGAGGAGGCGGCGCGGTCGCCAGGAGAGGCGAGCGCGTCGACCGCGGCGCATGCCTTGGGAGTCACGGTGGCAGCGCGCACCCAGCAGGGCTGTCCGGCGTGGCAGAGGTCGCTCGGACGGGCGGCCGAGGGTCGAGCCTGGTCGCGGTAGAGCGAGGCCGCGACGGGCACGCGGTGAGGGCGGGATTGTCGGCCTTGGCGGCTCTCAAGAGTCATGGCAGACGCGGCGCATCACCCGCGTGACGCGCCTGCTCGGCCTTTGGGCCGCCATTTCGCCGGAGGGAGGCAGCGCGTTCAGTCTCTACGCGCGGCGCGACCAGCCAGGCCCGGACCCAACCGCGGCGGGCGCGAAGACGGCGAGCTCTGCCTCAGACGTCGCCGGGATGTCCAGCGAGGCCGCGGGTCGCCCGGGTGGGGGCGGGGGGTCAGGCTGCGACGGGGGATCGGTGGGGGGCCACGATGGTGCCGTCGGGGAGCAGCAAGCCCGTGTCCTCGAAAATCACGATGCCGTTGCACAACAGGCTCCACCCCTGGTCGGGATGGGCCGAGATCACGTGCGACGCCTCACGGTCGGGTGAGTCGGCACTGGGGCAAGGTGGGTTGTGACTGCACATCATGCACCTCTCAGATGGCGCTCCTGATTCCTGGTCAAAAGGGCAGAACTCGCCCCGATGGCGTGCGAAGGTCCAGCGAAGCTCTGGTCGGCTTACTCTGCCGGCGACGAACCCGGATCTTGCGCATTCTCATCACGTCCTTAGCAGCTTCATTGGCGCATGTCTTCATACTGACAACGTGCACCGACAGTTCTGCGGCTCAATGAGAAGCATGCGCGCCACCACTTGCAATTCCGTTAAGGGTCTCTTGCCGCCGACTCGCCACCCGTGACGTGACGCCCAGTCACGGCACTCCGGCTTGGGCGTGATGCCCACCCTGCACGGCCGCTGACCTGCGATTTCCTCGCTCTGGTACGGCAAGCCGCCCCACCCGCCACCCGCCGACACCGGCTCATGTCCCGGTCAAGTCGACACGCCAGGGCGGAGTGGTAACTCGCCGCCACGACAAAACGTGAACGTGGCCGCAGGGTTCGGCGTAAGAAGGCGAGCACGCATGCGATCTACCGAAAGGCCCGCCCGTTTTCAGCAGGGAGACCACCCACGGCTCCCGCAGCCTGCCGTACACCGGAAGCAAACCAGAGGTGGTGCTGAAGCCCGCCCGCGCTGGACCCAGCTCCAAGGATTGGACCTAGGCCGCAAGTCTGATGCAGTTGCGTATTACTTGCAATAGTGTCGGGTCCCTGGAGTGGAACGCCTGGCCGAGGCCCGCGACAAGGGCGAGTTCGGCAACCTCGCGGGTCTGGAGAAGACCTTCGCGTTCAACCTCTCCGGCCACGTGCTGCACTCGATCTTCTGGGAGAACCTCTCCCCCGACGGCGGCGACCGCCCCGACGGGGCGCTGCGGGACGCCATCCTCAAGAACTTCGGCACGTTCGAGGCATTCCAGAAACAGCTGACCACCGCCACGACCGGAGTGCAGGGCTCCGGCTGGGGCGTGCTGGCCTGGGAGCCGCTCGGCCGCAGGCTCGTCGTCGAGCAGATCTACGACCACCACGGCAACGTGGGCATGAACACCACGCCGCTGCTCGTCTTCGACGCCTGGGAGCACGCCTACTACTTGCAATATCGCAACGTCCGCCCCGACTATGTGGACAGGCTGTGGAGCCTGGTCAACTGGGCAGATGTGGCACGCAGGTCCGCTGACGTGACGAGTCAGACTGGTTGACTTAAGTTCGCAACATTTTATCGGCCCGGCCTCTACAGGTCGGTTTACCCAAATAGGTAAGCTGCCAGGCATGCGTGCGCCCTCCGGTTACCTGCTAGCCGCGCGCTACCGGCTGTTGGAGCCGGTTGGCCGCGGCGGAATGGGCACCGTTTGGCGGGCACACGATGAGCTACTCAACCGTGACGTAGCGGTCAAGGAGGTCCGGCTTCCGACCGTTCTGGACGAGGAGCTCCGGGCCGAACTGTGCGCCCGCACCGAGCGCGAGGGCCGGGCGACCGCCATGGTCGCGCACCCCTCGGTCATCACCGTCTTCGACGTCGTCACCGAGGACGACCGGCCCTGGATCGTGATGGAACTGCTCCAGGCCAAGTCGCTGGAGCAGCTCATCCAGGAGCACGGACCGCTCCCCCCGCGCAGGGCCGCGGAGATCGGGCGGCAGATCCTGGGCGCCTTGCGCGCCGTGCACGCCAAGGGCATCCTGCACCGCGACGTGAAGCCCAGCAACGTGCTCGTCACCGAGGACCGCGCGGTGCTCACCGATTTCGGCCTGGCCGCATTGGAGGGCGACGTCTCGATCACCCAGGCCGGCATCGTGCTGGGCTCGGCCGGCTACATCGCCCCCGAGCGGGTGCTCGGCTCCAAGGCCAGCCCGGCCGGCGACCTGTGGTCGCTCGGCGCGACCCTCTACACCGCCGTGGAGGGCAGGGGCCTGAGCGGCAGGCGTACGGCTGCCGCCGCGCTGGCGGCCCTGACCAGCGGCGAGCCGATCCCGATGACGAAGGCGGGCCCGCTCGCCCCGATCCTGGACGCCCTGCTCCGCATCGACCCGGCGACCAGGCTCGACTCGGTGCGCGCCTCGCTCATGCTCACCCGCGTGGCCGCCGGCGGCTCGGCCGAGGAGCCGCTGGCCCCGCGCAAGAGCGGCCGTCCCGTCTCAGTGATCACCGCGCCGGCTTTCGCACGTAGGCCCGCGCATCGCGGGCTGCACCGGGCCGAGGCCACCGCGGCGGCGCTCGCCGTACCCGAGCCGAGGCAGGGCTCGCACAGGAAGCGCGTCGAGCCCCGACCTGCTCCGTCCGCTTATGCCCGCTTCAAGGCGACGGTGATAAAGTTGTGTCTTCCTCGGCGGTTCTGGCCAAGAGAACTTCGCAAGCGAGGGTAAAGCACTTCCTAAGCGAAATAGATATCTTCTTCTCATGCCGGAACAGCAGACACGCCTGCTCGCGGAGCGCTACGAGTTGATAGCGCCCCTGGGTCGGGGGACCATGGGCACCGTGTGGCGCGCCAGGGATCGCGCCCTCGGACGCGAGGTGGCGGTCAAGGAGATCCGACAGGATCCCGGCCTCACCGAGGAGCAACGGGGCGAGCTCCGCGAACGCATGGTGCGCGAGGGCCGTATCGCCGCCCGCATCAACCACCCGTCGGTGGCCTCCATCCACGACGTGCTCGTCTACAAGGACAGCCCGTGGATCATCATGGAGCTGGTCGAGGCCCGCTCGCTCGAGCAGGTGATCGACGAGGAGGGCCCGCTGCCGCCCCGGCTGGTGGCCGAGATCGGCGTGGACCTGCTCGGCGCGCTGCGCGCCGCGCACACCCAGGGCATCACGCACCGCGACGTCAAGCCAGGCAACGTGCTCATCACCGAGACCGGCCGGGTGGTGCTGACCGACTTCGGCATCGCCAAGGCGGAGGGCGACTCCCGGCTCACCAAGACCGGGATGGTGATCGGGTCGCCCGGTTACACGGCTCCCGAACGCGCCAGGGGCGAGTACACGGGTCCCGAGTCCGACGTCTGGTCGCTCGGGGCGACGCTCTACTTCGCGGTCGAGGGGCGGCCCGCCTACGAGCGGGCCACGATCTCCGAGACGCTGGCGGCGCTGCTCAGCGAGAACGCCGACCCGCCCACGCAGGCCGGGCAGTTGCGGCCGGTGCTGACCGGGCTGCTCAACAAGGACTACAGGAAGCGGCTGAGTGCGGCCAAAGCGGAGACGATGCTGCGGATGATCGCTGACACGCCCACCAACGACATGCCCGCCATCACCGGCGACGAGCCGCCCGCCGTACCGGCCCCCAAGCCCGCGCAGGCACCGCGCCCCCAGCAGGGCTCGGGTCCCCAGCAGGCACGCACAGGTGGGCCCGCCCCGGCGCCCGGGTCGCAAGCCGCAGGCCTGTCGCAGGGCTCCCCCGCCCGGCCGGACGTCTTCGCACCACGCGCGAACGCGCAGGGTGCGCCTCCGGTCCCGCCCAGTGCCGCGCCGAACGGTCCCGGCGCTCACTTCGGCCCTGGTCCGGATGCCGAGCGGGCAGCGCCTCAGGGCTTCGCGCAAGGGCCTCCCGCTCGCCCGGGTACCCCCGCGCCCGGTGCGAACGCGGTGCCAGGGTCGCCCGGCCCCGCCGTACCCGCCGCGAGCCCGCAGGCGTATGACCCCGAGCGGACGATCAGCGTGGCACGGCCGAAGAAGCCGCTCCCCCAGGGACGCGAGAGCCGGATGCCGCAGAGCGGGCCGCCCGGGCAGCAGGTGTACCCGATCCCGGCCGGGCAGACCCCGCCGCCACCGCCACCGATGCAGCAGCCGCCCATGCCGATGCCGCAGCCACCGCAGGAGGTGCGTGAGCAGAAGGGGCTGGGCACCGACTTGTTCGCCATCGCGAACGGCCCCGAGCAGCGCCCGGCGGGCAACCGCACGGGGATGCTGATCCTGATGGCCGTCGCGGCCTTCGCCGCGGTCGTAATCGCCATCCTGATCGTCGCCGCCCTCTCGAGCTGAGGCGCCCTCTCAGCCTGAGTCGCTCTCTCGGGCTGAGGCGCCCTCTCAGGCTGAGCCGCCCTCCAGGTTGAGCACCAGAGTTCGCCGCTTCACAGGCTCAGCACCCATGGGCTGAGCCGAAAGCCCTCTCCAAGGAAGGCCGGAACGGGTGCGCCAGACTAGGGGTATGAGCGAGTTCCGGATAGAGCATGACTCGATGGGGGAAGTCCGCGTTCCCGTGGGGGCGAAGTGGCGCGCGCAGACCCAGCGGGCGGTGGAGAACTTCCCCGTGTCGGGACGGCCGCTCGAGCCGTCGCACATCGCCGCGCTCGGCCTGGTCAAGGCGGTGGCCGCCGAGGTCAACGGCGAGCTCGGCGTGATCGACAAGGACCTGGCCGAGGCGATCGCGCAGGCCGCCGCCGACGTGTCGGAGAACGAGCACGACTCGCACTTCCCGCTCGACGTCTTCCAGACCGGTTCGGGCACCTCGTCCAACATGAACGCCAACGAGGTGATCGCCAGCCTGGCCGAGGAGCGGCTCGGCCGGCCCGTGCACCCCAACGACCATGTGAACGCCTCCCAGTCGTCCAACGACGTGTTCCCCACCTCGATCCACGTGGCGGCGGCCACCGAGGTGACCTTCCACCTGCTGCCCTCGCTCGACCACCTGGCCACCGTGCTGCGGGGTAAGGCGGCCGAGTTCTCCGACGTGGTCAAGTCCGGCAGGACCCACCTGATGGACGCCACCCCGGTCACGCTCGGCCAGGAGTTCGGCGGGTACGCCTCCCAGATCGAGCATGGACTCGCCCGTGTCAGGTCGGCCCTGGAGCGCGTGCTCGAGCTGCCGCTGGGCGGCACGGCGGTCGGCACCGGCATCAACACGCCGCCCGGCTTCGCCGAGCGCGCCATCGAGAAGCTGCGCGACGCCACCGGGATCCCCTTCGTCGAGGCGCCCGACCACTTCGAGGCGCAGAGCGCCCAGGACTCCATCGTGGAGCTCTCCGGCCAGCTCAAGGTCGTGGCCGTCTCCCTCAACAAGATCGCCAACGACCTTCGCTGGATGGGCTCGGGACCGCGCGCAGGCCTCGGCGAGATCAACCTCCCCGACCTGCAGCCCGGCTCGTCGATCATGCCTGGCAAGGTCAACCCGGTCATCCCCGAGGCCACCGCGATGGTCGCCGCCCAGGTCATCGGCAACGACGCCGCCATCACCTTCGCCGGCGCGTCGGGCACGTTCGAGCTCAACGTGCAGCTGCCGGTCATCGCCCGCAACATCCTGGAGTCGATCCGCCTGCTGGCCAACGTCTCGCGCCTGCTCGCGGACCGCTGCGTGGCGGGGATCACGGCCAACGTGGAGCGCCTGCGGGAGTACGCCGAGTCGTCGCCGTCGATCGTCACGCCGCTCAACAGGTACATCGGCTACGAGGAGGCGGCCAAGGTCGCCAAGCAGGCCCTGGCCGAGCGCAAGACCATCCGCGAGGTGGTCATCGAGCGCGGCCACGTGTCGTCAGGCAAACTCACCGAAGCCCAGCTCGACGCCGCCCTCGACGTGCTGTCCATGACGCATCCTTGATCACTGCTGACGGCGGGCCACCGCATCCGGCCGCCCGCCGTACAGCACCCTTGATCGCTGCTGTACGGCAGGCCGCCACCGGCCGCCCGACGTACTCCCTGTTACGGGATCTTGTACGGCGGGCCACCGCCACCGGCCGCCCGCCGTACTCCGGCTGAGGGCCCGTGCCCGGCGCTTCCGGCGAGTCGGTGACGGTTGCCCGCCGTCACGGCGCTTCGTTGACGGGGCACCACGGTCCCCCTGGCCCGCCGCACATTGCGCCGGACAACCGCCACACACCTTCTCGCCGACCCCGGCGCGGGAAACCCGCCCGGGGGCGAGGGGCTTCTGGTCGTCGGGGGCCTTCTCGCCAGGTGGTTAGCGGAGGCGTTGGGTGGTGGTGGTCCAGTGGGTTAGGAGGGTGGCGGCGGCGCCGGAGTCGATGGCTTCTGTGGCGCGTTTGTAGGCCTCTGCGAGGGTGGGGGTCAGGTCCTGCGGGATGGGGGTGCCGTCAGCGGCGACGATGGCGGCGGCGGCGTTGAGGAGGACGATGTCGCGGACCGGGCCCGGCTCGCCGGAGAGGGTGGCGCGGGCGACTGCCGCGTTGTGCGCCACGTCGCCGCCGCGCAGGTCGGCCACGGTGGAGCGGGGGATGCCGAGGTCGGCGGGGTCGAAGCGGGTTTCTGTGGCGCTCCCCCGGCGTACCACCCAGATCGTCGAGGGACCCGAGGTGGTCAGCTCGTCCAGGCCGTCGTCCCCGCGGAAGACCAGCGACGAGCCGCCCCGCTCCGCAAGCACCCCGGCGATGATCCCGGCCATGCCCGGGTGGAAGACGCCGACCGCCTGGGCGGCGGGCAGGGCGGGGTTGGTGAGCGGCCCGAGGAAGTTGAAGACCGTGGGCACCCCGAGCTCCCTGCGCGCCCCGGACGTACGGCGGAAGGACGGATGGAAAGTCGGCGCGAAGCAGAACGTGATCCCCACCTCCTCCACCACCTCGGCCACGGCCGCCGGCGGCAGGTCGATGACGACGCCCAGCTCCTCCAGCACGTCGGCCGCGCCCACCGCCGAGGAGGACGCCCTGCCGCCGTGCTTGACCACCTTCACCCCGGCCGCGGCGGTCACGACGGCGGCCATGGTGGAGATGTTCACGGTGCCGGACAGGTCGCCGCCGGTGCCGACCAGGTCGACCGTGTCGCCGGGGATGCGGATCGCCGACGAGCGCGCGAGCATACCGTCGGCCAGGCCGGACACCTCAGCCACGGTCTCGCCCTTGGCGCGCAGCGCGATGGCGAACCCGGCGATCTGGGCGTCGGTCGCGGTGCCGGACATGATCTGGTCCATCGCCCACGCCGCCTCGCGGCTGGACAGGGATCGGCCGTCGAGCAGGGTGCCGAGCAGGGCCGGCCAGGTGCTGGTCACGGGACGCCTTTCTGTTCTTGCTCGACAGGGCGCCCGGAACGCGAGAGGCCGCCTCGTCGAGGCGGCCTGGGTGCGCTTCTGCGTCGTGGGTCCGCCTACCTGGCGGGCCACCACGAGTACAAGAACGCGTTCATGAACCCAACGTTAGCAGGCACCATGGATCAGTACGATCTCGCCTCAGTTGTACGGCGAGCCGCCACCGTAGATCCGCACGATCTGGCCTCGGATGTACGGCGCCGCCACCGTGGATCCGCACGATCTCGCCTCAGTCGTACGGCGAGCCGCCGCCACCATGGATCCGTACGATCTCGCCTCGGCCGTACGGCGGGCCGCCGCCACCGGCCGCCCGCGGTACTCCGGCTCAGGGCCTGTGCCCGGCGCTTCCGGCGAGTCGAGGACGCTTGCCCGCCGTCACGGCGTGTCGTGATCGGGGCACCACGGTCCCCCTGACCCGCCGTACCACGCCTCACCGACCCCGGCGCGGTGAGGTGGTCTTGGCTCGGTGGGGAGAGGTGGGCCGTGGCTGAGGGCTATAGGGGCGGGTGGATATGTGTGTGTGGGACCCATGCGGGGGGATGGGCGGAGGAACTATCGTCGAAGGTATGGCGAAGGAGCTGACCGGGCGAACCGCCTTGGTGACGGGGGCCGGGGCCGGGATCGGGGCGGCGTGTGCGCGGCGGCTGGCGGCCGACGGCGCCCGGGTGCTGGTCGTCGACAGGAACAAGGAAGCCGCGGAGGAGGTGGCGGCCGAGATCGGGGGCGGGCCGGTGGCCGCCGACCTGTCGGATCCGGGGTTCGTCTCGGCGTTCCCCGACGAGCGCGTCGACATCGTGGTCAACAACGCGGGCTTCCAGCACGTGGCTCCCATCGAGGAGTTCCCGCCCGAGGTGTTCGCCACGATGCTCAAGGTCATGGTGGAGGCGCCGTTCCTGATCGCGCGCCACGTGCTGCCGGGGATGTACGCCAACGGGTGGGGGCGGATCGTGAACATCTCCTCGGTGCACGGGTTGCGGGCCTCGCCGTACAAGTCCGCCTACACGACGGCCAAGCACGCGCTGGAGGGCCTGTCGAAGGTGATCGCGCTGGAGGGCGCCGAGCACGGCGTGACGTCGACCTGCGTGTGCCCTGCCTACGTGCGGACCCGGCTGGTCGAGGACCAGATCGCCGACCAGGCCAGGACCCACGGCATCGAGGAGAGCCAGGTCGTCGAGGACGTCATGCTCAAGCCCGCCGCCATCAAGCGCCTGATCGAGCCGGAGGAGGTGGCGGAGCTGGTGTCCTACCTGTGCGGGCCGGCGGGCTCGTTCATCACCGGCGTCTCGCTGCCCATGGACGGCGGCTGGACGGCCAGGTAGTGGCGAGACGCTTTCTCGAACTGCTCGCCAGGGAGGCCTCGGCGGTCGAGTTCGAGGGCCCGGTGCTCGAGGCCAGGGCGTCCGGCGCGGACGCGGCGACCCTGGAGGAGCTGGAGCGCGCCAAGGTCGAGGCGCTGAAGGTGCGCGAGCTGCTGCGGCGCAGGGCCAGGCGCGAGGCGGAGCTGAGCGCGCTCTACGACACCGCGGGCGACCTGGCGGCGCTGCGCGACCTGGACGCCGTGCTCGAGGCGATCGTGCACCGGGCCAGGCAGCTGCTCGGCACCGACACCGCCTACCTGACGCTGCACGACCCGGACAGGGGCGACACCTACATGCGGGTGACGTCCGGCTCGACGTCGGCTGCGTTCCAGTTGCTGCGCCTGGAGATGGGCGCGGGCCTGGGCGGGCTCGTGGCGCAGAACGCCATGCCGTACTGGACCGCGAACTATCCGGCCGACCAGCGCTTCCGCCACACCCGCAACATCGACACCGCGGTCGACGAGGAGGGCCTGATCGCGATCCTCGGCGTGCCACTGCGGCTGGGGCAGCGCGTGATCGGGGTGCTGTTCGCGGCCAACCGGGGCGTCAGGCCGTTCCTGCAGGAGGAGGTGGCGCTGCTGGCGAGCCTGGCGGCGCACGCGGCCGTCGCGATCGACAACGCCCGGCTGCTGCAGGAGACCAGGAACGCGCTGGAGGAGCTGTCGCGGGCGCATCGCAGCGCCAGGGAGCACGGCGAGGTGGTCGAGCGGGCCGCGCTGGCCCACGACCGGATGACCTCGCTGGTGCTGCGCGGCGGCGGCATCGAGGACGTGGCGGCCGTGGTGACCGAGGTGCTGGGCGGCTCGCTGGCGGTGCTCGACGACCTGGGCAGGCCGATCACCGGCGACGTGGGCACGCTGGACGCCGGGGTGTTCGAGGCGGCCCAGGCCTCGCGGGCGCTGGGCCGTACCGTCAGGAGAGGCGACCTGCTCATCGCGTCGGTCGACGTCGGCGGCGAGCCGCTGTGCACGCTGATCCTGCGCAGCGACGACGCCGACGAGCGGATCCTGGAACGCGCGGCGCTGGTGTGCGCGCTGCTGCTGCTGTTCAGGAGGAGCGTGGCCGAGGCCGAGGGCCGGGTGCGCGGCGAGCTGCTCGACGACCTGATATCCCGCCCCGAGTCCCCCGGGCTGGCCGACCGTGCCCGCAGACTGGGCGTCGACCTGACCGCGCCGCACGTGGTCGTGGTGGTCAGGCACGACGGGCAGCGCGAGCGGGCGGCGTTCTGGGCGTCCTCGCACGCGACGCTGCACCACGGGCTGGCCGCCGCCAGGGGCGAGGAGGTCGTGCTGCTGGTGCCCGGCGACGATCCGGGCGCGATGGCCAGGAAGATCGCGGCCGAGCTGGGCTCGCGGGCGACCGCGGGCGCGGCCCGCTCACGCGACGTGGCGCACGCCTACCAGGAAGCACGCCGCTGCGCGGAGGCGCTGATCGCGCTCGGGCGCGCGGGTGACGGGGCGAGCGCGGCCGAGCTGGGCTTCGTCGGGCTGCTGCTGGGCGAGGGCAGGGACGTGCCCGGGTTCGTGGGGTCGGTGCTCGGGGCGGTGGTGGACTACGACGCGCGCCGGGGCACCGCGCTGGTCGACACGCTGGCCGCCTACTTCGCCTCGGGCGCCTCACCGTCGCGGACCGCCGAGACGATGCACATCCACGTCAACACCGTCACCCAGCGCCTGGAGCGCGTCGGCAAGCTGCTCGGCGAGGGGTGGCTGGAGCCGGAGCGGGCGCTGGAGATCCAGCTCGCCCTGCGGCTGAACACCATATCGGGCACGAAGAGTATGGGGTTTCCACCCATATGAGTGATGCCGGTCACTCCCTACCGTGACCGGCATGGCCACTTCTATCAAGAAGATCGTCGCCGCGAGCCTGATCGGCACCACCATCGAGTGGTACGACTTCTTCCTGTACGGCTCCGCCGCCGCGCTGGTGTTCAACAAGCTGTTCTTCCCCGAGGCCGACGCGCTCACCGGGACGCTGCTGGCGTTCCTGACCTACGCCGTCGGCTTCATCGCCCGCCCGCTCGGCGGCCTGGTCTTCGGCCACTTCGGCGACCGCGTCGGGCGCAAGACGCTGCTGGTGGTCAGCCTGCTGATGATGGGCACGGCCACGTTCCTGATCGGCTGCCTGCCCACGCACGCCTCCGTGGGCGCCGCGGCGCCGCTGCTGCTGACCGCGCTCCGGCTCGTGCAGGGCTTCGCGCTGGGCGGCGAGTGGGGCGGCGCGGTGCTGATCGTGTCCGAGCACGGCGAGGCCGAGCGGCGCGGCTTCTGGGCCTCGTGGCCGCAGGCGGGCGCGCCGGGCGGCAACCTGCTGGCCACCGGCGTGCTGGCCATCCTGGCCGCCACGCAGTCGGACGAGGCGTTCCTGAGCTGGGGCTGGCGGGTGCCGTTCCTGCTGTCGGGAGTGCTGGTGCTGATCGGGCTGTGGATCCGGCTGTCGATCACCGAGTCGCCGCTGTTCCTCGAGGCGCCGAAGGAGGAGCGGGCGCCGATCGTCGGCGTGCTCCGCCACCACTGGCGCGACGTGGTCGTCGCGATCGGCGCGCGGCTGGCGGAGAACATCTCCTTCTACCTGCTCACCGTCTTCGTGATCGCCTACGCCAAGACCGTCAAGGTGGACAACTCCACCGTGCTGGACGCCATCCTCATCGCCTCGGCCATCCACTTCGTCACGATCCCGATGTGGGGCGCGCTGTCGGACCGCGTCGGCCGCCGACCGATCTACCTGGCGGGCGCCGCCGGCATCGGCGTCTGGATCTTCGCGTTCTTCCCGCTGGTCAACACCGGCAACTTCCTGGCGATCACGCTGGCGGTCACGGTCGGGCTGCTCTTCCACGGGATGATGTACGGCCCGCAGGCGGCCTTCTTCTCCGAGCTGTTCGGGACGAGGATGCGGTACACGGGCGTGTCGATCGGCGCCCAGCTGTCCGCGATCGTGGCGGGCGCGCTGGCTCCGATCATCGCCGTGGCCATGCTCAAGGCCTACGGCAGCAGCGTCCCCATCTCCATCTACCTGGCGATCGCGGCACTGCTCACCCTCTTCGCGGTGTTCAGGGCCAGGGAGACCCAGGGCCGCGACCTGGCCGAGAGGATCACAGTCTCATGAAGCTCACCACCCCGAGGCTCACCCACCACATCAGGACGTCGGCCACCGAGGACGGCGAGCCGGTGCTCTTCGTGCACGGTAACGTCTCCTCCGGCGCGTTCTGGCGCGACAGCATCGCCGCGCTGCCCGAGGGATTCCGCGGCCTGGCGCCCGACCTGCGCGGCTTCGGCGAGAGCGACCCCGCGCCCGTCGACGCCACCCGCGGGCTGCGCGACTTCTCCGATGATCTGGGCGAGCTGGCCGACGCGCTCGGCCTGGAGCGGGTCCACCTGGTCGGCTGGAGCATGGGCGGCGGGATCGTGTTGCAGCTGCTGCGCGACCGTCCCGCTCTGGTCAAGAGCGTCACGCTGGTCAACCCGGTCTCCCCGTACGGCTTCAGCGGCACCGAGGGCGCCGACGGCCGCCTCACCCACCCCGACGGCACGGGCGCGGGGGCCGGCGCCGCCAACCCGGACTTCGTCGAGCGGCTCAAGGCGGGCGACACCTCCGACGAGTCCCCCACCTCGCCGCGCAGTGTCTTCCGCGGCGCCTACGTCACCCGCCCGGTCGAGGACGAGGACTTCTACGTGGCCTCCATGCTCACGACCGTGGTGGGCGAGGCCAACTACCCGGGAGACCCGGTCACCTCGGCCGAGTGGCCCGGTGTGGCCCCCGGCAAGACCGGCATTCTCAACGCCCTGGCACCCACCTACTTCCGGCTCGACAACCTGCACGAGATCGAGCGGAAGCCGCCGATCCTGTGGATCAGGGGCGCCGACGACGTGATCGTCTCCGACACGTCCCTGTTCGACCTGGCCCATCTGGGCGCGCTCGGTGTCGTGCCCGGCTCCCCAGGCACTCCCGCCCAGCCCATGGTCACGCAGATGCGGGCCGTACTGGAGCGGTACGGCGACTACCGGGAGATCGTCTTCGACGGGTGCGGGCACACGCCGCACCTGGACAGGCCGGACGACTTCGCCGCCGCGCTGATCGAGCACCTGAGGAGCGCCTGATGCTCGTCGCACTGTCGCTGGCGGCCAGTCTGCTCACCCGCCCTGGATGATCTTGTACGGCGCGGCCGTCCTATCGCCAGTCACCGTACTCCGGCTGGCGCCTGTCCAGGGAGACGCTCCTCCGGCGATGCATGGCCGGCCGCCGTTACGCGGCACGGGACCCAACTGGGGGGGACCACCGAGGCGGGTCCCGTGCGCCGTGGCGGCGGGCAAGTGGCATCGACTCGCCAGAAGCGCCGATCGCGGGCCCGCAACCGAAGTGCGGGCGGCGGCCGGTGGGCGGCCGTGCCGTAATAGAGCACCCGCGTGAGCAGGCACCACGACAAAATGCCTTCGCGGCCACCGACAAGGGGAACACCGGTCTGGCCTTCTACGCCGACGATCGGCGCCCCGGCGACGCCATGGCCGAGTGGAACACCCGGGTCACCCAGCTCACCCTGGCCACCAAGGCGGTCGTCAGGCAGCGGTACGGCAGGCCGCCCGCCCGCACGTTCATGGCGGGCATCTCCAACGGCGGCTACCTGGTCAGGTGGCAGCTGGAGAACCGTGGCTGGCTCTACGACGGCGGCCTGGACTGGGAGGGCACGCTCTGGCGCGTCAAGGGCGACAACCTGCTGAACTTCCTGCCCACGGCGCTGAAGGGCGACCCGGCGGCCGCGGGCTTCGCCCCGGAGTCGGAGTTCCTGTGGCCGTTCCACCGCCAGTACTACTGGGAGCTGACCCAGCGGATCTACCAGAAGGAGCTCGATCCGGCCTACAACGGCGAGCCGGCGGACTACGACTACGACGCGCGCAAGCCGTACACCGCGGTGGCGCGGATCGCGCTGACCGGCAGGATCACCAAGCCGCTGATCACGCTGCACGGCACGCTCGACTCGCTGCTGCCGATCAGCCGCGACTCCGACGTGTACGCCAGGATGGTCGGCCCGCACCGGCCGTTCCGCTACTACCGGATCGAGGGCGGCAACCACCTCGACAGCCTGGTCGACGTCTACCCGGACCGGCTCAAGCCCATCCTGCCCGCGTTCAGGAACGCCCTGGACGAGCTGGCGGCCTGGGTCAGTCCCTGAGGTAGCGGTGGCTGCCCGCGCGTGCCAGCCGCACCAGGTGCATGGCGCCCGGCACGCGGCGGGCCAGCCGCCGCAACACGGTGTCGGGGCCGTACGGCGACTGCCGCTCGGGATCGATCTCGGTCGTCGGGCAGACGGCGACCCTGCCGTGGCGCATCTCCAGCCCGAACCTGAGCCCGGTCTCGGTGTCCTCGGCGCGCAGCCACGACATCCACGCGCCGGGCCCGAGCGCGTCCCGGCCGGGCATCAGGCGCTTGACCGGCACCTTGGCCACCAGCTGGCCGGCCACCTTGCCGCGTACTCCTGGCTCGACCAGCGCGGGCACGACCAGCTCGCGTGGCCGGCCCTCGGTGTTGCGGAGCACCAGCTCTATCGGCGGGCCTCCGCTCGGCGGCACGTACGGGACGGGCAGCACGACGTAGACGTGGCCGTCCTGGCGCTTGAGGTCGGCGCCCGGCGACACCAGCGCGATCGACTCGCAGAACGAGCGCGGCTCGATGACCAGGCCGAGCTCGCCCGCGTCGCTCCAGCACGGCACGACCAGGCGCCGCCGGGGGCGCTGGGCGAGCACTCCCAGGCAGTTCAGCGGGCCCTCTGGGCGGCTGACACGGGTCCGGGCCTGGTGGGCTCCGCCGTACATGCGCACGTGCACCTCCCACTGGCCGGCGTCCAGCGGCTCGCCCAGCGCGGCGGTGCTGACGTCGAGCCTGGCCTCGCCTGCGATGATCAGGCGGACCTGGTCGCCGTCGGGGATGCGCTCCACGTGGAAGTCGACCGGCAGGAAGTGGATGACGCCGGTGTCGGCGTGGCGGACGTAGACCTCGACGCGGGCCCGCTCGACGGCCGAGGTGACGTCGGTGCTGTCGGGCGGCAACAGGTCGAGGTCGATCGCGGGAGGCGGGCACCACAGCAGCCGGTCGCCCTCGGCGCGGAACCTGGCGGGCCGGCCGCCGGCGTCCAGCACTTCGACGCTCAGCCCGAGCTCGAGCACGTGCGTCTCCCAGTGGACCTCGCGCAGGTCCGCGCGGAGCCCGGCGCGGCGTGAGGCGCTGGCCAGCGTGATCAGCTGGTCGAGCCGGCCCGCCCTGATCAGCCCGGCCACCACGCGCAGCTGCACGGGCAGGTGGCGGTCGAGCCGCTCGGGCAGGTGCGCGAGCACCAGGTCCCTGGCGATGGTGAAGTGCAGCCCCCGGTCGACGGAGGAAGCGGCGAAGCGCGGGGTCAGGAACGGGCGCAGCACGGTGGTGCGGAACCAGTAGGCGTACATGCGGTCGCGCTGGCGGCCCTCCTCGGTGTTCGCGTCGATCACGGCGAACAGCTCGAGCAGCTCGGCGGCGGCGAGCTTGGGGTCCTGCTCGTCGGTGTCCGCGGGCTCGCCCAGGTGGCAGCAGGCCTCCTCGGCCAGCACGGTCACGACCTTGGCCAGCAGGTAGGCGCGTACCGAGAAGGACTGCTCGGCGACCCGGCCGCCTTGGGTGGGGAAGCCGATCTTGTGCTGCTCGAGGAAGGACCTGCGTAGCAGCTTGTGCGGGGTCAGCAGGGTCAGCAGCCTGTCGCGCAGGATGTCGGCGCGGTCCGCGCCGGACTCGAAGGCGGCGATCGGCTGGCCGTCGTCGCGCACCAGGCGGCCGACCAGCACGTCGGCATCGGTGTCCACGGCCCTGTCGTACATGCGCACGATCGCGCCGCGGGCCAGCCGGTCGTGCTGGTCGAGCAGGTAGACGTAGGTGCCCTTGGCGGCGGACAGGCCCACGTTGCGGCCGCGCATGAGCGAGCCCGTGTGCGGCAGGTGCAGCACCCGCACGTTGCTCCGGAGCGCGGCGATCGTGTCCAGCCGCTCGGCGACGCCGTCCGTCGATCCGTCGTCGACGAAGATCACTTCGTAGTCGTCCGCGGACATCGGCTGCTCCAGGACGGAGCGGATGCACGCGTCGGCCCCGTTGCCGGGGTTGTGGACACTGACGATCACGCTGACCTTCACACCCATGCGGTCAGCGTGCGCGGTCCTACCTGATCTGACCCGGTGGCTTGCCGTTTACGGAAGCAAAGATGACCCGCTAGTACCATCCGGTGGACTGGGAGTGGCCCCAGGCTCCGCATGGCGTGCCGTAGCGGCCCTTGATATAGCCGAGCCCCCACTTGATCTGGGTGGCCGCGTTGGTCTGCCAGTCGCCACCCGCGCTGGCCATCTTGCTGCCGGGCAGGGCCTGGGCGATGCCGTAGGCGCCGGAGTAGCGGTTCATCGCCCGCTCGTTCCAGCCGCTCTCCTTGGTCCAGAGCTTCTCCAGGCAGCCCCACTGGTCCGCGCCGAAGCCGGCGGCCATCATCATCTGCTTGCCGACGGCCTTGTTGCTGCCGGGGGACGGGTTGCTGCCGGGCGGGAAGCTGCCCGTCGGGAAGCCGTTGCCGCCCGGCTTCTTCTTCGCCTGGACCCAGTCGAGGCCGTCGTCACCGCCGTCGGAGCGGCCCTTCTTCAGCTGTTCGGCCTTCCACGCCTGGACCGCCGCCTCCTTGAGCGCGTCGGTCTCAGGGTCGGGCGCATCGAGGTTGCCGCTGGCGATCTTGCCGAAGTCCTCCGGCGTGAGAGGCGTGCCGTGCGGCGCCTTGGCGTTCTCGATCGCGCGGTAGACGACGAAGCCGCCGCCGCCGAAGACCACGACCGCCGACAGACCTATCATCGCGATGCGCTTCGGGGTCAAACGCGCCGGTCGGCGGGCCGAGCGGGGGGTTTCCTGCGCGGGGCGCTCACTCAACTGCGGACCTGGGCTCACGAGCAATGAGCTTGCCCTGTCCTGGGGGGTGGTCCGCAACCGATACGGGATAATCGGTTGCCGCCCCTTTGACTAAGAGCCAGGTTGGAGGGGTGATCAGCAAACAGTGTGACTTTGGTCACACTGTTGCAGGCCCGCCCTTCGCGCCCCCGCCGAAGGGAGGACCGATTTCAGACTGCCCGTGGTTCTTTGGGATCTCGTGCGCGACATGTCACAGTTCTATGACAGAACTCGGATACGCACATCATGGAAGAATAATGTGCCCGTGGCTGGCATCCTCCTAGTTGAAGACGACCTCTCGGTCCGCACGGCTCTCGAGCTGGCGTTGACCCGGCAGGGGCACTCTGTCACGTCCTATGCCACCGGCGAGGAGGCCCTGGACCACATCCGCTCCCGCCGCCCCGAGATCGCGATCCTGGACGTCATGCTGCCAGGCATCGACGGCGTGGAGGTGTGCCGCCGGATCCGCCGCCTGGACCAGCTGCCCGTCATCCTGCTCACCGCACGCGGCGACGACCTGGACGTGGTCGTGGGCCTGGAGGCGGGCGCCGACGACTACGTGGTCAAGCCCGTCGAGCCGCGCGTGCTGGACGCCCGCATCCGTGCCATCCTGCGCAGGGCCGAGTCGGCGGCCTCCGACCGGATCTCCTTCGGCGACCTGATGATCGACCGGGGCGCCTTGAAGGTCACGCTGGCCAACAAGGAGATCCATCTGACCCCGACCGAGCTGCGGCTGCTGCTTGAGCTGGTGCGCCACCCCGGCCAGGTGCTCAACCGGCGCTACCTGCTGCGGGTCGTGTGGGACCACACGCACGTGGCCGACTCCCGGCTGGTGGACGCCTGCGTGCAGCGGGTACGCGCGAAGATCGAGCCCAAGCCGGCCGAGCCGGTGTTCATCCACACGGTTCGGGGCTTCGGCTACCGGTTCAGCCCTCCGTGAGCCGGCTGCCTTCCGGGCTGCGGGCACGCCTGGTCTTCACCTTCACGCTGGTCGCCGTGGCCGCCTCCGTCATCGTGGCCACGATCGGGTTCGAGCTGGCCAAGACCGCGCTGGTGACCCGGGCTGAGAACAGCTCGACCGACCTGGTGACCAGGGAGCTGGGCAGGATCACCTTCCCCGTCGGACGGTTGCGCCAGGGTGAGGCGGCGCCCACCACCCGCGAGCTGAGCGCGATCGGCCGGGTGCTCGACGGCCCCAACCGCAGCGTCTTCATCGAGTACGGCAACCTGACCTACGCCAACGGCCCGCTGTCGATGACCGACATCCCCAACGAGCTGTCCGGCCGGGCCAGGAGCGGAGTGGTCACCCAGCGCAAAGTGATCAAGGGTGAGCTCTGGCTCATCGTCGGCACCCCCGTCTTCCGCAAGGAGGGGACGGCAGCGGCGGAGGCCACCGGGCTGCGCGCGTTCGTCTTCTTCCCGCTGCGCGACGAGGAGCGCCAGCTCGACGCGCTGCGTGGCAAGCTCGTCCAGGGCAGCGTGTCGATCTTACTGATCGCGTTGGTGGTCGCGCTGGTGTCGGCCAGGCGGGTGCTGCTGCCGGTGCGCCGGCTCAGCGCGGCCGCGCAGGCGCTCGGGCAGGGACGGCTGGACACCCGCCTGCCCGTGCACGGGCAGGACGAGCTGGCCGAGCTGACGGCCCGTTTCAACGACGCGGCGGCGGCGCTGGAGTTGAGCGTGTCCGAGCTGCGCGCGCTCGAGGCCATGTCACGCAGGTTCGTGGCCGACGTCTCCCACGAGCTGCGTACGCCGCTGACCGCGATGACCGCGGTGGCCGACATGCTCTACGAGGAGGCCAACCACCTGCCCAAGGCTCCTGCCGAGGCGGTCAGGCTGATGCTCAACGAGGTGGCGCGGCTGCGCGAGCTGGTCGAGCACCTCATCGAGGTCAGCCGCTTCGACGCCGGCACGGCCACGCTCAACGTGGAGCCCGTCAACGTGGCCGACGCCATCCAGGACTGCCTGGAGATGCGCGGCTGGAACGACGGGGTGCGGGTCAACGCCTCGCAGAGCCTGACCGTCAACCTCGACCCGAGGCGGTTCGACGTGATCGTGGCCAACCTGGTGGGCAACGCGCTCAAGCACGGGCTGCCCCCTGTCCTGATCGGCGCCAGAGGTACCGAGAACGGGCTGGAGGTGAAGGTGCGCGACCACGGGCAGGGGATCCCGCCCGAGGCGCTGCCGCACGTGTTCGACCGCTTCTTCAAGGCGGGCGCGCGCGGCCGCAGCCAGGGCAGCGGGCTCGGGCTGTCCATCGTGCGGGCCAACGTGCACCTGCACGGCGGCACCATCTCGGTGCGCCCGCAGGATCCCGGGACGCTCTTCACGGTCTGGCTTCCGCACCAATGAACGCCCGACGGATGCTGGCTGCCGTACTGCTGCTCCTGGTGGCGGGATGCGGCATCACGCCCACAGACGTGACGGATCGCGGCAGGCCGCCCACGATCGAGATCCCGCCGCCCACCAAGACGATCTTCCTGCTCAAGGACGGCAAGCTCATCCTGCAGCCGGCCGACGTCGACTCCGACACGGTCGGCAGCCTGCTCACCGCGCTGTTCGACGCCTCCACCGCCTCGCTGGGCGACCTCGACACCGCGCTGCGCGGCTTCACCCTGGAAGGCATCGAGGACTCGCTGAACCCCATCCAGCGCGACGAGATCCAGCTGCCCAGGACCTCGACGCTGACGGTCTACGTCAAGGGCGACGGCAGTCTGACCCGCCTGGCCAAGGCGCAGATCGTCTGTACGGCGCAGCAGGACGCCGCCTTCGAGCAGGTGCGTGTCATCCACCAGTACGAAAACCGCCCCTCCAGGTCGGAAGGGCGGTTCACGTGCGCGGACCTCAAGCCCGCTACAGGTTGATGTCCTCCAGCATTTCGGTCACCAGCGCCGCGATCGGCGAGCGCTCCGACCGGGTCAGCGTCACGTGCGCGAACAGCGGGTGGCCCTTGAGCTTCTCCACCACCGCGACCACGCCGTCGTGCCGCCCGACCCGCAGGTTGTCGCGCTGAGCGATGTCGTGGGTGAGCACCACGCGGGAGTTGGCGCCGATCCGGCTCAGCACCGTGAGCAGGACGCCGCGCTCCAGCGACTGCGCCTCGTCCACGACCACGAACGCGTCGTGCAGCGACCGGCCGCGGATGTGGGTGAGCGGGAGGACCTCCAGCATGCCGCGTTCCAGCACCTCCTCGATCACCTCGGGCGAGGTGACGGCGCCGAGCGTGTCGTAGACGGCCTGCGCCCACGGGCCCATCTTCTCGCCCTCGGAGCCGGGCAGGTAGCCGAGCTCCTGCCCGCCGACCGCGTACAGCGGGCGGAAGACGATCACCTTGCGGTGCTGGCGGCGCTCCAGGACGGCCTCCAGGCCAGCGCACAGAGCCAGCGCGGACTTGCCGGTGCCGGCCCTGCCGCCCAGCGACACGATGCCGATCTCCGGGTCCATCAGCAGCTCGAGCGCGATGCGCTGCTCGGCGGAGCGGCCGTGCAGGCCGAACACCTCGCGGTCGCCGCGCACCAGCTTCACCGACTTGTCCGGCAGCACCCTGCCCAGCGCGGAGCCCTTGTTGGACAGCAGCCGCAGGCCGGTGTGCGCCGGCAGGTCCCTGGCCTCGTCCAGGTCGGCGGTGCCGTGCTCGAAGAGCGTCTCCACGTCGTCGGTGGTGACCTGGACCTCGGACATGCCCGTCCAGCCCGACTCGACCACCAGCTCGGCACGGTACTCCTCGGCCGACAGGCCGATCGAGGCCGCCTTGACCCGCATGGGCAGGTCCTTGGACACCAGCACCACGTCGCAACCCTCGGCGGCCAGCGAACGGGCCACGGTCAGGATGCGGGTGTCGTTGTCGCCCAAACGGAATCCGGCGGGCAAGATGGACGGGTCGCTGTGGTTGAGCTCGACCCTGATCGTGCCATCCCCCGTCGGCATCGGCTCGTCCAGCCGGCCGTACTGGACCCGCAGGTCGTCCAAGTAGCGCAAGGCCTTGCGGGCGAAGTAACCGAGTTCAGGATGGTGCCGCTTACCCTCCAACTCCGTGATCACCACGATCGGGAGCACGACCTCGTGCTCGGCGAACCTGGTCATCGCCGCCGGGTCGGCTAGCAGAACCGAGGTGTCCAGCACATAGGTGCGCTTGGCGGGGCTGGTCGGGTTGCTCGAGGACACTGCCACACGTTCTCCCCCGGGCGCCCATGGGGATCGGCGCCCTGCAGACGAGGTGGGAATCGGACCGGGCCCGTGCCTACGAGGAGGCCGGATCCGGCCCTCCTCGGCAGGTGAGTGTGCAAAGGCGGGCCCTCTCCGAAGCGTCCGGCCTGTGACCGGTCGCTTCCAACGCTACGTCCTGAATACCCACAATCAGGAGCCGTAACGCCGGTGTCTCGCGGCGTAGTCGCGCAGTGCCCGCAAGAAGTCGACCCTGCGGAAATCCGGCCAGTATGCCTCGTGGAAGTAGAACTCGGAATGAGCGCTCTGCCAGAGCATGAAGCCGGAAAGCCGCTGCTCACCGCTGGTGCGGATGAGCAGGTCGGGGTCTGGCTGGCCGCGAGTGTAGAGATGCTCCGCGATGTGCTCCACATCCAGAACCTCCACGAGGTCCTCGATGCTCGCCCCCTTGCTGGCGTGCTCCTGGAGGAGTGAGCGCACCGCATCGGCAATCTCACGTCTTCCTCCATACCCAACTGCAACGTTCACAATCAGGCCGGGACGGTGTGATGTCACTTCTTTTGCATTTTTCAGGACATTCGCCGTCCTGTCGGGCAGGAGGTCAAGCGCGCCGACGGGGCTGATCCGCCACCCCTCCTCCACCAGCTCCTGCGTCACGTCCTCGATGATGCGCAGCAGCGGCTCCAGCTCGTCCTTGGGCCGGTTGAGGTTGTCACTTGACAGCATCCAGACGGTGACGACCTCCACCCCCGTCTCGCGACACCAGCCGAGCAGCTCGGAGATCTTGTCGGCCCCCTTACGGTGGCCGCTCGCGACGTCTCGCATGCCCATGGCCCGAGCCCACCGGCGGTTGCCGTCGATGATGACCCCGACGTGCCGGGGGACGCTGTCCCTGGACAGCTTGGCCTCCAGCCGGTGCTCGTACAGCCGGTAGACCAGATCGCGCAGGCCCACGGAGTGTCCCTCCCCAGACGGATGACCCAACAGGTCATTATCACCGCCTTTCGCCCCTGCCTGCCCCCTCAACGGGATTCCTGGCCAGGTTCCTGCCACCCAGGCAGCCCTCCGCTTCGGTGACCAGGCCACGGACGAATGCGGCCAGCTCGGACGAGGTCAGCACGGCACGCATGCCGACCCCGCCAGCGCCCCACGCTTCCACGAAGGCTCTGCGCGTGACGCGCCACTCGCCGAGATTCTCCTGCCCAGGAACCCAGACGGGAATCGTCCTGAGCTGGCAGCGCAGCTCTCCCCCGCCGATCGCGCCCGATCTCGTGCGGTAGCGGAAGGAGAAAAGCTCGCTGTCAGGCTCCTCGTCAGGGAAGCGGTCGTCGGGGTCGGGCCACAGCCGCGACTCGCCCCGGCCCTCGCGGGCCTCGTCCACGCCGCGTGCCAGCCGCGCCAGGAACCAGCCGCACCGCTCCCCGACAATCCCGTACGGCGTGCCGTCGCGACGCAGCTCGAGCGTGATCTCGT
This sequence comes from Nonomuraea sp. NPDC050536, assembly GCF_044457685.1. Classification (NCBI taxonomy): domain Bacteria; kingdom Bacillati; phylum Actinomycetota; class Actinomycetes; order Streptosporangiales; family Streptosporangiaceae; genus Nonomuraea; species Nonomuraea sp. NPDC050536. The sequence goes on from NZ_JBITHD010000007.1 coordinate 256,914, forward strand.
ACGGCATGCCGACGCTGTCGGTGCACGGTATCGGCGTAACGGTCAGGTAAGAGCCATCCACACAGCGTAGTCCCCCCACCTGGGAGAGATTTCCGCCCCAAAGCCCGCTAAACCCCGTAGAAACGGGCGGCGGTCCTGGTGAAGACCTCGTCGGCGTCGCCCAGCAGTTCGCGGGCCGTGCGGAGCACGGTCTGGTAGTCGGCCGCCTGCAGGGCCACCGGCCAGTCGCTGCCGAACATCAGCCGTTCCGGGCAGAACACCTCGACCGCATGCTCGACGTAGGGCCGCAGGTCGGCCACGGTCCAGCGCTCGTGGTCGGCCTCGGTGACCAGGCCCGACACCTTGGCGTAGACGTTCGGGCAGGCCGCGGCCCTGCGCAGCAGGGTGGCCCAGGGCTCGAGCTCGCCGTCCTTGATGCGCGGCTTGGACAGGTGGTCGATGACCAGCTTCAGCGTGGGGTGGCGTTCGGCCAGCGTGACCACGTGCTCCAGGTGGCGGGGCAGCAGCGACACCACGTCGAAGGGCAGGCCGGCCTCGGCCAGCAGGCCCAGCGACTCCAGGACCGCGGGCCGCACCACCCAGTCGGGATCCGGCTCGTCGTGGATGAGGTGACGGACGCCGACAAACTTCGGATGTTTCCGATATTTCGTGATTGCGTCCGAGGCCTGCGCCGGATCGGTCAGCGGGACCCAGCCGACCACGCCGCGGACGAAGTCGTGGGCGTCGGCCTGGGCAAGCATCAGGTCGGTGTCGGCGGTGGAGTTGGCCGCCTGTACCAGGATCGTGCCGGTCACACCCGCGGCCGCGAGCTCGGGCGCCAGGTCCTCGGGCGCGTAGGTGCGGTAGAGGATGCCCGCCTCGGGCGTCAGCCACGGGTAGGAGCCCTGCTCCAGGTCCCAGAAGTGCTGGTGCGCGTCGACAATCACCCAGCAAACCTAGGATGTCTAGATGTATCAGAGCAAGGGGTGCCAGCCGTGCTCGCGCCAGCCCGGCGGCTGGTGCCACTCCGTCCAGCCGTAGCCGCCGCGCCCGTCCTGCGCGGTGAAGCGGCACAGGGCGCGCGAGAACTCGGCCTTCACGCCCTCGGGCGAGGTCAGCGTCACGGGCGCGAACGCGATCGGCGTCACGATCGTGGTCATCCGCGGAAACTCCAGCCGCGCCTCCACCGGCTGGTCGCCCTCGAAGTCGCCGGCGATGGCGAACCCGCCGGCGTGCTCGAGCGCCCCTCCCGGCGTGACCGTGAAGGCCGGCCAGGGCAGCGGCAGGCCGACGTTGGCCTGCATGCCGTGCACGAACGTGCCGTCCCCCAGCCGTCCGCTGCTCCAGGTCCAGGAGACCGACCACCAGTCGCGCATGCCCCAGCTGTGGTCGCGCTCGCCGTGCCCCTCGAACGGCCTGCCGTTGACCGTGCCGCTCACCAGGCACGGGATCTCGTAGCGGGGCGTCAGCGAGTAGCCGTAGACCCCGCCCACCGTCTGCCACCTGAGATCCAGCTCGAGATCCTGGGCGCGCAGGGTCACGCGGGCGGTTTCGAGTGGTTTCTCCACGCCCATGGTCGCCGTGTACTCCGTGCCGGATATTTCCAGATCCGCACTCGGCAGCGGCGCCGCGTTGTCCACGAGCAGCACCGTCGGGCGATTCCGTCCGACCAGGCAGGCCCAGTACCAGGCCCTGTTCCAGTTCGGGTAAATCCCCAGCCGGATGTATCCGGCTAAGGATCCATCTGATGTCGTGAAGTCGAAATAATACGACTCATTCCAGAGCCGATCGCTGTCCGGCTGGTGCAGCGCCTCGTCCCGCGCGCCGATTGCCCATTCCGCCATATTCAAGACCCGCACCCGGATATTTCATCATTCAGTACGGCGGGTCCGCGAGCCTCCCGGAGGCAGCAGTTCCTCCGGGAGGCGTGAAACGGCGAGCGGCCCGGCAGCGGTGTCGACCACGCGCGCCGGGCCGCGGGAGTTCCCTAGGCGAGCCGGTCCTGGAGGGCGTTGTACTCCTCCCACAGCTCCTTGGGCAGGTGGCTGCCGAACTTCTCGAAGTGCGCCGGGATCAGCGCCGCCTCCTCGCGCCACACCTCGGTGTCGACGCTGAGCAGCGTGTGCAGGTCCTCCTCGGCGAGCTCGAGCCCGTCGGTGTCGAGCGACTCGGGCAGCAGCCCGATGGGCGTCTGGACGGCGGCAGCCGTACCGTTGAGCCGCTCGACGATCCACTTGAGCACGCGGCTGTTCTCGCCGAAGCCGGGCCAGATGAAGCGGCCTTCGGCGTTCTTGCGGAACCAGTTGACGTAGAAGATGCGCGGCAGCCGCGCGCCCTGGCGGCGCCCGATCTCCAGCCAGTGGCCGAAGTAGTCGCCCATGTTGTAGCCGCAGAACGGCAGCATGGCGAACGGGTCGTAACGCAGCTCACCCACCTTGCCCTCAGCCGCGGCGGTCTTCTCGGAGGCGACGTTGGCTCCGAGGAAGACGCCGTGCTGCCAGCTCAGCGACTCGGTGACCAGCGGCACCGCGGTGGCGCGGCGGCCGCCGAACAGGATCGCCGAGATGGGCACGCCCTTGGGGTCCTGCCATTCGGGAGCGATGGTCGGGCACTGCCCGGCAGGGGTGGTGAAGCGGGCGTTGGGGTGAGCTGCGGGCTCTGCGGATCCGGGCGTCCAGGAACGCCCCTTCCAGTCGGTCAGGTGGGCGGGCGGGGTGTCGGTGAGCCCCTCCCACCACACGTCGCCGTCGTCGGTGAGGGCGACGTTGGTGAAGATGCTGTTGCCCCACAGCGTCTTGATCGCATTGGCGTTGGTGACCTCGCCGGTGCCGGGGGCGACGCCGAAGAAGCCGGCCTCCGGGTTGATGGCGTACAGCTGCCCGTCGGCGCCGAAGCGCATCCAGGCGATGTCGTCACCGACCGTCTCGACCTTCCAGCCGGGGATCGTGGGCTGCAGCATGGCCAGGTTGGTCTTGCCGCAGGCGCTGGGGAAGGCGGCGGCGATGTAGCGCACCTCGCCGGAGGGCGGCGTGAGCTTGAGGATGAGCATGTGCTCGGCCATCCAGCCCTCGTCGCGGGCCATCACGCTGGCGATGCGCAGGGCGTAGCACTTCTTGCCGAGCAGCGCGTTGCCGCCGTAGCCCGAGCCGTAGGACCAGATCTCGCGGGTCTCGGGGAAGTGGCTGATGTACTTGGTGTCGCTGCACGGCCAGGCGACGTCCTGCTGCCCCGGCTGCAGCGGCGCGCCGACGGAGTGGACGGCCTTGACGAACTCGCCCCTCTTCTCGATCTCGGCCAGCGCCTTCGCGCCCATGCGCGTCATGATCTTCATCGACACCACCACGTAGGGCGAGTCGGTGATCTCGACGCCGAGCTGGGAGATATCCCCGCCCAGCGGGCCCATGCAGAACGGGACGACGTACATCGTGCGGCCGCGCATGCAGCCGCTGAACAGCTCGCCGAAGGTGGCGCGCATCTCGTCTGGAGCGATCCAGTTGTTCGTCGGCCCTGCGTCCTGCTCACGCTCGGAGCAGATGTACGTGCGGTCCTCTACCCTGGCGACGTCGCTCGGGTCGGACTTGGCGTAGAAGCTGTTGGGCCGCTTGGCCAGACGGGCGAACGTGCCCTGCTCCACGAGCAGGTTCGTCAGGCGCGTCCACTCCTCCTCCGAGCCGTCGCACCACTCGATCCTGTCGGGCTGGGTCAGGGCGGCGATCTCACGCACCCAGGCGACCAAATCGGCATTGGCCGTCGGCGCGGGAACTTCCACGGAAACGGACACGGCTGTGGCTCCTCCACTCTTTCGCGGGCCCAAACATCATTAACGACGACGACGCCGGAAAGCCAATTGGCATAGACCTGTCGTCGCAGGCTGTGGGCCTGATGATTGGTGGAGCCTACCCATGGAGCGGCGATTTAAAGAATCGTCCCCATGGTCTAAACCAATTTCTTCAGTGGTTTACACCAATCGGGTTTATGAATTCACGTCCGGACCTGCGGAACGCACGCGATCCACGTGCTGCAGCGCGTCGCGCAGTTCGCCGAGCCACGTGTCGGTGTGCTTGCCGACCAGGCGCACGCACCAGGCGAGCGCGTCGCTGCGGCTCCTGGCCACGCCGGCGGCCACGAGCGTGTCGAGCACCTGACGCTCGGACTGCCGCAACCGGGTCATCACGGGCACCGACAGCGTGGTGAACATCACTGTCTCGCCGCCGCACTCGACGCCCCACGACACCTTCTGGCGGAAGCGGCGCTCGGCCTCCTTGGCGATCTCGACGCGACGCTCGCGCGTCTCCTCCCTGAACCGCCTGACCAGGCCCTCGACCAGGGCAGCACGCTCGGCCTCCGACCCCTCGGACTGGGGCTCGGACAGCGTGCCGATGACGGCGATCTCCTCGCGGTCTCTGATGATCTGCGGCGCCCCGGTGAACCAGCCCTCGGGCAGGCGGCCGGTGAACCAGCCCCGCACTTGCTCTGTTGCTTCTTCGCTTTCCATGTAATCAACATTACATCGTTGCCGGCGACAGGGAACGGACAGATAGGAGGGTCTTGCCCGGAGGGAAGTACTAACGCACCCGCGCGGCGGCGACCGGGCTCACCCGGACCACGCCCGCCAGACCCCGCGTCGGGATCGGCGCGAACTTCACCACGTCTCCGGTGTGCGGGGCGTGCAGCATCTTGCCGTCGCCCCAGTAGATCGACACGTGGGAGATGTAGTCGGGGTTGGTGGGGTCCCACCGCCAGAACAGCAGGTCGCCAGGCTGCGCCTGGGAGAGCGGCACCTGCGGCCCGGTCAGCCACTGCTGGTCGGTGACCCGCGGCATGCGGACCCCGGCTCGACCGTAGGCCCACTGGACCAGGCCCGAGCAGTCGAAGGTCTCGGGGCCCTCGGCGCCCCACACGTACGGCCGGCCCAGCTTGGACACGGCCGCTTGGAGCGCCGCGGTCAGCTGCCCGGCCGACATCAGCGTGCCGGTCGGCCAGTTCTGCGTCCTGGTCTGCGGCGCGGGGAGAACCGGGTTGACCAGCGCGACCTGGGAGCCCTTCGGCAGCACCTTGCGCAGCGCGTTGCGCAGCCGCAGGGAGTCGGCGTCGGGGGCGCTGATGATGAGCGCGTTGTCGCGCGGCAGGCCCAGGGTGCGCCCGGTCTGCTTGGACACCACGGCGTCGATGGCGCCGAACCCGGTCGTGGCGTAGGCGCCGATGCGCAACTGCCCGACGGGCGCCGAGACCCGGCTGTGCAGGGCCAGCCCGCCATCATTGCCCAGCACGAACGACACGGCCACGTCGCCGGCGGCCACGTTGGCCCACAGCGCGTCCGAGGCGGCGGTCACCCGCGGGGTGTAGGCGCGAAAGCTCGAGGGATTGACGGCCAGGGTCTGCACCCGCTTACGGTCCAGCATGATCGAGGCTGCGTCGGCGAGCTCCAGCGCCCGCACGCCGCGCAGCTTGGCCACCTTGCGCAGCAGCGGCGTGGTGAACGGCTTGCGGGTGACCACGAACAGATTGGGCTTGTGCAACTGCCCGAGCGGTGACACCGGCTCGTTGTGTTTGCTCTCGGCCACCAGGCTCTGCGTCGGAGCGGGCCGGGGGTGTAAGGGGCGGGACACCTGCGGGATCTCGGGTTGCAGCAGGAGTAACAGGTCCGTGGTGAGCACCACGACCAGCGTGATCACGATGAACGGCACCAGCCGTCGCGGGTCGCGCCGCTTCCTCGACTTCACTAGGAAGGCCAGATCCTGGGAGATCGCGAAAGAGCCGCCGGACCCTCCAGGGCCCGGCGGGTCGTTCTTACGAAGATCAGTTGCCGATATAGGGCACTGCCTCGAGAATCTCGACGGTGTTCTGACGGCCGTTCGGCATGGAGTAGGTCGCCTTCTCGCCGATCTTCTTGCCGTTGATCGCCGCGCCCAGCGGGGACTTGGGCGAGTACACGTCGATCGGGGCGCCGCTCTCCTCACGCGAGGCGAGCAGGAAGGTCACCTCGTCGTCATCACCGACGAACCGGATGGTCACGGTCATCCCCGGACCGACGACGCCCTCGGTCTTCGGAGCCTCCCCCACCTGGGCGTTGTCGAGGATCTGCCGGAGGTGGAAGATCCGGGCCTCCATCTTGCCCTGCTCGTCCTTGGCCGCGTGGTAGCCGCCGTTCTCTTTGAGGTCGCCCTCCTCACGGGCGGCCTCGATCTTCTTGGCGATGTCGACGCGCCCTGGGCCGGAGAGATACTCGTACTCCGCCTTCAGGCGGTCGTACGCCTCCTGCGTCAGCCAGGTGACGTTCTCATCGCGAGAGTCGGCCACGGGTTCTCCTTGCTTGCCTAGGGGGCCCTGGGATCACTTGGGGTCACGTCCTGTCGAATTGCGAAAGGCTAACAAGTTAACCGGTCGAACGCTTCCCCAAATGTCTCACTATACGAGATTGCAGTACTGGATGTGGACGGAAGTCGCCTGGGCACTCGTGTCGAGGCGTTCCTTGAGCGTCTTAGTACCCTCACCTGGCGGAATTCTTACTTCCTTGGTGCCCACTTCCGCGTGGTCGACGTCCGTCGCCCGGATCCGGCACACCGCCGTACGCTCCTCCGGCTTGTCCACCTCAAAGGTGATCTCAACCTGATCGGCCCGATTCACATCGAAGGAAATGATCTGGTTGCTCACCCCGGTACTGCTGCCCGTCATCGACCACATCACGTAGCCCCAGCCGCCCGCCACGATGGCGACGAGCACACCGATCACCAGGTGCACCACGAGCCGCCCACTGCGCCGTGGACGGTCGGGGAAGTCGTCGGGGGTGCCGAGAACGGGCCCGTTCCCGACATCTCTCGTGGCCATGGCGGAATCTCCCTGCACTTCCTCGGCGTTATCCGAGACAATTGTCGCTCGTGCGGGCCCCGCTCACGAACTGGGCCCTCGCGCGCGAGCTAAAACTAAGTGATAGGTCCGACTGAGGAGACATCGAGCCCGTGAGTGCACCGCTGAGGCTGATGGCCGTCCACGCCCACCCCGACGACGAGTCGAGCAAGGGTGCCGCCACCATGGCGCGCTACGTGCGCGAAGGCGTCGACGTGCTGGTGTGCACGCTGACGGGTGGCGAACGCGGCTCCGTCTTGAACCCGAAGATGGACAGGCCCGAGGTCGTGGCCAACATCGCCGAGATCCGCAAGGCCGAGATGGACAAGGCACGCGAGATCCTGGGCGTGCAGCAGCGTTTCCTCGGTTTCGTCGACTCCGGCCTGCCGGAGAGCGAGGACGAGGAGCTGCCTGAGGGCTGCTTCGCGTTGCAGAAGCTGGAGGACGCCTCGGCTCCCCTGGTGGCGGCCGTGCGCGAGTTCCGCCCGCACGTGATCATCACCTATGACGACGACGGCGGCTACCCGCACCCCGACCACATCATGACCAACCGCGTCTCGATCGAGGCGTTCGAGGCCGCCGGCGACCCCGACCGCTACCCCGGCACGGGCGAGCCCTGGCAGCCGCTCAAGCTCTACTACCAGATGGGCTTCCACCGGGCGCGCTTCGAGGCGCTGCACGAGGCGATGACGGCGCGCGGCATGGGCTCGCCGTACGCCGACTGGATCTCCCGCTGGGAGGACCGCCCGCAGAAGTGGCCGGTCACCACCAAGGTGCCGTGCGCCGAGTACTTCGAGATCCGCGACAGGGCGCTGCTGGCGCACGCCACGCAGATCGACCCCGACGGCTGGTTCTTCTCCTGCCCGCGCGAGGTCCAGCAGGAGATCTGGCCCACCGAGGACTACCACCTGGCCCGCACGCTCGTCGACACCTCCCTGCCGGAAGATGATCTTTTTGCCGGGATCCACGCCGACGACGTCACTCCTGCCTGCAATTAACCCTCCCGTACGGCGCCCGAGACCGGCCTGGGGGGTCACGCCTTGTCCGCTCCAGGCGGGTTGGGTGCGCCGTGACGGCGAGGAAGTGTCACCGACTCGCCGGAAGCGCCGGTCGCGGGTCCTGAGCCGGAGTGCGGCGGGCGGCCTGTGGCGGCGGCTGGGCCGTACAAAAGCACAGCAAAACAGCCGGTGCATCGACCGACGCAGCGAACCATACACTGATGGGGTGAGCGTTCTAGCTGCTGGTGATGTGAGTCCGGGACTGCTCGGCTTCACCGTCGTCGCTGTGATCGGCATCGCCCTGTGGTTCCTGATCAAGTCCATGAACAAGCAGATGGGTAAGATCAAGGTTCCGCACGAGGCCGACATCGACGACAAGAAGGCCGAATAGATGTCCGTAGAAGTGGTCGACAACTCGGGTGAGAGCCGTTTCGAGGTCCACGTGGACGGCAAGGTCGCCGGGTTCGCCGACTACCGGCTGCTGCCCACGAAGATCGTTTTCACCCACACCGAGGTGCTGCCCGACTACGAGGGCAAGGGCATGGCCAGCCGGCTCGTCAAGACCGCGCTGGAGACCAGCCGCGACACGGGCCTGCGAGTGGTGCCGCTGTGCCCGTACGTCAAGGAGTACATCGAGCGCCACCCCGAGTTTTCCGGGCTGGTCGACGACTCAGTCAGCGGGTGACCAGGCGCGCTCCAGCGCTTTGGGCAGCCCCCACCAGCCCAGCGGCGTGAGCACGTCGTCGGCGTCGACGATGCCCAGATAACCCCACAGGGTCACCACCGAGGCGAACATGCTCTCGGTGCTCTCCAGGTCGTCCAGCTCGTCGTCCATGTCGACGTCGAAGTCGATGTCCTCCGACTCGGCGATGAGCCGGGCGATGCGCTCGGGCGAGGCCAGCACGCCAGGACCGAGCCTGACCAGGGCGGCCACCGCTGCCAGCCAGTCAGCGTGCTGGATCGCGCACAGGTTGGCCAGCACGGTGTCCTCGTGGCTGAGCTCGCTCTCCAGATCGGTGAAGATCTCCAGCGTGTCGCCGTCCTCCGACAGGTCGGACACGGGACCGGCGATGCCGGCCGCCACCGACAGCCACAACTCCTGGTCGTCGTCGGGCACGGGCCGGTCGGCGAAGCCCGCGCAGGCCCGCAGCACGTTGGCCGGGTAGCCGGGCAGCACGAGCAATTCGCGCAGCCGGGTCGCGGCCCGGTCCAGCTCGGCGACGGGCAGCTCGGGCTGCTTGGGCAGCTCGCCGAGTATGCGCCGCAGCTCGGCCAGCGCGTAGGCCTCCTCCTCGTCCCAGGCGGCGAACAGCTCCTCGTCCTGCTCGTCGCTGACGGCGAAGCCGGGAACCCGGCCGTCGGGCAGCGCGGTGCTCAGCCAGGTCTCTTGCAGCTCCTCGTAGGCCCGCCTGGCCTGCGGGTCGCCCTGGGCCAGCGCGTCCGGGTCGATGAGGCCCGTCTCGATCCGCTCCTCCAGATAGGCCACGAGCAGCGCGAACATCTCCTCGGCGACGGGCCCGCGCTCGTCCTCCTCTGGCCAGATGAAGTAGCTTGGCGTCATCAGAATCGGCTCGCTGCCGGTCGACTCGACCCAGCGCTGCACATCACCGACCGTGGCCACACCCGCCTCGATCGAGCTGAGAGTGGCCCTGGCCGAATCCCAGAACACCAGGGACAGCGGATTGCCCGCGGCGACCAGCGCCCGCCGCAGGTCGGGCATGGCCACCAGGGCCACCCCCGAGGGCACGGCCAGCAGCGCCCGCGCCACGTCCCTGCGCGTCAGGGCCGTAGCGGGCCGCCCTGCGTGCGTGCACACGAAGTCCAGGTCCACGCTCTGTAACCTACGCCGTCTAGGGTGATTTGATGAACCGCTTGAAGGACGCCACCAGCCCGTACCTGCTGCAGCACGCGACCAACCCGGTCGACTGGCACCCGTGGGGTGAGGAGGCGTTCGCCGAGGCTCGCAGGCGCGACGTCCCGCTGCTGATCAGCGTGGGCTACTCGGCCTGCCACTGGTGCCACGTCATGGCGCACGAGAGCTTCGAGGATCCCGCGACCGCGACGCTGATGAACGAGCGCTTCGTCAACGTCAAGGTCGACAGGGAGGAGCGGCCGGACGTCGACGCCGTCTACATGAACGCCACCCAGGCGATGACGCAGAGCGGCGGCTGGCCGATGACGGTGTTCGCCACGCCCGACGGCCACCCGTTCTACTGCGGCACCTACTTCCCGCGCGACACCTTCCAGCGGCTGCTGCTCGGCGTCCACCAGGCCTGGACGAGCGACAGGGACACCGTGCTCGCCCAGGGCTCCAAGGTCGTGCAGGCGCTCAACCAGAACACCGCGCTCCCGTCCGGGCCGCTGCCCACCGCGGAGACCGCGGCGCTGGCCGTACGCAATCTGCGCGAGAGCTTCGACGCGCGGCGGGGCGGCTTCGGCGGCGCTCCCAAGTTCCCGCCGTCGATGGTGCTGGAGTTCTTGCTGAGATACCGGAGCGCAGGAGCTCGGCCGGAGAGAGCGAGGAACGAGCCAACGGAGGCCGAAGCGGGCGCGACCATGGAACACAGCGAGCGTGCCATGAGCGGTGCGACGCTGGCGGCGATGGCGCGGGGCGGCCTGTACGACCAGCTCGGCGGCGGCTTCGCCCGCTACAGCGTGGACGCCGGATGGGTGGTGCCGCACTTCGAGAAGATGCTCTACGACAACGCGCTGCTGCTGCGCGTCTACACGCACTGGTGGAAGGCGAGCGGATCGGACCTGGCGCGCAGGATCGCCCTGGAGACCGCCGACTGGCTGCTGCGCGAGATGCGCACCCCTGAAGGCGGCTTCGCCTCTGCGCTGGACGCCGACAGCGAGGGCGAGGAGGGCCGCTTCTACGTCTGGACGCCGGAGCAGCTGACCGAGGTCCTGGGACCGGAGGACGGCCCCTGGGCCGCCGAGCTGTTCGAGGTGACGGGCACCTTCGAGCACGGGACCTCGGTGCTGCAGCTCCTGGCCGACCCGCAGGACGTCGAACGCTACGAGAGCGTCCGCGAGCGCCTGCTGGCCGCGCGCGAGCAGCGCGTACGGCCGGGCCGCGACGACAAGGTGGTCGCCGCGTGGAACGGCCTGGCCATCGCCGCGCTGGCCGAGACCGGGGTGGTGTTCGACCGGCCCGACCTGGTGGAGGCCGCCACGGCGGCGGCCATGCTCCTGGAGCGGGTCCATATCGCGGACGGGCGGCTGCTGCGCACCTCCCGCGACGGCCGGGCGGGCTCGAACGCCGGGGTGCTGGAGGACCACGCCGACCTGGCCGAGGGCCTGCTCTCGCTGTACGGCGTGACCGGCGACGAGCGCTGGTTCCTGCTGGCCGAGCGGCTGCTGGCGGACGTGCTCGAGCGGTTCACCGACGGCACCGGCGGCTTCTACGACACCGCGGACGACGCCGAGCAGCTGTTCCAGCGGCCGCAGGACCCCACCGACAACGCCACGCCGTCGGGGCAGTTCGCGGCGGCCGGCGCGCTGCTGTCGTACGCGGCGCTGACCGGCTCCACAAGGCACAGGGAGGCGGCGTACGCGGCGCTGGGCACCGTGTCGGTGCTGGCCAGGGGGCACGCCAGGTTCGCCGGCTGGGGGCTGGCCGTGGCCCAGGCGGCGCTGTCCGGACCCGTCGAGGTGGCGATCGTGGGACCGCACGACGACCCGCGCACGCGAGAGCTGCACCGGCAGGCGCTGCTGGCCGACGTCCCCGGGCTCGTGGTGGCGCTCGGGACGGGCGAGCAGTCTCGCGTGCCGCTGTTGGAGGGGCGCGGGCTCGTGGACGGCACCCCGGCGGCCTACGTGTGCAGGAACTTCGCCTGCCGGCTGCCGGTCACCACCCCCGAGGAGCTGCGGGCCGAGCTAGCCGCCGGGTGAGGCCTGGATCGTGGGCGGCGCGTTGCCGTCTGGGCCGCCCGTCGGTCCGTCGGTCGGCGGGCCGTTCTGCTCCGGCGGGCCCGTGTTGTCGTTCGGCCCGCGGGTGCTGTTCGGGTCGTTGATCGCCGGCGGGCTCTGCTCGGTGAACGGGGTGCCCGCGTTCGGGTCGGTGTAGCGCTTGTCCTGCTGGTTGGGGTCCTGGGTGCTGGGGTCGGGGTTGCTGTTGTAGTCGTTGTAGCCCAAGCCGTAGTTCGAGGGCTCGGGGAAGTCGACGACGGGCTTGCCGTTCATCGCCTCGGTCATGAACGCCCGCCAAACCTGCGCCGGCAGCTGGCCGCCGAACTGCACGCCGTACCCGGGGATGGTGACCGGTTTGTGGTCGTCGCGGAACATGTCGACGGCCACGGCCAGTTGCGGGGTGAAGCCGTTGAACCAGACGCTGACGTTGTTGTCGGTCGTGCCGGTCTTGCCGGCGACAGGCCGGTCGTAGAGCCTGGCGGCGGTGCCGGTGCCGTACTTGACGACCTGCTGCAGCGCGAAGGTGGCGTCGGCGGCGGCCTGCTCGCTGATCACCCGGGTGGACCGCGGCTTGACCACGCTCTTGGCGCCCTCGCCGTCGGTGACCGACTTGACCACGTGGGCCTCCATGTGGACGCCCTGGTTGGCGAAGGAGGAGAAGCCCGAGGCGTTCTGCACCGCGCTCACCGAGGCCACGCCCAGCGGGAAGGAGGCCGCGTTCTGGTGCGGCGCGATCTGCGCCTTGGGGATCCCGGCGGCCTCGGCGGTGGCGGCCACCTTGTCGAGCCCGACCTGCTGGCCGAGGTTGACGAAGGCGGTGTTGACCGAGTTCTGCGTGGCGCGCACCAGGTCGATGCGGCCGTAGGAGCGGTTGCTGTCGTTGTTGATCGGGTGGGTCGGGTCGGAGGCGACGTGCATCGGCGAGTTGCCGTCGACCCTGGTCGACAGGTCGAAGCCGTGGTCCAGCGCGGCGGCCAGCGTGTACGCCTTGAACGTCGAGCCGGCCTGCGCGGTGGAGGAGAAGGCGTTGTCGTACTTGGAACGGTCGGGGTTGCCGCCGTAGAAGGCGACGACCTCGCCGGTGGACGGGTCGACGGCGGCCAGACCGGTGCGGATCTTCTTGGGCACCCGGTCGGGCAGGACGTCCTTGACCGCCCGCTCGGCGGCGTCCATCAGCTTCTTGTCGAACGTCGTCACGACGCGCAGGCCGCCGCTGCTGATGTCCTCGTCGGTGTAGCCGCGCTGGTTGAGCTCCTTGGTGACCTGGTCGAGCATGTACTGCTGCTGGCCCTTGAGCTCGAAGGGCTTGCGCGGCGGCTTCAGTGTGGGGAACTGCTGCTCGGCCACCTGCTGCGTGGTGAGCGCGCCGGTCTGGCCCATCGCCTGGATGACCGACTGCCAGCGGGTCCTGACGGCCTCCAGGTCGGCGCCCTGCGGGGCGGCGAAGCGGCTGGGCTGCTGGATCACCGCGGCCAGGTAGGCGCCTTCGGAGATGCTGAGCTTGCCGACGTCCTTGCCGAAGTAGGCCTGGGCGGCGGCCTGGACGCCGTTGGCGCCGCGGCCGAAGTAGATCGTGTTGAGGTACTGCTCCAGCACCCAGTCCTTGGGCTTGGACTGGTCGACCTTGATCGAGATCAGGATCTCCTTGAACTTCCTGGTCACGGAGCGTTCCTGGCTCAGGCCGCTGTAGTAGTTGCGCACCAGTTGCTGGGTGATCGTGGAGCCGCCCTGCAGCTGCTGGCCGGTGACCGTGGACCACACGGCGCGCGCAGTGCCCTTCAGCGACACGCCGCTGTCGTCATAGAAGGAGCGGTTCTCGGCGGCTATCACCGCGTCGCTCACGTGCTTGGGCACGTCGGCGAGCTTGACGTTGCGCCGGTCGACGCCCTGGCGGGCCAGGACCGTCTTGCCGTCGCGGTAGTAGATCACGGAGCCCTGCGCGGTGGCCTGCTTCTGCGTGCTGTCGGGGATCGGCGTCATGGCCCACGCGACGGCGAAAAGGCCGACCAGCGCGAGGATTCCGACACCTACAGTGATCAACAGATAGCGGAGGATCCGCCGCTTCCGCATGCCCTTCTCCCCACCGCTCCGCACCCGCAACCCCCGATCTCGACCCCGACCACCTGGGCGAATGTTCAGGGTAAACGATCGATAACGGTGCTCTTCCCTCCGGCGATACTACGGCCGGCCCGCGCGATGGCGCGGGACATCCGCCACCAACGGCAACACTCGGTATGGGACCGGATTGTCGAGAGCGATGATGGAGGAGGTCCGCAACACCCCCTGAACCGCGACGATCCGGTCGATGACCCGCTGCAGATCGGGGTTCGAGCGGGCCACCACCCGGCACAGCAGGTCGCTGCCGCCGGTGATCGTGTGCACCTCCAGAACCTCGGGGATCCTGGCCAGCCCATGCAGCACCGGATCGTGCCCGGCGACCTGCCTGATCTCCATCGTGACGAACGCGGTGACGCCGTAGCCCAGCGCGGCGGGTGACACGTCCGGCCCGAATCCGGTGATCACCCCGCGCGCGATCATGCGGTCGAGCCTGGCCTGGACCGTGCCGCGGGCCACGCCCAGGCGGCGCGAGCACTCGAGCACCCCCAGGCGCGGCTCGGAGGTGAGCAGACTGAGCAGTTTGGCATCGAGTTCATCGACAGTCATGGACATAGTGTCCACTGATTTAAGTAACCCTTGCGCAGCTCGTCCACCAAAATCGAGAGTTAGCCCCATGAGCGACGTATTTCCGGTGAACGGTATGGACGCCGTGGTCTTCGCGGTGGGGAACGCCAAGCAGACCGCCCACTACTACTCGACCGCGTTCGGCATGAGGCTGGTCGCCTACCGCGGTCCCGAGAACGGCAGCAGGGACGAAGTGGCCTATGTGCTCAAGTCCGGCAGCGCCACGTTCGAGTTCAGGGGGGCGCTCAGGCCGGGAGGCGAGCTGGCCAGGCACGTGGCCGAGCACGGCGACGGGGTGATCGACCTGGCCATCGAGGTGCCGGACGTGGAGGCGGCCTACGAGCACGCGGTCGCCCAGGGGGCCACCGGACTGGCCAAGCCGTACACGCTGGAGGACGAGCACGGCAAGGTGGTGCTGGCGGCGATCGCCACCTACGGCGAGACCCGTCACACGCTGGTCGACCGCTCCAACTACAGCGGCGCCCACCTGCCTGGGTACGTGCCGGCCAAGCCGATGGTCGAGCCACCGGCCAAGCGCTACTTCCAGGCCGTCGACCACTGCGTGGGCAACGTCGAGCTCGGCAAGATGGACGAGTGGGTGGCCTTCTACCAGCACGTGATGGGCTTCACCAACATGGCGGAGTTCGTCGGCGACGACATCGCCACCGAGTACTCGGCGCTGATGTCGAAGGTGGTGGCCGACGGCACCCGCAAGGTCAAGTTCCCGCTGAACGAGCCGGCCATCAGCAAGAAGAAGTCGCAGATCGACGAGTACCTGGAGTTCTACGGCGGGCCGGGCGTGCAGCACATCGCGCTGGCCACCAACGACATCCTGACCACGGTCGACCACATGCGCGCGGCCGGCGTGCAGTTCCTCGACACGCCCGACTCCTATTACGACGACCCCGAGCTGCGGGCGCGGATCGGCAAGGTGCGGGCGCCGATCGAGGAGCTGAAGAAGCGCAAGATCCTCGTCGACCGCGACGAGGACGGCTACCTGCTGCAGATCTTCACCAAGCCGGTGCAGGACAGGCCGACCGTGTTCTTCGAGCTCATCGAGCGGCACGGCTCGCTCGGCTTCGGCAAGGGCAACTTCAAGGCGCTGTTCGAGGCCATCGAGCGTGAGCAGGAACGCAGGGGCAACCTTTAGTTTGTCATGACATGGTGGTGGTGATCAGCTCTTCATGGGATCACCACCACCATCGAAGCAGCTGGCGGGCCGCTGGCGGCGACTGTTCGCCGGCATTCTCGACGCCATCATCGTGAGCATCGTCTCCGCGCCCTTCGGCACGGGCTGGAAGGTGGTGTGGGACTCGACGCGAGGCGTGTGGGACCGCATCCCCGTGCAGCACGTGCTGATCACCTCGATCATCGGTTTCCTCTACTTCTGGCTGCTCGAGGCGTTCTGGAACGGGCAGACGCTCGGCAAGAAGCTGTTCGGCATGCGGGTCGTGCAGGAGAGCGGCGCCAGGGCCGGCGTCGGCCAGATCGCGCTGCGGGAGTTCGTCCGCGTCCTGCTGGGCTGGATCTGCTGCATCGGCGAGCTGCTCAACTACGGCTGGATCCTGTTCGACCCGCGCAAGCAGGCGCTGCACGACAAGGCTGCCAAGACTTTGGTAGTAGATGCGTGAAACCCCGTAATCCCCTGGCGTAGGCTGCTGGCCACGTACCAAAAGGGGGAATCGGTGGGGTCGAACCGGCACGCGGCCACCTTGGCGGTCGCGCTAGTAAGCGTGCTCGCCTGCTCTCCGTCCACCGGGGCGACAGTCTCGGGAGGGGCGTCGGGCGGGGCGTCGGTGGGGGCGCCGCGCCACAAGGACGCAGGGGCACCGGGGATCGGCGACAAGGACTTCCCCAAAGACGGCAACGGCGGCTACGACGTCGCCCACTACGGCCTCAAGATCGAGTACGAGCCGGCGAGCAAGCAGCTGACCGGCGTGGCCACCATCCAGGCCACCGCCACCCAGCGCCTCGACACGTTCAACCTGGACCTGTCCGGCCTCGAGGTCGGCGACATCCTGGTCGACGGCAACCAGGCCACCTACTCCCGCAGCGGTTCCGAGCTGACGGTCGTGCCCAGCACTCCGCTGGCCGACGGCGCCCGCTTCACCGTCCGGGTCTCCTACTCCGGGGTGCCCAAGCCCATCAAGGACCCGAAGAACCTGGGCACGTTCGGCTTCGTCCCGACCGCCGACGGCGCGTTCGTCGCCTGCCAGCCCGACGGCGCCAAGACCTGGTTCCCCGCCAACGACCACCCGGCCGACAAGGCCACCTTCGACTTCGAGATCACGGTGCCGAAGGGCGTGACCGCGCTGGCCAACGGCGAGATGACCAGGCCGGCCGGCACCGAGGGCGACAAGACCACGTTCTACTGGCGCGAGAAGCACCCGATGGTGACCTACCTGGCCACCGCCACGATGGGCAAGTTCTCCATGCGCCAGGGCAGGACGCCGGGCGGCATCCCGATCGTCGCGGCAGTGGACCCGAGGTTCAAGAGCTCGCTGTCCAAGCTCTACACGGTCTCCGGCGCGGTGACCGACTACTGGAGCAAGGTCTTCGGCCCTTACCCGTTCTCCTCCACCGGCGGCATCGTCGACGACTTCGCCGCCGGATACGCCCTGGAGAACCAGACCAAGCCCATCTACGGCGGGTTCGCCCCGGACGAGACGATCATGGCGCACGAGCTGGCGCACCAGTGGTTCGGCGACAGCGTGAGCATCGAGCGGTGGAAGGAGCTCTGGCTCAACGAGGGCTTCGCCACCTACGCCGAGTGGCTGTGGTCCGAGCACAAGGGCACCAACACCGCCGACGCCATCTTCAAGAGCTTCTACGAGCGGCCCTCGAGCAACGCGATGTGGAAGTACCCGCCCGGCCGCGCCCAGCCTCGTGACCTGTTCAACGAGTCGGTCTACACGCGCGGCGGGATGACGCTGCACGCGCTGCGCAAGACGATCGGCGACGAGACCTTCTTCAAGCTGCTGAAGGAGTGGACGTCCCAGCACCGCTACGGCAACGGCACGACCGCCGAGTTCATCGCGCTGGCCGAGAAGATGTCGGGCAAGGATCTCGGCGCCCTCTTCGACGCCTGGCTCTTCCAGCCGAAGAAGCCCGCGCCGCTGACCTAGCTCGTTGCGGATGCTCCGTTGAACGGAATAGCGTTTCCCCATGCCCAGGGGAACATCTGAAGTCAGCGAGCCGATGTACTTCGTGCTCACCGCCCTGCTCGGCGGTCCGCTGCACGGACACGCGATCAGCAAGTCGATCCAGGAGCTCTCCGGGGGCCGCGTCCGGCCCTCGGTCGGCACCCTCTACGGCATCCTGGAGCGCCTGCACGAGCGCGGCGTGATCACCGTGGACCGCGAGGAGACCGTCAACGGCCGCGCCCGTCGCTACTTCCGGATCACCGACGAGGGCCAGGCCCTGGTGACGGCCGAGGCCAGGCGCATGCGGGAGGCGGCGGCCCTGGTCCTGCGGACGGCCGAGGCCTCTGCGTGACCGCACTCGAGCGGCGCTACCGGCGCCTCCTGCTGGCCTATCCGCGGACCTACCGCCGCGCGCACGGCGACGAGCTCCTCGACGTGCTCCTGGAGTCGGCGGAGCCGGACAGGAGGGTCCCCGAGGGCAGGGAGGCGCTGGGGCTCGTCACGGGCGGCCTCCGCTCCCGCGTCATCCACCAGGCGACGGGCAGCCCGTGGATCGGCGGCCTGCATCTGGGCGTCACCGCGCTGGCCGCCGCCAACCTGGCCGTCATGCTGCCCTACCTGGGGACCATCCCCTGGTGGGTCACGATGTCGGCGCTCGCGCTGCTGGCCGTCCAGCGTGGCTGGATCCTGGCGGGGTTACCGCTCACCCTGGCCGTCGGCGTCAAGGCGGTGGCGATCGCCGGCGGCTGGCAGGTGCTCGATCTGACCCTGATCCCCGTCTATCCGAGCCTGCTCACCGGTCAGCCGCTGTTCTCCCACGACGGCCCGCTCGTGGTCGCCGCGCTCTACGCGCTCGTGCTGGTCGGGCTGCTGGTGCTGGCCACCAGGCCGGGCCAGGTCCGCGCGCGGTCATGGTGGTGGTGGGCGGTGGTCCCCCTGGCCGCGTGGGCGGGGCCGCAGTGGATGGCCGACGACGCGCTGTTCTCGATCAGCCTGAGCCGGATGGCGCTGGAGTTCGCGGGACTGGCCCTGGCCGCGGCGGGCGGCTATCTGGCCCGCGATCCGCGCTGGGCGATCACGGCCGCGATCTATCTGGCGGCGGTGTCGGGCGAGCTGGCCGCGGACGCCTACGACCTCGGCCTCACGAGACAGCATTTGGCCTACTGGGGCCTGCTCGGCGTGCTGACCGCGGCGGCCTGCTTCGCGCCTTATTGGCGTCGCCATCCGAATTGACCATACTTCGTTCAACGGAGTATGTTCGTCGCCATGCCCAAGAGATCCTTTGTGGCCGTGGCCGCCGTCGTCATGCTGACCGGCTGCGCGGGCGCCCCCCAGAGCGCGCAGCCGTCACCCACGGGAGCGGTGACGGACAATCGGCAACTGCTGGAGGCGGCCAAGGCGGACTGCATGAAGCAGAAGGGCTTCACCTACGTCGCCTTCGTCCCGCCCGAGAAGAAGAAGACCGCCGACGAGGTCAAGCGCGACAACGGCGACTACCAGTCGATGCGGGACTACCGCCGGAAGTACGGATTCGGGGTGTTCGCGGAGCTGGTGTACCCGAAGGAATTCGGGAATCCGGCGGTCAAGCCCGACAATCCGGTCATCAACCCCAACATGAAGATCCAGAGCGACCTCTCCAAGCCCCAGTTCGCCGCCTACCGCAAGGCGCTGGACGCGTGCTACGTGGAGTCGGTCAAGAAGGTGCTCGGCAAGACCCTGCGGTCGGCGAACGACTACTTCATTCAGGTGAACAAGGCCGCCAAGGAGTTGACCATCAGCCGCATCGACTCCGATCCCAAGCTCGTCGAGCTGGCCTCGGCGATGGCCGACTGCCTGAAGGGCAAGGGATACGCGACCGGGAAGACCACCCCGTCGGCGATGTCCGAGCGGGGCTCGGCCGAGTTCACGGCAGAGGAGGACAGGCTCGGCCGCGCCCAGCGGGACGACGTGCCCAAGGTCGCGCCCCCGCCGAAGGGCGACGACGACATCCCCATGATCTACATGCCCACGATGACCCCCGAGGAGGCCAAGCCGTACCTGGCCAAGGAGATCAAGGCGGCCCTGGACGACCTGGAGTGCGGTAAGGACTTCTACGCGGTCATCACGCCGCGGGAGAACGAGATCAACCGCCAGGCCAACGCCGAGTTCGGCATGTAGTGACCGATGGGATCCTCGCGCAGGAAACTGCTGCTCATCCTGGTGGGCGTGCTCCTGATCGCGGCGGCGGGCTGGGGGCTGAGCACGCGGCTGCTGTCCCCGGCCGACGAGGCGGCACGCCGTACAGCGCCCAAGGCCTCGCTCGTCACGGCCGCGGTCGAGCGGCGCAAGCTGGTCAGCACCGTCGTGGTCAGCGGCACCCTGGAGTACGGCTCGCCGCTGCCGATCACCCTCGCCGGGGTGGTCGGCGGGACCGCCACGCTGCAGCGCGTCACCAGGCCACCCAGCCAGGGCAGGCTCGCGGAGGGCTCGCTGCTGATGGAGGTCAACGGACGCCCGGTGTACGCGCTGCGCGGCACGATACCGATGCACCGCACGATCACCCCCGGCACCAGGGGCGACGACGTCAGGCAACTGCAGAAGGCGCTGCGCAGACTCGGCTTCGGCGGTCCCACCTCCGGCGTGTTCGACCCGGCGACCGTGGCGGCCATGACCAGGCTGTACGCCAGGGACGGCTACGAGGCCCAGCTGCCCACGCTCGCCGACAAGCAGACCTACGACACGCTCCGCAAGGCCGTACAGACCGCCCGGGAGACGCAGGCCACCGAGCAGCAGGCCCTCGACCAGGGGCGTGACGTGCTGCCGCTCAAGGTCAAGCTGGACAACGCCAAGGCCGGCAAGAAGGCGGCCGACCGCGCGCTGAAGGAAGCCGAGGCCCAGCAGCTCACCCCCGAGGACGAGGGCAAGCTCGCGGCCGCGGATTCGACCGTCCGCGCGGCCGAGGAGAAGCTCGCGGAAGCCCGGCAGTCGCTCGACCAGGCCAGGAACCAGCCCACTCCGACCCCGTCGGCCACCCCGCAGCCGCAGACCACCACGGACACGCGGCTGCTGGAGCTGAAGGTGACCAACGCGCAGGCGGAGCTGGACGCGGCACACCAGTCCTACGGACGCATCCTGGAGGAGGCCAGGCAGGGGCGCGAGAAGCGGCTCGACGACCTCCGCAAGGCCGTGCGCGACGCGCGGGACGTCCTGGTCACCGCCCAGCAGGCCCTGCGCCAGGCCCGCCGGCTGTCGCCCACCAGGCTCAAGGTGGCCGACGCGGCCAAGGACGTGACCGCGGCCAAGACGATGCTGGCGGAGTTCACCAGAACCTACGGCACGTCCATCCCGCCGGGCGAGATCGTGTTCCTGCCGAAGCTGCCCGCCCTGGTGCAGAAGACGAAGGTGAAGGCGGGACAGGCAGTCGAGGCCGACGTCGCCACGGTGACCAGCTCGTCGTTCATGGTGACGGGGGCGGTCGAACCCACCGAGGCCGACCTGCTGCGCGAGGGGATGGCGGCGAGCATCGAGCTCGACTCGGGCAAGACCTACCCGGCCACGCTCACGGCTGTCGGGGAGAAGGCCAAGGTTCCCGGCGACAAGGCGGCGGAGAACGGCGCGCAGCCGGTGCTGATCACCCCGAAGTCGATGAAAGGCCTCAACGGGCTGGCCGACTCCACCGTCACGGCCAAGGTGACCGTCGGCGCCACCGACACGGCCGTCCTGGTGGTGCCGGTCGCCGCGGTGGTCACCGCGGCCGACGGCAAGGCACGGGTGCAGGTGGAGTACGCCCCCGACCGGACCAGGCAGGTCGAGGTGCGCACCGGGCTGACCGCCGACGGCGGCGTCGCGGTCAGCGGCGACCTCAAGCAGGGCGACCGGGTGGTGATCAGCGGTGCCTGAGCCCGTCATCGTGCTCGACCACGTCGGCAAGCGGTTCCCCGCCGTGCGGGCGCTGGCCGAGGTGTCGCTGGAGGTGCGGCACGGCGACTACCTGGCCATCGTCGGCCCTTCCGGCTCGGGCAAGTCGACCCTGCTCAACGTGCTCGGCCTGCTGGATCGGCCCACATCAGGCCGCTACCGGCTGGACGGCACGGAGACGACAGGACTGCGTGACGCGGCCAGGACCAGGCTGCGCGGCGAGCGCATCGGCTTCGTCTTCCAGTCCTTCCACCTGCTGGCCCACCGCACCGTGGTGGAGAACGTGATGCTCGCCGAGATCTACGGCAGGCAGCCGCGCACGGGCAGGCGCGAGCGCGCGCTGCGCTCGCTGGAACGCGTGGGGCTCGGCCACCGGGTCGATTTCCTGCCCGACCGCCTGTCGGGTGGCGAGCGCCAGCGCGCGGCCATCGCCAGGGCCCTGATGGGCCGGCCCTCGCTGTTGCTGTGCGACGAGCCCACGGGCAACCTCGACAGCCGCAACACCGGCGCGGTCCTCGACCTGTTCGACGAGCTGCGCGCGCAGGGCATGACGATCGTGGTGATCACCCACGAGCAGGAGGTCAGCGAGCGGGCAGGACGCCGGGCCGGCATCACCGACGGGGTGCTCAGTGAACATCCGTGACCTGGGCGCCGAGGCCATGGCGGGAATGCTGGCCCGGCCCGTGCGCTCCGCGCTCACCACGCTCGGGACCGTGCTCGGCATCACCACACTGGTCGTCACCCTGGGCGTGGCCGCCACCGCGGGCAACCAGATCGTCGGCCGATTCGACGAGCTGGTCGCCACGGCCATCACGGTGGAGGTCCCGGAGTCCGGGACCGCGCCGCTCGTGACCTGGGACGCGCTCGACCGCGTCACCAGGCTGCGCGGCGTGGTCTCGGCCGCCGCCGTCGCCGAGTCCAAGGACAGCTCCAACCTCGCGGTGCGGGCCAACGCCATCGTCGACCCGACCAGGGTCACCCAGCAGACGCTGACCGTGATGTCCGCCACGCTCGGGCTGCCGGAAGCGGCCCGCGGCCGGATGGTGCAGGGCAGGTTCTTCGACCTCGGGCACGTCAGGCGCCAGGACCGGGTCGCGGTCCTCGGCGACCAGGCGGCCAGGATGCTCGGCATCACCCGCCTCGACCAGGCTCCCGCGATCTTCATCGGCAAGCACGCCTACACCGTCATCGGCATCCTGGGCGACCTGCGCCGCGAGCGGAACCTGAGCACCGCGGTGCTGGTGCCGCCCACCATCGGCAGGCAGTTCGGGCTGCGGAACGTGACCCGCGTCCTGATCAACACCAGCCTCGGCGCCGCCGGCCTGATCGCCAGGCAGGCCCCGACCGCCCTGTCCCCCGGCAACGCCGACCTGCTGCAGGTGGTCGCGCCACCCAGCCCGACCAAGGCACGCGACAAGGCGCAGGACGACGTCAACGCCCTGTTCCTGATCCTCGGCCTGGTCTCGCTGGTGGTCGGCGCGGTCGGCATCGCCAACGTCACCCTGGTCACCGTCATGGAACGGGTGCCGGAGATCGGCCTGCGCCGCGCGCTGGGCGCCGCCCGCCGTCACATCGCCGCCCAGTTCCTGCTGGAGTCGACGCTGATCGGGCTGACCGGAGGCGTGATCGGAGCCAGCCTGGGCGTGGTCGCCATCGTCGCCATCTCCGCCGCCAAGCAGTGGACACCCCTCCTGGACGTACGGCTGGCGGTCGCGGCCCCTGTCGCGGGTGCCGTCGTCGGCCTGCTGGCCGGGCTCTACCCCGCGTTGCGGGCCGCCCGGATGGAGCCCGTGGAGGCGCTGAGATGAGTTGCCGCACTTCGTGCGGCGAAGTATTTTGGCGGGCATGCCGAAGGGTGCGCCGGGGTTGAGCGAGCAGGCCTACTTCGTGCTGGCCGCGCTGCTCGACGGGCCGCTGCACGGGCACGCGATACTCAAGCGCGTCGTCGACCTGACCGACGGCCGCATCACGCTGCCCGTCGGCACCCTGTACGGCGCGCTTGACCGGCTGGCCGCCAACGGCGTCATCGAGGTCGAGCAGGAAGAGGTCGTCAACGGCCGCAAGCGGCGCTACTTCCGGCTCACCGACGAGGGCAGGATCATGGTCCACGCGGAGGCCAGGCGCATGCAGCAGGCCGCCTCGGTGGTCACCCGGCGCGCGCTCGGCGCCACCTGACCAAGCCGGTCGGCGGCCATCTCGGTGCCGCCGACGTCGACGGCCAGGATCACCGGCCGCCCGCCGTACCGGAGAAGACCAGGACGGAGGCGGTGAAGCCGTGCACGTGGTTCTGCCCGCCGACCGGGCCCACCTCGCCGGCGGCGAAGAAGCCCGCCACGCCGATGGGGCCGAGCGTGTCGCGCAGCGCGATGGGGTCGTGGTCGGCCGAGCCGAACATGGCTGAGCCGCGCCTGTTGCAGGAGAACAGCAACGCCCCGTCCACCCGGCCGATCCGCTCGAGGTGGGCGTCGAGCAGGTCGTAGAGGTCCTCGTCGGCGGTGGCGGCGTCGCGCACCTGGAAGCGGACGGTCCTGCCGACGTCGACCACGTCGCCGATGGCCACCGCCTCGCGCTCGGGGTCGATGCCGATCACACCCCTGATCAGGAAGTCGCCGCGCTCGTGGCGCTCGGCGTACTCGTCCATGGCCAGGCCGATCTGCAGCCCGGAGGCGACCAGCTCGCGGTCGTCCTCGTCCAGGTCGGTGACGATGTCCTCCAGGCGGGCCAGCGCGGGCTGACCGGCCAACTCCAGCAGCAGATTGTCCTCGGCACGGGTGACGACCATGGTCGGCCCGATGGGCCGGCAGCCCTGGCTGACCACGGTGGAGACGTGCACGGGCCCGCTCAGCAAAACGCCGATCGCGCCCTCGTGGTAGACCTCGCCGTCGGCGAACAGCCTGACCGAGCCGCGCCCCTGCAGCCCGTTGGCCAGGCCGCCGATCAGCGGCAGTTCGCCGAGCACGTCCACGGAGCGCTCGACGAAGGCGTCGGTCGGGAAGGAGTACGGGTCGGCCAGCAGGATCGCCACGTGATCGTCCGGCTTCCGCTCCGGCAACCCCACCACCACGAACCTGTCCTCGGCCGTCAGCGTGTCCAGGGCGAACGTGGTGATCCTGGCGCCCTCCAGGGTGGCCGCCCACGCGCTGACGGCGGGGGTCAGCTCGACGCCCTGCCCGTCGCCGATCACACCCGTGGCGCTGCAGCCGATCACGTTGGCGCCCGGCGCCAGCGCCATCGCGCGCTGACCCGCCCTGGCGACGTCATCGGGATCGTCACCGCAGATGAAAAAACAGACCAGGTCGGCACTGCCGCTCAACCTCGACAGCGCCTGGCCGACGGCGCTCTCCGCCGCCGCGACCAGGTCGGAATCCACGGCGAGGCCATCGGCGAAGCGGCTCGTCATCAGTGCCACGCGTCTCGCCTCCCTTGATATGACAAATTCCCTTGGCCCGATTCTCCCCACTGGAGCAACAAGCACTCGTACGAACCGTCACGCAATAGTCAAGATCCGAAATCTCTGCCAGATGCGAAACCTCTGCCACATTTCCCGCGAGGGACGTAGTCTCGTTCCCGTGTCTCAACCTCGAAATCTCCGCGAGTTGCGAGAGAGCGGCTACGTTCATCGCACCGTGAAACAAGAGGTCCG
Organism: Nonomuraea sp. NPDC050536; assembly: GCF_044457685.1. Taxonomy (NCBI): domain Bacteria; kingdom Bacillati; phylum Actinomycetota; class Actinomycetes; order Streptosporangiales; family Streptosporangiaceae; genus Nonomuraea; species Nonomuraea sp. NPDC050536. The sequence goes on from NZ_JBITHD010000007.1 coordinate 282,014, forward strand.
CGAGAACCTGCTGGCCAAGCTGCGGGCGGGAGAACCCCGGTTTCCAGGCATCGTGGGCTTCGACGACTCCGTCCTGCCCCATCTGGAACGTGCCCTGCTGGCCGGGCACGACCTGGTCCTGCTGGGTGAACGCGGCCAGGGCAAGACCAGGCTGATCCGCACGATCACCGGGCTGCTCGACGAATGGACCCCGGTGGTCGAGGGCTGCGAGATCAACGACGACCCGCTCACCCCGGTCTGTACGGCATGCCGCAGGAAGGCCAGTGAGCTGGGCGACGAGCTGCCCGTGGCGTGGCGCCACCGCGACGAGCGTTACGGCGAGAAGCTGGCCACGCCCGACACCTCGGTCGGCGACCTCATCGGCGACGTGGACCCCATCAAGATCGCCGGGGGCCGCACGCTCGGCGACCCGGAGACCATCCACTACGGCCTGGTCCCGCGCACCAACCGCGGCGTGTTCTCCGTCAACGAGCTGCCCGACCTGGCCGAGCGGATCCAGGTCTCGCTGCTGAACGTGCTGGAGGAGCGCGACATCCAGGTCCGCGGCTACAACCTGCGGCTTCCCCTGGACATCCTGCTCATCGCCAGCGCGAACCCGGAGGACTACACCAACCGCGGCCGGATCATCACCCCGCTGAAGGACCGCTTCGGCGCCGAGATCCGCACCCACTACCCGCTGACGGTCGAGGACGAGCTGACGCTCATCCGGCAGGAGTCCATGCCGGACATCGGGGCCGACATCCCCGAGCACCTCATCGAGATCATCGCCCGCTTCACCCGGCTGGTGCGCGAGTCCACCGCGGTCGACGCCCGCTCCGGCGTGTCGGCCAGGTTCTCGATCGCGGCCGCCGAGACGGCGTCCGCCTCGGCGGTGCGCAGGATGGCCATCAGCGGCGAGGAGCGCGCGGTCTCCCGCGTCTGCGACCTGGCCAGCGTCGTGCACAGCCTGCGCGGCAAGGTCGAGTTCGAGGTCAGCGAGGAGGGCAGGGAGACCGAGATCCTGGCCCACCTGCTGCGCCGGGCCACCGCGGAGACGTTCCGCAGCCGGCTGGGCGGCACCGACCTGTCGCCGATCACCGACAAGTTCGCCGAGGGCAACCAGGTGGAGTCGGGCGAGCTGGTGCCCGCGACCGAGCTGCTGCAGCGGATCGGCCCGGTCAGCGGCCTTTCCAAGGTCATGTCCAGGCTGGGCATGGGCGCGGGTGAGGAGTCGCCGGGTCACGCCGCCGCGGCCCTGGAGTTCGCCTTGGAAGGCCTTTACCTGATGCGGCGCCTGTCCAAGGACGATCTTGACGGGATGTCGGTCTACCGCACGTGAACATCCGGGCGGTCTCACGCGTCTGACTGGTGGAGATCACCACTTTCGGGGGAGACCGCCCATGCGTTCGCTGCTGGCCTGCGCCACCGCTCTGACTATCTGCGCCCTCGCCGCGCCCGCCACCGCCGCCACAGGCACGGTCGTGTACGGCTACGCCTGGGCGGACGGCACGTCCACCCTGCGCGTCACCCCCGTGACCGCCACGGCGCACGGCAAGCGCTACCGCCTCGAGCGGCTGCCCGGCGCCAAGGAGCTCAAGCTCGACTACTCCGCGGCCGATTTCCGCAGGGTCACCGCGGCCTGCGACCTGAAGGAGACCGAGGGCAAGGTGGCGCTCGACGCCAAGGGCCTCGGCAAGACCCGCTGCACGCCCAAGGACCTGGCCTTCGTGCTGTCGCTCGGCCCAGCGCCCGTGCGGATCGCCTACGAGGGCGGCAAGGCGGTCATGGTCAACGAGTTCCTGCCCGACGGCTCCTCGACCCGGTCCGCGACCGGCACCGTCAAGCGCGTCGACGACCACACGGTCCAGTTCGGCGGGCTCCGCCTCGGCTACACCTGGATGCTCGGCTTCAACCGCGTCACGGCCAGGTGCGCCGACCCGTGGCTGCACGGCAAGCCCGTCCACGCAGACAAGCACGGGCTGGGCACCAAGGCCTGCACCGACAAGGACTTCACCAGAGCGCTCAAGCCGCTGGCGAACCCCGTGCGCGTCCGCGTGGACTACGACCCGCTCAGCAACCAACTGCTCAACGTCTGGGAGGTCTTCGGCGACGCATAGCCGGGCATCTCGGGTTAGCGTGGGACGGTGAGCGCCTACCGCTATGGCGAGTACAACGACGGCCCCGACCCCCTGGCCCCGCCGTACGACGTGCGGGCGGCCCTGGACGAGATGGGCGACGCGATCCTGTCCGGCTCGACGCCCGTGCACGCCCTGCGCGACCTGCTCAAGCGCGGCCTGCCCGGCGCGCAGGACCGGCGCGGCCTGGACGACATGCTGCGCGAGGTACGGCGGCGCCGCCGCGAGCTGCGTGATCGTGGCCGTCTGGACGGCACGCTGGAGAAGGCAAGAGCGCTGCTGGACAAGGCGATCGGCCAGGAGCGCGCAGAACTGTTCCCCGATCCGTCGGACGACGCGCGGCTGCGCGAGTCGGAGCTGGACGGGCTCCCGGAGGACACCGCGAGCGCGATCCAGCAGCTGAACTCCTACGAGTGGCGTTCCCAGGCGGCCAGGCAGACCTTCGAGGAGCTGCGCGACCTGCTGCGGCGCGAGGTGCTCGACAGCCAGTTCAGGGGGCTGCGCGACGCGCTGGCCAACCCCGACCCCGAGGCGATGGAGCGCGTCCGGCAGATGATGTCGGACCTGAACGAGATGCTGGAGAAGGACGCCAGGGGCGAGCACACCCAGGCCGACTTCGATGACTTCATGGGCAAGTACGGAGATCTCTTCCCCGAGAACCCGCGAAACCTCGAGGAACTGGTCGACATCCTGGCCCGCCGTGCCGCCGCCACCCAGCGGATGCTGGCCTCGATGACCCCGCGCCAGCGCGAGGAGCTCAGCAACCTGATCAACCAGACGCTGGAGCAGGCGGGCCTGGCCGACCAGATGCGCCGCCTGGGCGAGGCGCTCTACGCCCGCAGGCCCGACCTGGCCTGGGGCGGGCAGGAGCGGATGACGGGCGAGGAGCCGCTCGGCATGGGCGACGCCGTCACCGCGCTCGAGGAGCTGGCCGACCTGACCCAGCTGGAGTCGGCGCTGCGCCAGGACTACCCGGGCGCCCGGCTGGACGACATCGACGAGGCCGCGGTCAGGCGCGCGCTCGGCCGCTCGGCGGTCGACGACCTGGAGGCGCTGCGGCGGATCGAGCGGGAGCTGGAGGAGCAGGGCTACCTGCTGCGCCGCCGCGGCAAGCTGGAGCTGACCCCCAAGGCGGTGCGCAGGCTCGGCGAGACGGCGCTGCGGCGGGTGTTCTCCTCGCTGGACGCGGGCCGCCGCGGCGACCACGACCAGCACGACGCCGGCGCGGCCGGGGAGCTGACCGGGTCGTCCAGACCGTGGCGCTTCGGCGACGAGCAGCCCATCGACGTGGTCCGCACGCTGGTCAACGGCGTACGCAACGGCGGCCTGCGCACCGGCACGGCCGTGAAGCTGTCGGTGGACGACTTCGAGGTGGCCGAGACCGAGCGGCGCAGCGCGGCGGCGGTGTGCCTGCTGGTGGACCTGTCGTACTCGATGGCGCTGCGGGGCACGTGGGCGGCGGCCAAGCAGACGGCGCTGGCGCTGCAGGCGCTGGTGGCCTCGAAGTTCCCGCAGGACGCGGTGCAGATCATCGGGTTCTCGAACTACGCCAGGGTGCTGCAGCCCGACGAATTGGCCGGGCTCGACTGGGACATGGTCCAGGGCACGAACCTGCACCACGCGCTGCTGATCGCCGGGCGGCATCTGGATCGGCATCCGGACTTCGAGCCGGTGGTGCTGGTGGTCACCGACGGCGAGCCGACGGCGCACCTGATGCGCAACGGGCGCTCGGCCTTCGAGTGGCCGCCCTCGCGGGAGACGCTGGAGCTCACGCTGGCCGAGGTGGACAAGATGACCAGGCGGCGCGCCACGATCAACGTGTTCATGCTGGCCGGGGACGAGCGCCTCAAGGAGTTCGTGGACGAGGTGGCCCGCCGTAACGGTGGCCGGGTCTTCTCACCCAGCGCCGACCGCCTGGGCGAGTACGTGGTGAGCGACTTCCTCAGACTCCGGCGATCGCGCTAGGGCCGCCGTAGAAGTCCAGCGCGACGTCGAAGCCGTCGCGGCAGTTGCGGTGCGAGCGGTAGCAGGGACGCCAGGCGCTGCTGGCGCCCACGCCGGTGCGGGCGTCGGACAGGGCCTCGGGGACGCGCTCCGGTTTGGGCAGCAGCCCGTGGCCCAGGTAGCGCACGTCGGTCAGCTCGGCGTGCGCGCCGCGCTCGCCGGAGACGAAGCGGCCCAGCCGCCAGCCGCTCTCCTCGTCCCAGACCAGCGCGTTGCCGTCGCCGAGCCTGACGGTGGCGTCACGTGGGTCGCAGGGACCCTCCCACCACTCGGTCACCTCGGCTCCGAGCAGGTCGACAACGCGCCGCACGTAGCTGACCGGCTGGCGCAGCCATTCGTCGGTGTAGGGCTCGACATGCCTGATGGCCACGACCAGAAACCTCTCGTGGTGCAGAAAACGGAGACATGCCACCTTACCTGCGCCGAACTAATTGTGTTGCCGAGGCGTCTAGTCATTACGGACGATATTTACGTCCGGGACGGGGAAGGAGGGGAGCCCATTGCTTGCCGCAATCGTCCTTGTCGTCCTCATGGCGGTGGCCGTGGCCGCCAGCGAGCTGATCATGCGCTGCTCTCACGCGCGCAAAGAGAGTGTCGACTCCCCCAGCGAGATCACCGGGGACTAGTCTCTCGGGCATGTCGCCCCTGCTGACTTGGCTCCACGTCGGATTCGCCATCTTCACGATCGGTCCGCTCACCGCCGTGACCATGGCCGCGCCGCGCGCCATCAGAAACAAGAACGTCGCCGTGCTGCAGAACCTGCAGCGCACGGCCAGGATCTACAGCCTGGGCTCGCTCGGGGTGCTGATCTTCGGTCTCGCGCTCGGGCTGAACATGGGCAACGGCGTGCTCGGCCAGTGGTACATGACGGCCTCGATGACACTGTTCATCGTGGCCGCGGTGCTGCTGGTCATCATCGACCGCGACCTGCGCACCGCCGTCCGGGCGCTCTCCAGCGAGAGCCCGGACGACGACGCGAAGGTGCAGAACGGCAGGATCGCCGCGCTCAGCGGCATCGTGGCGCTGATCTGGCTGGTGATCCTCTTCCTGATGATCGTGCCGACCGCGCGCTAGCCCAGCGCCTGAGTGAGGTCGGCGAGCAGGTCGTCGACCGTCTCGATGCCGACCGACAGGCGCACCAGATCGGCGGGCACCTCAAGAGGCGAGCCCGCCGCCGAGGCGTGCGTCATGCGGCCGGGGTGCTCGATCAGGGACTCGACCCCGCCCAGCGACTCGCCCAGCGTGAACAGCTTGGCGGCGTTGCAGACCTTGACGGCCTCCTCCTCGCCGCCGGCGACGCGGAACGACACCATGCCGCCGAAGCGCTTCATCTGCTTGGCGGCCACCTCGTGACCCGAGTGCTCGGCCAGGCCCGGGTAGAGCACCTGGGTGACGCGCGGGTGCGCGAGCAGCAGGTCGACGATCCGCTCGGCGTTGTCGCAGTGGCGGTCCATCCGCACGCCGAGCGTCTTGAGCCCGCGCAGCGTCAGCCAGGCGTCGAACGGCCCGGCCACCGCGCCGATCGCGTTCTGGTGGTAGGCCAGCTCGTCGCCCAGCCCCTTGTCCGCGGCGATCAGCGCGCCGCCGACCACGTCGGAGTGTCCGCCGATGTACTTGGTCGTGGAGTGCACGACGACGTCGGCCCCCAGCTCGAGCGGCCGCTGCAGGTACGGCGAGGCGAAGGTGTTGTCCACGACGAGCAGAGCGCCGCAGTCGTGGGCCAGCTGCGCGAGCCCGGCGATGTCGGCGATGCCGAGCAGCGGGTTCGTCGGCGACTCCACCCAGATGATCTTCGTCTTCTGGGTCATGGCGGTGGCCACGGCGTCCAGGCTGCCCAGCGGAACCGGGTCGAAGCGCAGGTCCCAGCGGCTGTTCACCTTGGCGAAGAGCCGGTAGGTGCCCCCGTAGGCGTCGTTGGGGATGATCACGTGGTCGTGCGGCTTGCACACGGTCCGCAGCAGGGTGTCCTCGGCGGCGAGCCCCGAGGCGAACGCCAGCCCGCGCGCGCCGCCCTCCACCGCGGCCAGCGCCTCTTCCAGCGCGGTGCGGGTGGGATTGGCCGAGCGGCTGTACTCGTAGCCGGAACGCAGGCCGCCGACGCCGTCCTGCTTGTAGGTCGAGGTGGCGTAGATGGGCGGTACCACGGCACCGGTCAGCGGGTCAGGCTCTTGACCTGCGTGGATCGCCAGGGTTTCGAAACCGTTGCTCATACGGCCCACGGTAACGGAAGCGGCCCGCGATCCGTCCCCCAACCGATCGCGGGCCGTCTCCGGGGCGCCGTCCCCCGACGTGCGCCCCGCCGGGCTCGCGGGCCATGCCGCGCGCGAGCCCGGAGTCTCTTGTGCGCCTTCCCGGTTCAGGCGGCCTTCGACTCGTGGCCGCCGCGGCGCGGTAGCCGTACCACCTCTGCGTCCTTGCGCGGCACCTGGATGAAGCGGCCGCTGGAGCCCTCGGCGGGCTCACCGTTGATCCGGGAGAGCATGACGGGGTCAGCCAGTGCCAGCAGCACTCCGACCACCAGCCCCACTCCCAGCAGAACAAACCCGATGACGATCATGTCCTTCCCCCTTCCGACGCCATCCAGCATGCGTCCAGGACCAGGTCGGGCGCCTCCGCTGAAGGGCTGGGCTTGGGGTCGCCGACTCGGCCGAACGGTTGATACTGGCTGTCCGACTTGCGGCTTAGGCTCAAGCCGTGGGGGACACCAAGCGCATCGTGTACTGGATCCGGCGGCTGAGCGAGATAGCGGTCCTCGGCTGGCTGTGCATGATGCTGCTGATCGACCTGGTCATGGCCGCCGGCATGGGCGGGCTGCAGTGGCTGGTCCCCATGTGCGGCGTGGCCGGGATCGTCGCGGTCGTGCTGCGCCGCCGCTTCCGCCTCGAGGGGTTCGCCCTGCTGCTCGGCCTGTCCTTCGCGGTCTCCCTGATCATGGGCGGGATCAACTTCGCTGGCGCCCCTGGCACGGCCGAGACGGGCGCGATACTCGTCCTGACGATCGGCGTGCTGCGCAACGTCGAGCCGGTCAGGCGGGCGGCGATCCTGGCGATCGTCTCGCTGGTGGTGCTGATGGCCGAGGGCGGCGGCCGCGACTACCGCAGCGGCGGGCTGGCCTTCTCGTTCCTGCTGTTCGCCGCCTGGTCGATGGCCGCAGGCATCGGCGGCTACCTGCGCTTCCAGCAGGAGCGCCGCACGGAGGCCGTGCACTCGGTACGGCGAGCCGAGCGCCTGGAGCTGGCCAGGGAGCTGCACGACCTGGTGGCCCACCACATCACCGGCATCGTCGTGCAGGCACAGGCCGCCCGTACGGTGGCCGAGCTGAAGCCGGACGCCGTGATGCCGGCGCTGGACGCGATCGCCAACGCCGGCACCGAGGCGCTGACGTCGATGCGCCGCCTGGTGTCGGTGCTGCGCGAGCAGGAGGAGGGCGCGCGCACGCCCGGCATGACGCTGGCCGACCTGCGCATCCTGGCCGAGCGGTTCTCGCAGGGCGGGCCGCGGGTGGCCTTCGAGATCGGGCAGGGCGTGGACGAGCGGACGCTGCCGCGCGAGGTGCTGACCACGCTGCACCGGGTGCTGCAGGAGGCGCTCACCAACGTGCGCAAGCACGCGCCAGGCACCGGCTGGGTGGAGGCCGAGCTGCGCCGCAACGGCGGCGACCTGCTGTTGCGGGTGCGCAACTACGGCTCGCAGGCCGATCCGCGGGTCTCGCGGCTGGGCGGCGGGTTCGGGCTGGTCGGGATGGCCGAGCGGGTGGAGGCGCTGGGCGGGCGGCTATACGCCGGCCCGACCCCGCAGGGCGCCTGGGAGGTGGTCGCCGAGTTCCCGCTGCCCTGAGCGGCGGACCTCGGCGAACGCTTCTGCGCCGAGCAGCTCGGTCAGCCGGGCGCTGATCCGGTTGACGTCCAGCCGCTCGGCGCCGGGCAGAGGCGCGCCCACCAGGTTCCTGATCCCCTCCGCGGCGCCCAGCGACCGCGCGGCCTCCTGCGCCCGGCCGGACAGCGACAGTGCCCCGGCCAGGCCCTCCAGCGACAGGGCGATGGCCCTGGGGTCGCCGGTCCGGCGCGCGGCCTGGTAGCTCTCGCATTGCCTGGCCAGCGCGAGCTCGGCGTCGCCGCGCTGCTCGGCGGCGAAGCCCAGCTCGGCCATGAGGAAGGCGATCCCGGGCAGCCCGTCGACCTCGCGCAGCCACGCCAGCCACGGCCGGACGTACGCCTCGGCCTCGGCGTAGCGTCCCTGCCGCCTGGCGCTGACGGCCAGGCCGAGCGCGGCGTGTTCTTCGGCGCCCTTGTAGGACTGCTCCACGGCCAGCCGCCTGGCCCGCTCGTGGTAGTCGTCGGCCCGCTCGTAGTCGCCCGCCAGCAGCGCGCTGCGGCCGATCGCGGACAGCTTGTTGGCGGTCTCGAAGCCCAGCTCCTCTGCCAGACCCAGCCCCCGCACGCGCAGCCGGGTGGCCTCGTCGTACTCGCCGCGGATCTCGGCCAGCCGGTCGAGGGTGTCCATCGCCTCGATCTGGCCCCAGCCGTCGCCCAGCTCGCGGAAGACGGCCAGGCTCCGCCGGCCGTCGCGCTCCATGGCGGCCAGGTCTCCCCTGCCTCCGGCGTACTTGGCGCGCAGCGACAGTGCCGCGGCCATCCCCCACCGGTCGCCCTGCGCGGTGAAGGTGTCCAGCGCGCCGGTGACGCGCCGCTCGTGCTCGTGGAAGTCGCCGTAGGCCCAGCGGACGTGGGTGAGGAACCAGTCGGCCAGCGCCCGGCCCGCGGCGTCCAGGTGGTCGTGGCGCACCGCGGGGGCGGCCTCGCCCACGGACATGGCGATACCCGCGTGCCACACCGTCGCGAGCGCCACCTCCTCGGCCTGGCCGCCGCGTTCCAGCACCGCGGCCAGGGTACGGCGGGCCTCGCCCAGCCTGCCGCGCAGGAACCAGTACCAGGCCAGCGCGTTGACCAGGCGCAGCGCGTACGGCCCGCGGGTGGCCAGGCGCAGGTTCGCGCTCTCGGCGTCCAGGCGCTGCAGCCACTGCCGCTGGCCGTGGCCGCGCAGGTCGGCCCGTTCCGCCAACTCGGTGTAGTAGCGGGCGTGCCGTTCCGCGACCGGCTCCCGCTCCCCCGCCTCTGCCAGGCGTTCAGCCGCGTAGGCGGCCACGGACTCCAGCAGCAGGAAGCGCGAGCCGCGCGAGACGACCAGCGAGCGGTCCACCAGCCGGACCAGCGCGTCGACCACGTCCACCCCCGGCTCGGCGCAGACCGTCTCCGCCGCCTCCAGGGTGCAGCCGTCGGCGTGCGCGGCCAGGCGGCGCAGCACGATCCGCTCGGAGGGCGGCAGCAGTTCCCAGCTCCAGTCGAGCACGGCCCGCAGCGTGCGCTGGCGGGCGGGCGCGTCCCGCATGCCGGAGCTGAGCAGCCGGAACCGCTCATCGGCCCGCCGCCCGTCCGCTTCCCCGCCGGGCGACCCGAGCCTCCCGGCGAGCTCCTCGGCGCCCAGGGCGCGGACGCGGGGGGCCGCCAGTTCCAGTGCCAGCGGGATCCCGTCCAGCCGACGCGAGATGACGCGCAGCGTATCGTCCTCGGCGACTCCCGCCCTGGTGGCCAGCAGCCGGGTGGCGTCGCGCTCGGACAGCGGCGGCACCACGCTGACGCGCTCGCCGGTGATGCCGACGGGTTCCTGGCTGGTGGCCAGCACGCGCAGCCCGGGTGCGGCGCGCAGCAGGCCCGAGGTCAGCGCGGCCACCTGCTCGATGACGTGCTCGCAGTTGTCGAGCACCAGCAGCATCCGCCTGGCGGCCAGGCCGCTCGCGAGCCTTTCCGCCAGCGGCGCGGCGCTGTCGTCGCGCATGCCGAGCGCCGCGGCGACGGCCTCGGCCACGTCGGCGGCGCCCGCAAGCTCGACCAGCCACACCCCGTCGGGAAAGGCAACACTCCCACGCGCGCCGGCAGCCGGGCTTCCGGTCACGTGCCAGGCGATCTCCAGAGCAAGCCGGGTCTTGCCGACACCGCCCGAGCCGGTCAGCGTCACCAGCCGGAACGTCTCCAGCAGGGCCGACACGTCGCGGACCTGCGGCTGCCTGCCGATCATGTCGGTGAGCGGCGCAGGCAGGCTCGAGGCGGCGCCGGGCGGCGCGAGCGCGGGATCCTGGCGCAGGATCGCCTCGTGCACGGCGACGATCTCGGGTGACGGGTCGAGCCCCAGCTCGTCGGCCAGCAGCGTGCGCAGCTGCCGGTAGCTGGCCAGCGCCTCGCTCTGGCGGCCTGCCCGGTACAGGGCCTTCATGTGCACGGCGCGCAGCCGTTCCCGCAGGGGGTGGGCGGCCACCAGGTCGGCAACCTCAACGGGTTCGCCCAGTGCCTGCCGTACCTCGGCGAGCTCCTCGAAGGCGGACAGCCGGGCCTCTTCCAGCCGCGCGATCTCGGGACGGGCGAAGTCGAAGTCGGCGAAGTCGGCGTAAGCGGGGCCGCGCCACAGCGCGAGCGCCTCCTCCAGCCGGGCGGCGCGCTCGCGGGGCGTTCCGGTGCGGGCGGCGGCCAGCGCCAGGAAACGGCCGGCGTCCACGTCGGCGGCGGTCAGCCGATACCCCGCGGGGCCCAGGACGATCGCGCCCGGGTCGCCCAGGGCGCGGCGGAGCTGGGAGATCCTCGCCTGGAGCGTGCTCGCCGGCGTCGCCCGCCCCCAGACATCCTCGATCAGCCGGTCGGCCGGGACCGGTCGACCCTCGTGGACGAGCAGGTCGGCCAGCAGCGCACGCACCTTGGTCTCGGGAACGTGTACCGGCTCGCCGTCCTCACCCCATACGGCCAGCGGCCCCAGCACCCCGAATCTCACCACGTCACGTTAACCCGTCGCGGGCTCATCGGATTTCCGTAGCAGTCACGCGGGACAAGGCGGCGACGACCATGGCGCCGTCATCGAGTCGGGGCTCGGCGAGCGCACTCGCCCGAGTCCGAGGCCTACGTCCCGGTGCCTGACATCCAGTGGTAGAAGTGCAGGCGCTGCTCGATCATCTGGCGCTCGAAGCCGTATTCGGCCACGGCGGAGCTCCACGCCGGAGGATTGTTGTACACGATGGTCAGCTTGCGAGGAACACGCCGCAGGCTCTCGACGATCCTCTCCATGACCTCTCTCAAGGTCGGCTCGCGGAAGGGGTTGTAGAAGTAAACAACGGTGACATCGTCCGGCAGTTTGTACTTTCGTGCGTCGGCCTGCTCGATGCTGACGTCCTTGCAGCGAAGCTTCGGCCGCGCCGCGTCGATGTTCCGCTGGGCGCGCTGGTACAGCTCGGCCTGATGTTCGACCCCGATGATCCGGCGCACTCGCACGTCTCTTGCGAGGACGAGCATCATGCGCCCCAGCCCGGCGCCGTAATCGATCACCACGTCGTCCGGCCCCGGCCGCAGCTCGCGTAGAGCACGCCGGATCTTGCGCAGGTCGCTCGGCTGGTGTTCGAGCTCCTGGTGATCGATGCCGCGGTCGGCCGGTGTGCCGGAGGTATCCGTTCCCATGCGGACGTCGAACCACCGGCCCGTGAGCCAACGACGTGAGCGATCGACCATCAAATGGACGGAAGTCACAGATCTGCCTCCAGAGTCGAAACCGCGCGCAGCGCTCCGTTGTCGCGCAACCCAGTACCCGACGACATTCCGGGAAACAGCGCTCTGTCGTTCTTGCAACACTCTCTGTAGTCGTCAGACGCCCTCAGCGTAGCAGTTCGATCACTTATCGTGGTCTCATCGACGCCCTCCCGGTCGCCTCGACCGTATGACGTCCCGCTCCGGACGTCATCGACGTGCTCCCTTGAAGGGGCAAGCCGATGTCGTAAGTACGCACCAGGAGGTCCGCTCTCCCCCGCAGAGCAGGGACCGATGCGCGGGCTTGGCACCGGCTCGAGGATCTCTTCACGAAACCCGTACCCGAAACGCCGAGCACGAAGAGTGACCAATGGATTACAAATGAGGTAGAGATCTCTGCGGCGGCCCGGACAGCAGGAATGCCCCGTCGCGAAGGCAGTCCTTGCCCCCAAGGAGGATGGCATGTCCGATCTAGTAGTGATCGCACCGCACATGGATGACGAAACCCTGGGATGCGGTGGCGTTCTGGCCATGGCCGACGACCCCATGGTGGTGTTCGTCGTCGCGCCAACCGACGACAACGTGGAGATCGACCAGGTCGCCGACATTCTCGGGTTCCGTTACACCGTGCTCTACGAAAAAGAGTGGGAGGCCCGCCTGCTCTCCGTCGATCGGCGCGAACTCGTCGGCCGGATCGAAAGCGTCCTGCACGCCGAACGGCCACGCGAGGTCTTGATTCCGGCCCCGTCATACCACCAGGACCACGTGGTGACGTTCGAAGCGGGCATCAGTGCCACCCGCCCGCTGTCGCGCAACGGTTACATCGCGCAGATGGTCGCCTCCTACGAATACCCCGGATCCACCTGGGGGTTCGACGGGCGGGAAATCGAGCTGAACTACTACGTGGACATCGAATCCGTCCGCGACCTGAAGCTCAAGGCGGTGTCCCTTTACCAGTCATCGCAGTTCGGACGCGAGGTGATCGCCCCCGATGTCGTCGACGCCTGGGCAACGCTGCGGGGAAGCAGCGTCGGCCTTCAGTACGCGGAGGCGTTTCGAATCCTCCGGCTCGTCAATTCGAGGCCGTCGTGACAACGGTTGCCATCCTTCAGCCGACCTACTGGGCTCGCGCGCACGTATGGAACCGTGTGTTCCACTCTGACATCTTCATCTGGCTCGATTCCGTGAAGTTCGCCCGATCTTCCACCAAATGGGAGGATCGGACCATCGTCGAGACGCCGAACGGCCAGCAGCTCGTCCTGCGTCTTCCCAAGCAAGGCTCGCGAGACGTGCCTTGGTCCGAGGCGCGGCTCAGCGACGGGTGGCTCAAGCACAGGACAAGCATCCTGCACTGTTACGCGAGGAGCGCGCACTGGGACGTGGTGAAACCGATGCTCGACCCGGTGTACCAGCCTGACGCGACGACCATCGAAGCCGTGTGCTGGCGCTCCTTCTGCGCCATCTCCTCGCTCCTCCAGCCGTCGTGCAAAGTGATCCGCAGTTCGGATCTCGACGTCTCAGGCGCGAAAGGCGAATTGATGCTCAATTTGGTCAGCGCGGTGGGGGGCTCCAGTTATCTGACCGGGCAGCCTGGTGCCGCCTACCTCGACCAGCCCGCCTTCGCGGCCCGCGGCATCGCCATCGAAACGCAGTCATGGGCGGCGCCGAGCACGAAGCACGGACTCAAGAATCCCTCGATCATTCATCTCGTTGCCGAAAACGGAATAAACGACACAAAAGACCTATTGGCTGGCTGAAGGCGCTCGCGAGGCACCCGGATCTCCTGCCCGCTCGGGGACCCGCATCGCTTCGGGTTGACCCGTAGCCGAGCCGAAGGAATTCCGAAGCGGGGCGAGGAAGCCTGGGGTCATGACTGATGTGACTGTGATCGGCCTTGGCCCGATGGGCGCGAAGATGGCCGAGACGTTCCTTGCGGCGGGCCACCGGGTGAGCGTGTGGAACCGTACGCGTAGCAAGGCCGACCCGCTGCTGGCGCTGGGCGCCGAGTGGGCCGACCGGCCCGCGAGCGACCTGGTGGTGATCAGCCAGATCGACTACCAGGCCATGTACGACAGCCTGGGCGAGCAGCGGCTCGATGGGAAGGTGCTGGTCAACCTGAGCTCCGACACGCCCAACCGGCTGCGGGAGGCGGCGGAGTGGGTGGCCTCGCGCGGCGGCGTGCTGGTGACCGCGGGCATCATGACTCCCCCGCCCGGCATCGGGCAGCCCGGCGCGTACACCTACTACAGCGGGCCTCGTGAGGCCCTCGACCGGCATGCCGACACGCTGGCCGCGTTGTCGGAGGTCAAGTACGTCGGCCCGGATGCGGGGCTGGCGATGTCGTACTACCAGGCCAGCCTGCTGATGTTCTGGTCGACCCTGGCCGGCCACATGCACGCCACGGCGCTGGTGGGCGCGGCGGGCGCCAAGCCGGCGGAGTTCCTGCCGTTCGCGCAGGACCTGGTGGGCGGCCTGGCCGTCGAGGGCCCGATGGGCTACCTGAAGATCCTCACGGAGCACTTCGCGAGCGGGGAGTACCCGGGCGGGGAGAACAGCCTGCACATGCAGGTCGTCGGCCTCGGCCACGCGGTGCACGCGCTAGAGGACGAGGGCGTCGACGCGTCCTGGCCGAAGGCGCTGCTGCGGCTGTTCGAGCGGGCCGAAGCGGCCGGCCACGGCCAGGACGGCGTGGGCAGCGTCTACGAGGTGGTGCAGAAGCCCTAAATCCAAGCCGCCGGAGGTCGTTGACACCCGCGTCGCGCCTCCGGCGAAGGATTCCCAGGTCAGCTGGCCCGTGATCGCGATCGGGATCGGCGCCGGAACGAGCGCGTCAGCTTCACGCCGGCGTCTCCCGGCATGGCAGCGGCTTTCGCCCGTGCGGCGAGAAGGCACCCCAGCGGGATCCAGAAGTGGACGGAGATCACCGGGTGCGGGAGCGCCACGTCCGTGCCGATCCAGACCAGACAGGACACCACCAGCGCCCGGACCACGCCGAGATCGCCCTGCTGGCGCGGCCAGACTCCGAGGAAGACGAGGATCAGGAACAGCGCCAGCGCCGGGAGGCCGTTCTCGGCCGCCAACCGGATGTAGTCGTTGTGGGCGCCGGTCCGCGGGCCGTACGAGATCTCGATCATCTGGACGAGGTTTCCGTATCCGACGCCGCGTAGCGGATGCTGCGCGATCAGATCCAGCGACGAGGACAGGAGCCCCGAGCGGTGCAGGTCGCTCGAGTTGATGCTGGATCCATCCCGCAGCGGCGCCAGCAGGTCCTCCACGGACGGCCCGTACCAGAGGATCAGCAAGGCGCTGGCCCCCAGCACGAACAGCAACAGCATCCGCCAGAACCCGGACCGCAGGGTCATGAGGTAGAAGGTCACGCCGACCGCGGCGGCCAGCGTTCCCGCTCTGGATCCCGACGCGATGACACAGCTCAGGCAGATGGCGGCAGGAGCAAGCCAGAGCGCCGTACGGCGGGCATAGGCCAGACCGATGCACACGGCCACCGCGGGCCCCTCGATGATCCCGAGCCAGGTCGAGTAGTACACCTCGGTGTAGAGCCGGTCGTTGGACCCGTACAGGCCCTGTGAGAAGGCGAACACGGCGACCGCGACGCTGCTCCAGACGAACAGCTGGAGGACGTGGGCGGGTTTGGGCGGCACCACGAGCGTGATGGCGAGTGTGAGCAGGCAGACGAGCAGGCCGGGGAAGTGGCGGCTGTCGACCAGGCTGTTCACGCTCGCCCATTGCGCCACGGTGACCGGCGGAGCGAGGTAGGAGGCCAGCACCAGAGCGCCGAGCCCGCCGATGAGCAGGTGCTCCATGCTCAGCCGGAACTGCCCGGACAGCCATCTGATGCTCACGCCGGCGGCCACGATGGCCACGCACGCGGTGACGACCGCGGCGGTGACCTGGCTGACGTCCAGCTGGCCGGCGAGACCCCATTCGAACGCGATCGAGATGAGCATGCCAAGGGGCAGCAGGGACAGGGCCGCGGCGCGTGGCCTCACGATCGCGAACACCGCGAACAAGGCCGCGGGAATGGCCAGCGACATGAACCTGTATTCGCCCAGCATGACCAGCACGATCGCGGCCAGACACGCCGTCGCCAACGCGCAAAGTAGGTCATAGCGGGACGTACTAGCGCGAGTGTCATTCAGATTGGTGATTCGCCCGCAAAATTCCTCAATAACAGACACATTGACCTGCTTGCTCCGCATCTTACGACGGTGTCCCGGCAGCCCCGCGGGATTGTCAGGACAACGAGGAACCTATCAGGACCTAACGGAGGCCAGCCGACGAGACACGACGGAAATCGCGACAGGAGCGGCCATGCGGGCGGTCGTTTTGCCGCCTGTTTCATTTCCTACGGGGGCCGCTGACTATAACCGCACCCACGCATGAACCTGACTTGTTACGCCATGTATTCGCGTTGCACCGAAATCCGTCACTCCTGTGATCGAATAACTCTGCATACCTGAATTTCCCCCGGCCGTCAGTTAGCCGCGCGGAGACGAGGAGAGCCACATGGACGGCAGAGAACAGACCACGTATCTGGTGACAGGAGGAGCGGGCTTCGTCGGCTCGCACCTCATCGACGCCCTGCTCCAGCGCGACGAGAGGATCATCATCCTGGACAACCTTGCCACCGGCTCGCCGGAGAACGTGCCCCGTTCGCCCAATGTTCAGTTCGTGCACGGCTCGGTCCTGGACACCTTGATCGTCGACGAGCTGGTGCGGCAGTGCGATGTAGTCGTCCACCTGGCCGCCGCCGTCGGCGTCAAGCTGATCATGGAGCAGCCGCTGCGGTCGCTGACCACGAACATCCGCGGCACCGAGGCCGTGGTCGAGGCGGCGCACCGCTACCGCAAGAAGATCATGATGGCCAGCACGAGCGAGATCTACGGCAAGAACGCCGCGGGCCCCTTGTGCGAGGACGCCGATCGGATCCTCGGCAGCCCGACGGTCGTGCGATGGTCCTACAGCACGGCCAAGGCGGTCGACGAGATCCTGGCCAACGCCTACCACAGGGAGCGCGGGCTGGAGACCATCGTGGTCCGGCTGTTCAACACGGTCGGCCCGCGCCAGAGCCCCGCCTACGGGATGGTCATCCCCCGGCTGGTCCACCAGGCGCTGCGCGAAGAACCGCTGACGGTGTACGGCGACGGCACCCAGACCCGCTGCTTCGCGCACGTCCACGACGTGGTCGATGCCCTGATCAGGCTGCTCGACACCGAGGAGGCGGTCGGGCAGACCTTCAACGTCGGGTCCAGCGAGGAGGTGACCATCCTCGAGCTCGCCAAGCAGATCGGCGAGATGTGCGACAGCGACGCCGGCGTCAGGATGGTCCCCTATCACGAGGCGTACGAGGCCGGGTTCGAGGACATGATGCGCAGGGTCCCCGACACCTCGAAACTGCGCGCGCTGACGGGCTGGTCTCCGCGGCGCACGCTGCGCGACATCCTCACCGACACGATCACGGCGGTGCGCCGTGAGGGGCCGGTGCTCACCCCATGATCCTGACGACCGTTCTCCTGACCGGGGCGGCCGCCGGTGTGGTCAGCGCCACTTCCGCGATCCCACTTCGGCGGCTTGCCCTCCGGATGGGGCTTACGGACGTGCCCGCGGAACACAAGGCTCACAGGGAGGTGACTCCCTACCTGGGCGGCGTCGCGATCCTGCTCGGGACGCTGACGTGCGTGTTCGCCGCCGTCGACCCCAGCATGATCGCGATCCTGCTCGGCGGGTGCGCCGTGGCCATCCTGGGCCTGCTCGACGACCTCCAGCCACTTTCCCCGGTCGTCCGGCTGATGGTGGAGGTCGTGGTGGCGACCGGGGTCGTGCTCAACGGTGTGCGGGCGCCGCTGTCCGGCCAATGGATGGACATTCCCCTTACCGTGCTGTGGATCGTCCTCATCACCAACGCGTTCAACCTGCTCGACAACATGGACGGCGCGCTGGCCGGCATCGGCGCGGTGAGCTGCGGGCTGCTTTCCGCGACGGCGTTCGCTCTCGGCCAGCCCAGTCCCGGTCTGCTCCTGGCCGCGCTGTCCGCCGCCTGCCTCGGCTTCCTGCTGCACAACTGGCGTCCCGCCAGGATGTTCATGGGTGACGCGGGCTCGCTCTTCCTGGGCTTCACCACCTCCTGCTCGGCCGTCCTGCTGGTGTCCCAGCAGGGCGGCGCGGCCGTTCCAGCCGGAATGCTGCTGCCCGTCTTCATGGGCGTCGTGGACACCGGCGTGGTCCTGATTTCGCGCAAGCTGAACGGCCGGTCGCTGCTCCGGGGAGGCACGGACCACGTGTCGCACCGAATGCGGCGCCTTGGGCTCGGCACAGGAACCGTGGTCGTGACGCTCGCGGCGGTGGCCGGGCTCGGCGGCGTACTCGGGCTGGCCATCGTCCTCGGCGCAGTCGACGCCACGGTCGCCATGATCGCCGCGGGCGGCGCAGCGCTCCTCCTCGTCGCCCTCTTTCAAGGTGTCGACGTCTACGAAACGGCGACCGCACCGGGTGCGCCATCCCAGTCAACCCGCAAGCTCTCCTGAGAGGCGTCCACCTCGTGGATCTGGTGTATTACATCCGGCTCGCCCGGAGAAACCTGTTGCTCATCCTGCTATCGCTCGCTCTCGCTCTGAGCGCGGCCTACGTGGTGACCGTCAACACGCCGAAGAAGTACGAGGCGACGATCTCCCTGCTGGTCTCGGCGCAGAACAACAAGGGCAGCACGGCGACGGCCTATCAGGCGGTGCTGCTGTCTCAGGAGCGCGTGAAGTCCTACGCCAACCTGCTCACCAGCCGCCGCGTGCTCGAGCAGCTGGTGGGCAGCGCGGACGTGCGCAACCTCCAGGACCAGATCAGGGCGGAAGCCGTGCCGGAGACCGTCCTGCTGCGCGCGACGGTGACCGACACCGACCCGGCCCGGGCTCGCAGGCTGGCCGACGCTCTCGGCACCACCTTCACCCGGCTCATCGACGAGCTCGAGCGGCCGGCTCCGGGTGCCGCCGCGACCGTCAGGGTCACCGTGGTGGACCGCGCGGAGCTCCCCACGGTGCCCGTCAGTCCCAAGCCGGTGCTCAACTTCGCGCTGGCCGTACTGCTGTCGCTGCTGGTGAGCGCGGGAACGATCATCCTGCGTGACAGGCTGGACACGACGATCAAGTCCAGCGACACCATGCAGAAGATCTCCAACAGCCCCACGCTCGGGATCATCAGCTTCGAACGGGACGCCCGCAAGCACCCGCTGATCGTCCGGGCGGAAGGAGGGTCCGCGCGGGCGGAGGCGTTCCGTTCGCTGCGTACCAACCTGCAGTTCATCGGGGTGGACCAGCAGCCCAAGTCGCTGGTCGTGACCAGCTCGCTCCCTGGCGAGGGCAAGTCGTCCACCGCCAGCAACCTGGCGATCGCCCTCACCCAGGCGGGGTGGCGAGTGATCCTGGTGGACGCCGACCTGCGCAGGCCGCGCATCCCCGAGTACCTCGGCATCGAAGGCGGCGTGGGGCTGACCGACGTGCTGATCGGGCGGGCCGAGCTTGGCGCCGTGATGCAGCGCTGGGGCCGCGACAGCCTGTCAGTGCTGCCCAGCGGACCTGTGCCGCCCAACCCGAGCGAGCTGCTCGGCTCGCATCAGATGCGGCTGCTGCTCAAGCGGCTCACCGCGGACTTCGACATGGTGATCATCGACGCGCCGCCCCTGCTGCCGGTCACCGACGCCGCCGCGCTCGCCGCCGTCTGCGACGGGGCGCTGCTGGTCGCCAGGTACGGCAAGTCGCGCAGAGAGCACCTGGCGCGGGCGGTGGACCTGCTGGCCTCCGTCAACGCCCGGCTGCTCGGAACCGTGCTCAACTTCGCCCCAGTCAGGGGCGGCGACGGGTACGGGTACGGATACACCGCCTACGGATACGGGGAGGCCGTATCCGAGGCCGAGAAGTTCAGCGAACGTCCAACGCCCGTTGGGGCGTAGGGGCGAAGTGCCCGAAGAAAGGAGCAAGCCCGGCGGCGATCCGCCGGGCTGCTGCTTTGTATCCCCTCCCAGGACCGCCGAAGGGGTCGGCGACGTCCAGGCTCTCCACCCGCACCACACCGCGGAGCAGGCGTGCCCGCTCCACCAGCGAGTGCGCCCGCAGAACCGGATTCTCGATCTCCATGAGCTCCGCGCCGGGCACGGCCCCCGCCAGGGACCCGAACTCCAAGATGGTGAACGTCCGGCTCGACGCCTGCGGCCGCATCGTCACGACCTCGCGGCGATGCTCCGCCGTGCCCGTCAGGACCAGGTCGGCGGCCCGCACCAGATCCTCGGTCAGCGGTTGCGAGGTGAACCCGTCCGGGTTCCCGCCGCATTCCCGCAGGGCCGCTGCCGCTTCGGCGGCCATCGGCCTGCCCGCGATGGCGTGGCTACCCGCGCTCATCGCCACGAACGGCAGAGCGGGGAGTCCGGCGCGGGTGAGCCGCTCCGCGATCGGCGAGCGGCAGATGTTCGCCGTGCAGACGAACAGCAGTATGAAGTCGCTGGCAGAACGATGACGGCCTGATTCTGAGGGTTGCTCCACGAGTGCGACGTTAGAGCGCATGCTTCAGCCGGTTGTGCGCGCCACGCTGGCGTTTTGCTCAGGGAATGCACCCCGGAGAGCTCTGCGTGATCGTGGTGCGCTGGGGCCGTACCAGCGGCTGGACGGGGACCTGCGGTGGCCGGTTCGAGTACGGCTCCACCAGGGTGAACTCCAGCGTTCTCGACTGCCGGGGAGGCAGCTCGATCATCTTCGAGAAGATCGGGTGAGATCGCTCCTTCTCCTCGTCCACCGTGATCGGGCGGCCGTCCATCCGCACCGAGTACAGCCGCGCGCCCACACCGGCGTACAGCGAGACCCACAGCCGGTTGGCGCCGACGGCGGGCGGGTTGTCCGGGCGGTCGAGCCGGCTGGTGACGTAGCTGGGCAGCGTCTGCCGCGGCACGTCGTTGCCCAGCCCGATCCTGATGCGGGTGAACCGTTCGCCGCCGTAGCAGGGGCCCAGGTCGTAGTCCAGGGATCGGTTCAGGTAGTAGTCGAGCTTGCCGCCGGCCGAGTTGTTGACGACCAGTCCAGCGTACGGTCCCGGCGTGGACGGTAGCTCGCCGGCGAGCGCGGTCTGGTCCAGCAGCCGCTGCTCGGTCTCCCTGCGGCTCCAGACCTGCAGGCGGCGCTCGTCGATCATCTGTGACAGGACGGGCAGCACCTTGGCCGGCTCGTCGAAGTGGCCTGTCATGGCCTGGCTGACGGCCTCGGCGATGCCGATGAGGAAGCGCTTGCGCTCTGCGGGGTCCTGATAGCGCTCGTAGGCCGCCCGTTCGGTGAGGTCGACCACGTTGTCGGCGGTGACCTTCTCCCCGCCGGGGAGGGCGACGGGACCGATCAGGCGAAGCAGGTAGGACAGGCCGACGGGGTCGGTGGCGATGGCTCCATCGAGGCGCTGGCCGGTCTGGCGCTGCCACAGCCCGGTCCAGATCTGGGCGGCGTACGGGAAGTGGGGCGAGAGGTTGGAGACGGAGAGCAGTCTGGTGGCGCCCGGCCCGTAGCGGGACTGGTAGTCGGGTCCCAGGTCGGCGACGGGCGTGAGGGTGGTGGTGTCCAGGACTGTGTTGCTGGCCAGCCGTTCGACGGCGATGTGGCCGTGGTCGGCCTTCAGTATCCCGAAGGCGCCCACCAGCCCGCCGGTCCCGCGGGCCTCGGCGTTGGTCTGGAAGGCCAGGAAGTAGCGTCGCGGGCCGGCGCTGCCCAGCATGGCCGGCAGCAGCCTGGCGGCGGTGGCCGCGGACTGCACCCAGCCCCGCAGCCGGTCGGTTTCCCGCAGTACGGTGGCCCGGGCCTCGTCCACCTGGGTGAGGTGCGAGTCGGCGGGCGTGGCGGCCAGGCGGGATCTCGCGTCGTCCAGCCGGGTGACCGCCTGCTCGAGGGCGGGTGCGGCCTTGTCGAGGTCGGCCAGGGGCTTACGCAGGTTGGTCGCGGAGTGCGTGCCGCTCGAGACGAGGCCTGAGCCGATCTCCTCCACCCCGGACAGCACGCCGGTCAGCTCGTCGGCAGTTTCGGCCAGCGCGCGCACGACGGTGGCGCCGTCTCCGGCGACGGGAACCCGTTCGAGCAGCGACCAGCCGGCGCCGCCGGTGAGGTCGCGTGCCTCGGCCGCCTGCTGCTCGGCCTCGTGCAGCGACCCGGCCAGTTCGGCCGGGTCGCCGGTGTTCACGATCGTCCGCAGCTGGAGCAGCGCGTCTCTGGTCAGCTCGAGATGGTCTCGTACTTCCAGCGCGCGCACGGCCGTCCAGCCTCCGACCGCCACGAATGCGGCCAGGGCCAGCAGGCCCGCTACGGCGACGCGGCGGCGTCGCTTATTCGGCAACGGTAGAACGGCGACGACGGCGTACGGTGACCACGACTCCGGTGCCACCGAGTGCCAGTAGCCCCCCGCCGACGGCGGCCATGGCACCGATGTTGCGACCTGTCATGGGCAACTGCGGCCCTTGAGCCGCGACGGGACGCACGCGAACAGGATCCGGACCGGGACCGCCGCCGGGACCGCCGCACCCGCCGCCGCAGCCACCGCACCCACCGTGACAGCGGTGGTGATGGTGGCGGTGGTGGTGGTGGTGAAAGTGGTGGTGGTGCTTGTTGTGGTGCGGTGGGTAGAAGTGATCCTTGTTGTCGTCCCCGTGGTCGTCCCCGTGGTCGTCCCCGTGATCGTCGTTGTTGTCGTTTCCGTGGTCGTTGTTGTCCGACCAGTCGCTGTTGTCCTTTCCTTGGTCGTTGTTGTCCGACCAGTCGTTGTTGTCGTCCGGTGGCGGATTGACCTTGAACGCCGACACCTTGGTCTCGGCAATCCCCGCCGAGATGGTGCCGACGGTCCAGGCCCCGCTGACGGCCGTCGCCAGGATGGCGGTGGCCAGGTACCTTTTCATCATTCGAGCTCCCAAGGACATGACTACGGAACCCGTTATTTCCCCCCGATCAAGCATCATCCGCCCAGGTCGGAACCCTTGCCGAATGATCACTGATCATTGACCTTCAGAGCCGTTCGACGTTGTCCCCCCGGCACCGGTTGCGGGTGTCGAAGACCCTCCGGCTCACCCGCTGGATCAGCCCGAAATCGAACATGTCGTGATCGGTCAGGAGGATCACCGCGTCGGCCTCGGCCAGCTCGTGCTCGGTCGCGCTGACCGGGATCACCCCGTCGGGGAAGTCACCGGGCTCCACGCACGGGTCGGCGACCCGCACCTCGGCACCCAGCCGGTTGAGGCGCTTGACCACCTCGATCACCGGCGATTCGCGGATGTCGCCGCTGTTCTTCTTGTAGGCCAGCCCGAGCAGCAGCAGCCGGCTGCCGTTGAACGGCTTGCTCGCCTTGTTGAGCATCATCCCGACGCGGCTGACCACGTGCTCTGGCATGTGGTCGTTGATGTCGTTGGCCAGCTCGACGAAGCGGAAGCTGTGCCCGAGCGTCCGCTTCACCTGCCACGACAGGTACGACGGGTCGATCGGCAGGCAGTGGCCGCCCACGCCGGGCCCCGGCAGGAAGCGCAGGTAGCCGAACGGCTTGGTGGAGGCCGCGTCGATGGCCTCCCAGACGTCGATGCCGAGCTGCTGCGCGAAGATCGACAGCTCGTTCACCAGAGCGATGTTGACGTGCCTGAAGGTGTTCTCCAGGAGCTTGCACAGCTCGGCGACGTCCGTGGTGGACACCGGGACCGTCGTGTCGACGATCCGGTCGTAGAAGTCCCTGACCTTGGCCAGCGAGCGCGCATCGATCCCCGAGACGACCTTGGGCGTGTTCTCCAGTCGCCAGCGGGCATTGCCAGGATCGATGCGCTCGGGGCTGTAGCCGAGCAGGAACTCCTCCGGTGCCCGCAGCCCTGAGCCCGCCTCGAGCAGCGGGCGCAGCATCTCCTCCGTGGTTCCCGGGTAGGTGGTCGACTCCAGGATCACCGTCGCACCCGGCTCGATGCAGGGCGCGATGGCGCGGCCCGCCTCGGCGATGTAGCTCAGGTCAGGCACGCCCTCGCGCAGCGGCGTCGGCACGGTGATCACGCACACGTCGAAGCCCCGCGCGCCGGCGTAATCGGTGGTGGCCACGTAACGGCCCGTGTCCAGGGCGGCGTTCAGCTCGGCGTCCGGGATGTCCTCGACGAAGGAGTCGGCGGCGTTGAGCCGCTTGACCCGTAGTTCGTCCACGTCGATCCCGACGACGTCGAAGCCCGCCGCCACCCCCCGCATGGCCAGCGGCAGGCCAACGTACCCCTGCCCGACAATTACAAGTTTGTCTACCATGTCAGCCGTCTCCTCTCTTGATCAGGCTGAGGCAGACCTTATGGAACTTTGCGCAGGCTAATCGTGATTGACCATGGTCCCGGAGGTTCCGGTGCGAGGGTGATGAATCACTTTCGTGGCGTTGCCGGTCATCGCGCTCCCGCGTCTCGCATCCATTCGCAGGTGATCTCGAGTCCACGGCTCAGCGGTGTGGGCCTGACGTCGGGGAAGAGCTCGGCCAGCTGCTCGTGGCAGGCCCGCGAGTTCAGCACCTCTCCGGGCCTGGCGGGCAGGTGCACGGTGTCGATCGACAGGCCCAGGGTCCGCCGCATCGACTCGATCAGTTCGAGGATCGACGTACGGGTGCCGAAGGCCAGGTTGACCGGCCCCTCGTTGGTCACCCGGCCGGTCACCGCGTCGGCCAGGACGCGCACCACGCTGCCGACGAAGGTGAAGTCCCGCGTCTGCCTGCCGTCGCCGTAGACGCGCACCGGCTCCCCGCGCAGCGCGTTGTGCAGGAACTTCGGGATGACCGCCGCGTAGTCGTGGTCGGCCGCCTGCCGCGGGCCGTACACGTTGAAGAAGCGGAAGGTGAGGATCGGCAGGCCGAACGAGGAGGCGTAGCCCGACAGGTAGCCCTCGGCGGCGAGCTTGCTGGCCGCGTACGGGCTCAGCGGACGCGTCGGCAGCCCCTCGTGCGCCGGGAGCACCGTGGAGTTGCCGTAGACCGACGAGGACGAGGCGGCCACGACGTGGGCGCCGATTCTGCGGCAGGCCTCCAGCACATTGAGCGTTCCCGTGGCGTTCGCCTCGTGGGTCGCCACCGGGTCGGTGAGCGATCGCGGCACCGACGGCCTGGCGCCGAGGTGGACGACGGCGTCGACCCTCCTCGCGGCCTTGTCCAGCAGATCGCGATCGAGAATGCTGCCCAGGACGAACTCGACGTCCATTCCCGACAGATTCTCCAGCGAACCGGTGGACAGATCGTCAAGCACGACGACGTCCTCTATTTCCCGGCGCTTGGCTAGTTCAGCACACAAATTCGCCCCGATGAACCCTGCGCCACCGGTAACCAGTACCCGCATGTTTCCCCCTTCCCGCGACATCGCGTTCCGTTGGAGTCAGCGTGGACCATTTATCGCGCCAACCAGTCGATCGCCACTTCGATTGGCGTACGCTGCCGAAAGTCAGAAGGGATATTTGCCAGCCCGAATCGCCCATATGCGTACAAATTACGGCGTGAAGGCCGTCGGGTGATCCGGTTGGCTAAATTATGGGAATCATGAGAGTGACCACCGTACGCCCACAGGAGCTCGGCCACTCCGAGCTCGCGCTGTGGCGGGAATTCCAGGCCGCAGACCCGGCGCAGGACAATCCATTCCTTTCTCCAGAGTTCACCCTCGAGGTGGCGGAATTCCGGCCCGACGTCCGCGTGGCGGTCGTCGCCGACGGGAATTCCGTCGTCGGCTTCTTCCCGTACCAGCGCAACGCGCTCGGAGTCGCCCGGCCGGTGGGCAGGGGCTTCCGTGACCGCGACGGGGCGGCCTTGGCCCCCGGGGTCGAGTTGAACGCGAGAGAGCTGCTGCGCGGGTGCGACCTGGCGGTGTGGCAGTTCGACCACCACGTCACCGGCCAGCTGGCGGCCACCTCCGAGCGTTCCGCGCTGCTCCCCTCGCCCGTGGTCGACCTCCGGCACGGCTACGACGCCTACGTCGACGGGATGCGGCGCAGGTCGTCGGTCACGCTCAAGGGGATCAACTACAAGCGCCGCAAGCTCGAAAGGGACGTCGGCCCGGTGCGTCACGAGATGCACTCGCTGGACGGCGGCGTGCTGCGCACGTTCATGAAGTGGAAGTCCGAGCAGTACCTGCGGACCGGCAAGGGCGACTTCCTCGCTCAGCCCGGGATCACGAACATGCTCACCCGCCTTCAGCACACCCGCTCCGAGCGGTTCTCCGGCAGCCTGGCGGTGCTGTACGCGGGCGACATTCCGGTGGCGGCCCATTTCGGCATGTACACGCCGCGGGCGCTCGTCCTGTGGTTTCCGTCCTACGATCCGGCGTTCGCAAAATATTCGCCGGGATTCATTCAGCTCATGGCACTCAGCGAGGACGCGGCGGCCCTCGGAATCGAATGTTTCGAGCTGGGACGCGGCCGGCACGCCTACAAGGACCAGTTCAAAACCGGCCACGTCCAGGTATCCGAAGGATGGATGGCCCGCCCAGCGATGGGCACAGTACTGCACAGGGTCACCACAGCCCCCCGGCAGGAAGTCATCAATTTCGTGAGAGCGCGGCCGCAGATCCGGGCCGGCGTGGCCGCCATGCGCGGCACGTTCAGATCGGTACGGGCACGCGCCAACCAGCTTCGGCCAGGCGGGCCAGGAGGAAACAAGAAATGAACACAGCGAAGCTCATCCGGAGATTCAACCGGTTTCGCCGCAACTATTTCATGGACCGCCGCTACGGCGCCTTCATCGGAGGGGTGAAGAAGACCCCATACCCGCATCTGGGCGCCGAGAACACGGCCAACATCGCCTACGAGGAGCTCCCCCCGGTCTTCCAGGGCGTCGTCCGCCCCAAGGAGGTCCTGGTGGACGTCGGGTGCGGCAAGGGCAGGGTGCTGAACTGGTGGCTGGACAACTTTCCCGGCCACCGCATGTACGGGATCGAGCTCGACGACGACATCGCGGCCGCCACCGAGGCGCGCCTGCGCAAGTATCCGGTATCGGTCGAGGTGGGCGACATCCGCCTGCTGGCGCCGGTGGACGGGACGCTCTACTTCCTGTTCAACCCGTTCAACGCACAGGTCATGGCGGGCTTCCTCGAGACGTTGAAGAAGCGCGCGGCGAGCCTGCCCGAGGACCTGCCCAGCCCGATCCAGGTCCTGTACTACAACTGCCTGCACCTCCACGTCTTCGAGGCCGACCCCGACTGCCAGGTCACGATGATCCCGATGCCGCCGCGGTTCCACCGGGCGGCCCTGATCAAGGTCGGCTGATCCCGGGCCTGACCGGGAACGTCATGCGGAACTCGGTCAGGGTCACCGGATCGAACCCGGTGCTCACGAAGGCGAACAGGGCGTCGATGTCGTCGAAGAGCCCTTCCACGCTGCGCCGGGTACGGAAGTACGGGCTGCCGCCGGGCATCAGCTCGGACGAATGGATCATGAACTCCACGTGCTGCCACCCCTCGGCGAGCGCCGTGCGCGCCAGGTCGAGCAGCCGGCGGCGGTTCCTGCCGTTGGGCCGCATCCAGGTCACAGCCGGGGAGAACCGGTTCACCACGCGGCCCGCCAGGCTCGTGCTGCCCGCCAGGTCCGCGGCGCGGCTCCACAGCGCCGCCCGCGACCGCGGCACGATCGTCATGGGCACCTCGAGCAGCGGGGACGCGCCAGGCCTCCCGATGTCGTCGAGATCGACGAAGTACGGCTGCGCGGGGAAGCGCGAGTAGTCACGCGGTCCGCGCCCGGCCGGGTGTCCGGTGGTGCCCGCCCAGGAGATGCGCGGGGTGACCGAGCAGTCCACCAGGTAGCCGTGCTCGACCAGGATCCGGGCATAGTTTTCGTCGAGCATCCATCGCCCGGCCCGGTGGCTGGTGATGGCGACCTGGAAGGCCTCCTCCAGCGTGCCCGTCATCACCTTGACCTTCTCGGCCATGGCCGCCGCCGGGAAGTCGATGAGGAAGGGCTTGTGCCGATGGTCCTCTTCGGTCAGGGGCAGGTACGGCGGCGCCGTCCACGCGTGCAGGTGCATCCCGATCTCGGCGGACTTGTCCGCGATCACTGCCTGGCCGAACTCGCGCAGGACCGGGCTCTGCGCCATGGACCACTCCACCAAATAGGTGGGACGCAGGCCGTACCTCTGGCACAGCTCGTGGAAGCGGGGCAGGTAGGCCGCGTTCTTGGTGGTGAGCCCGGTGGATGTGCTCCACTCGTCGTCGGCCTCCACGTCGATGGTGATGATGAACGCCGGGTTCATGGACGCATGCTCCTCGCCTTGTCGGCCAGGTAGAGCGCCACCCCTGCCAGCATGCCGGCGAGCGCGAGCAGCTTGGCGCCGGCGCCGACCAGATCGCGCAGTTGGCCTTTCGGACCGATGCGCAGGTGGAGACTGCATCGCACGTACTGCGCGGAGTACTTCACGAACAGGGTCCGCGCGTCGGGCCAGTACTTGAGATCCCGGTTCAGCCTGACCATGTAGACCTGCCGCCGGCCCTCCGCCAGTTCGCCGAACGGGCGCGCGCTCAGCCTGTCGGCGCCGTCCAGCGAGTACCAGCGGACGGTCGCGTCCAGGTACCTGACCAGCAGGTCGCCGCTCACGCTGGACCACACGGGGCTCTCCGCGACGAACCGCTGACCGGGCGGCTCAGGGAACGGGTACCGCTGCAGCAGTTCCAGGCGATCGAAGCGGAGCCGCTCCTCGAGGATCTTCTGCCGGTAGGACGCGTCGAGGTAGGTGGCGTCGCGGTACGGCTCGTCCTCGTCGAACGGCACGCCCAGGGGGCCGTCGGCCGTCATGCAACGGCCGGACACCCCGCAGAACTCCTGCCGCCGCGCGGGAGGGATCGCCGTCCACGCCTCCCAGACGGTCCGCAACCCGTCGTCGAGCAGCGCATCGTCGGAGTCCACGATCGCGGCCAGCTCGCCCGTCGCCTCGCGTACTCCCCTGTTGTGTGCCACATGCTTGCCCGCGTTCGCGGGCAGCCGTATGTAGCGCATGGGGAACGGAGCCCGCCGGCGGAACCCGTCGACGACCGCCTGCGTGTTGTCGGTGGAGCCGTCGTCGACGACGAGCCATTCGAAGTCGGCGTGCTGCCGACAAAGGCTGTCGAAGAGCCGGGGCAGGCAGTGCGCCCGGTTGTAGGTGGGAGTGATCACGCTGATGTTCACCGCGGCCTCCGACGCATGTCCCTGATACTGCCGTTCTGCAACGCGGGGCGTTGATTCTCCCCACATCCGACTATGAGGTGGGGGACGTCCCGACTGAGGCGATCGGCACTCCGCGTCCGTTAATGGCTCGGAAAAATACTGATCAGGCTCGCTCGGCGAGCGCGGCCGGCTTGCGCCGGGAGACGAGCCTGCCGGCCATGGCCAGGACGGCGCGCACCTCCGCGGGGCCGGCGACCACGGCGGAAACCGGCAGCCCGCTGGTCCTGAGGAACCACACGGTCTGGAGCAGGCCGAGGCAGGCGTAGGCCACCGACGAGGCTATCGCGCATCCCAGCCCGCCGAGCACCGGCAGCAGCAACAGGCTCAGTGCCACGTTCAGCGCGAAGATGGACAGCGAGATCGTGGTCGCCAGCCCTGTCCTGTTCAGTCGCAGCAAGTGAGTCCACACCGGACGCGTGGCGGCGAAGATCAGTTGACCGGGGGCCAGCCCCAGCAGGGGCAGCAGGCTGTCCCGGAAGTCGCTCCCGTACACGAGCGGGATCATCACCGGCGCGGCCCCGCACAGGGCCGTCGTCGACACGACGCCGACCAGCCCGGCGACCCTGGTGGCCTTGGCGGTGATCGCGGCCGCGTCCTCCAGTTCCTCGTCCGCCTGGCGCGACAGCGCGACCAGCGACAGCGACGACGTCGCGACGAAGACCAGGTCGATCAGCGTGATCGCGACGGAGAACAGGCCCGCCGCATCAGCGGACTCGGCCGAGGCCACCATGAGCAGGTCGACGCGCAGCAGGATCTGCACGGCCACCAGCCCGACATGGTTGCGCACGCCGAGAGCCAGCGTGCGCATGGCCAGACGCAGGTCCACGGGCGTCCGGCTGAACCGCCCGGCGCGCAGGTACAGCACCAGCGGGGCGGCGGTGGACAGCACCCAGATCGGCACGGCGGTGCCGATCGTCAGCCGGCCCATGCCTGTCAGCAGCAGCAACAGCACGAACTGGGTCGCGGATCCGGCGAAGGACCCCCAGGTGACCAGCACGATCCGGCCTTCGAGGCCGAGAATGCCCGCCAGGTAGGTGCTGGTGATGACGAGGGAGGGCACCGTGAGCGCGATGGCCAGCGTGATGCCGTCGTACGGCCGGGCGGTCTCGGAGCCCATGCAGACGGCCACGGCCGCGACCAGGGCGGCGACCAGGCCGAGCACCGGGCCGAGGAGCAGGCAGTTGGCGCGCAGGCTCGGCCGGTCTCGCACGTTCTGCCAGCGCGAGACGAGCGCCTGGTCGATCGACAGGTTCCCGATCCAGTGCGCCATGATCGCGATCGAGACGACGACGTAGTACGTGCCCCGCCCCGCCGGGGACAGCTGTCTGGCGATCACCGCGCCGGCCATCGCGTTCATCAGCAGGGTGGAGCCCCGTGCGAAGAGCGTCCCCATCGTCGCCGCGCCCCAGCCGCTCACAGCCGACTCCTCAATCGAGTGCTCGTCTCGGCAGCCGCTCCAGGCGCGCCGCCGTCCGCCGAGGCCGGGCCACGGGGTGCCGCCTCGCGCAAGGCGGTCACCGAGCGGCGGCGGGGCCGCGGGCCGCTCCGGGGTCGGCCCACCAGCCGTGCGCGCGGGCGATCTCGGCGTACAGGGCCTCGGTGTCGGCGACCAGCCGGGGGACGCCGAACCGGCGGTTCATCCGCTCCACGGCCGCCTCCCCCATGGCCTGGCGCAGGTCCGCGTCGTCCAGCAGGCGCAGCACGTGGCGGGCCAGCTCATCCGCGTCCGTTTTCGCCAGCAGGCCCGTCCTGCCGTCCTCGACCACCTCGGCGGTGCTGCCCACGCGGGTGGCCACCGCCGGCACGCCGACCATGCCGGCCTCGATCAGCGACAGCGGCATGCCCTCACTGTCCGACGCGAGCAGGGTCACGTCGGAGGCCGCGTACACCGTCTCCACGTCCGACCGCCAGCCCACCAGCCGCAGCGCGCCCCCGAGCTCCGCCTCCGCGGCGCGGAGCACGTCCATCGCTTCGCCGTCCCCGCAGATCACGAACAGGGTCTCCGGGCGTGCCGCCAGGACGATCCTGGCCACGGCGAGCAGCCGGTCGGGCCGCTTGATGGCGGCGACCCTGCCGACGTAGGAGACGACGGGCGCGTCTTCAGGAAGCCCGAGCAGCTTGCGGGCTTCATGGCCGCTCGGCGGCGTGCCGACGGACGTCCCGGGAGGCATCACGGTGTACTGCGCCTGTCGCCCGATCCCTGCCGCGACCAAGTCCGCGCCCACCCGGTCCCCGACGGTCAGCAGCCGGTCGGTGGCCCTGGCGAGCAGCTTCTCCACGCCGACGATGAGCCTGGTCGTCCGCTTGGAGAAGCAGCCGTGCAGCAGGTGCCCGTGGTAGGTGTGCACGACGGCGGGCACCCGCGCCAGGACCGCGGCCGTCCTGCCGAGCGCGCCGGCCTTGGCGGTGTGGGTGTGCACGATGTGCGGGCGGAACCGGCGCATCTCCGCGACCAGCCGGGTGAGGGCCGACAGGTCGTCGAGCGGGCGGACGGTCCGTCCCAGCCCGCTGACGACCTCGGCGTGGACGTCGGGTGCGGAGAGCGTCAGGTGATCGGCCTCGCCCTCGGCGACCTGGCCGGTGTACAGGCGTTGCTCGAACCGGGCGGGGTCGAGGTGCCTGCTCAGCCCCGACACCTGCCGTGCCGGTCCACCGACGTTCATCCTGGCGATGATCCGCATGACGCGGATCCTGCGGTCAGTGGGCGACTGCATGCGTATTCTCCCATCCGGCGAGCCGCCGGTAGGCGGCCAAGTAGGTGTCGACCATCGCGTCGGCGCGCAGGTGCGTGCCGCTCCATATCCGGGCCTCCAGGGCAAGCTGCCGGGCTTGCGCCGGGTGGGCGAGCACCCAGGCGATGCCGTCGGCGAGGGCGGTGGCGTTCGCCGGCGGGACGAGCACTCCCCGGTACCTCAGCAGCTCCGGCAGCCCGCCGACCTCTGAGGCCACGACCGGGCGCATCGCCGCCATGGCCTCCACCGCGGCGATGCCGAGGGATTCGCTGAGCGAGGGCATCACGACCACGTCGGCCCGCGCCAGCCAGGCGCGCACGTCGGGCTGATGCCCGGCGAACCGCACGTCGACGCGCAGGGCCGCGGCCTGCTCGCGCAGCCTTTCCCGCTCGGGGCCGTCACCGACCAGCACGACGGTGCAGGGCCTGCCCGCGTTCCGCAGCAGAGCGGCCGCGTCGAGCAGGTGGCAGTGGCCCTTGTGCGCGTTCAGGTTGCCCACGGAGACCAGCACCGGCCCGTCGGCCTGGACGTCCGCGGGGAACACCGCGGCGAAGGCCTCGCCGGGCACGCCGTTGTGCACCACCTGCACCAGGTGCGCGGGTACGCCCATGCGCCCGACGGCGAACCGCTCCACGGCGGCGCTCACGGCGAACAGATGGTGACAGAGCTTGTGCGCGCGCCGATCCACGGGCGCCAGCCAGCGCCTGCCGCGCAGGTAGCGGTCGAGCGTGTGCAGCGTGGCCACGACCACGGGGACACCTGCCAGCCGCGCGGCGGGCACGCCGAGCAGGTGAGCCGGCGGAAGGTGGGCGTGCATGATCGCCGGACGTTCCCGGCGCAGGTGACGGACCAGCCCGGCGAAGGCCGCGGCATTCCTGACCGGCTTGGCCCCGCGCTGGAATCCCAGGTGCGTGACCGGGATTCCGAGCTCGCTGAGCGTGCGGGCGTGCGGGCCGCGCTCGAAGAGCACGCCTACCGAGACCTTCACGCCTTGCGCCAGCAATCCCTTGGCGAGCAAGGTCACCTGATATTCGGCCCCGCCAAGCCCCAATTGCCCAATAAGCAGAAAAACGGAAGGGCGCGCGGTGTCGATCGTCACAGAGAAAGACTATGAGGCGGTTATCGGCCCAGGTCCGATTGATCCGCGTGTCGCGTCCGTGAATACCTTTACCAAATACTTCCCGGCACGCGAGTTTGACCTGGTGGACGCGGCTTGTTCTCGTCGCGCGGCTGGATTTTGCCTTCTTTAGGAATTGGCCTTTCGCGCAAAAAGGCCCGGCGGTGGACCGCCGGGCCGGTTTTGGTTTCTAGTGGTTGGCCAGGAAGGCCAGCAGGTCCTGCCGGGTGATCATCCCGGCGGGCTTGCCGTCCTCCAGGACGACCGCCGCGTCCGCCTTCTCCAGCGCCTCGACCGCGCGGGAGACGGGCTCGCCGTTGCCGATCATCGGGAGCGGCGCCGACATGTGGTCGGAGATCGGGTCGTCGGAGCTGATCTTGCCGTGGTAGAGAGCCTCGAGCAGGTCGCGCTCCAGGATGGAGCCGACCACCTCGGCCGCCATCACCGGCGGCTCCTCCTTCATGACCGGCAGCTGCGACACCGAGTACTCGCGCATGATCGTGATCGCGGTGCCGACCGTCTCGTGCGGGTGCGCGTGCACGAACTCCGGCATACCCGAGCTCTTGCGCGCCAGCACGTCGCCGACCAGCCCCTCTTCCGAGGACTCGATGAGGAAGCCGTAGTCGGCCATCCAGTCGTCGTTGAAGATCTTCGACAGGTAGCCCCTGCCGCCGTCGGGCAGCAGCACGACCACCACGCCGTCGGGCCCGGCCTGGGCCGCCAC
The DNA here is from genome assembly GCF_044457685.1 of Nonomuraea sp. NPDC050536. Classification (NCBI taxonomy): domain Bacteria; kingdom Bacillati; phylum Actinomycetota; class Actinomycetes; order Streptosporangiales; family Streptosporangiaceae; genus Nonomuraea; species Nonomuraea sp. NPDC050536. The sequence continues at coordinate 315,462 of NZ_JBITHD010000007.1, forward strand.
CTGCAGCGCGGCGACCACGGCCATCCCGCACGAGCCGCCGACCAGCAGCCCCTCCTCGCGCGCGAGCCTGCGGGTCATGTTGAAGGACTCCTTGTCGGAGACCGCGATGACCTGGTCGCAGATCGTCGTGTCGTACGTCTCCGGCCAGATGTCCTCGCCGACGCCCTCCACCAGGTACGGCCGGCCGCTGCCGCCCGAGTACACCGAACCCTCGGGGTCGGCGCCGATGATCTGCACGCGGCCGTCGGAGATCTCCTTGAGGTAGCGTCCGGTGCCGCTGATCGTGCCTCCGGTGCCGATGCCGGCCACGAAATGCGTGATGCGACCCTCGGTCTGCTCCCAGATCTCCGGACCGGTGGAGTGGTAGTGGGACTCGGGGTTGTTCGGGTTGGTGTACTGGTTGGGCTTCCAGGCGTTCGGGATCTCACCGGCCAGGCGGTCGGAGACCGAGTAGTACGAGTCGGGATGGTCGGGCGAGACCGCGGTCGGGCAGACGACCACCTCCGCGCCGTAGGCGCGCAGCACGGCGACCTTGTCCTGGGCCACCTTGTCGGGGACCACGAAGACACACCGGTAGCCGCGCTGCTGGGCCACCAGGGCCAGGCCCACGCCGGTGTTGCCGGAGGTCGGCTCGACGATGGTGCCGCCAGGGCGCAACTGACCCGACCGCTCGGCGGCGTCGATCATGCGGACGGCGATACGGTCCTTCACCGACCCGCCCGGGTTGAAGTACTCGACCTTGGCGAGCACCTGGGCGGGCACGCCCGTGTTGACCTTGTGCAGCCGGACGAGCGGGGTGTTGCCCATCAACTCGACCAGGGAATCGTAAACGCGCACCGAGGTGTTCACCTTCTTTATGGAGCTTGATCCGCCGAGCTCCACAGTGGGTGGCGGGCGCTCGGCTAGTTTCTCAAGCAAACGGTACCGCCGAGGGGGGACGCCGAGTGTTCTGGACTGCGGGGGTGGCGCGCGCGGCGCGCAAGATCGCGGCAGCGGCCGCGCTGGGCGGAGGCGGTCTGACCGCGCTCGGAGCGACCGCATATGGCTTGCTCATCGCGGAAAGCCTGGTCGCCAGGAAGGTCATCGGCCGCCCGCACGGCCTGGAGGGCCCGCCCTCCGACGGCGTTTACGGAGAATTTCCGGGAGACCCGATCAGGATGGTCATGCTCGGCGACTCCACCTCGGTCGGCCTCGGCATGACGGACTCCGCCAAGACCCCTGGCGTGCTGCTGGCCGGCGGCCTGGCCGCCATCGCCGAGCGTCCGGTACGGCTGAGCGTCCTCGGCCGGTCCGGAGCCCCCTCGGCCCAGCTGGCGAGCCAGGTCGACAAGGCGCTGGAGCTGGAGCCCGAGATCGCGGTGGTCTTCGTCGGGGCCAACGACATCACCACGCAGACGGCGCCGGCGACAGCCGTACGGCATCTGGTCAAGGCCGTGCGGCGGCTGCGCGCGGCAGGCGCGGAGGTGGTCGTCGGCACCTGCCCCGACCTGGGCACGGTGCGGCCGCTCGCGCAGCCGCTGCGGTGGGTGACCAGGCGCTGGAGCCGCCAGCTCGCCGCGGCACAGACGGTCGGGGTGGTCGAGGCGGGCGGCCGGACGGTGGCCTTCGCCGACATCCTGGGCCCGGAATTCGCGACAAATCCGGCGGAAATGTTCGGACCGGATCGTTTCCATCCATCTGACCGAGGTTACGCACAGGCCGCTTACGCGGTGCTACCTTCTGTATGCGCTGCGTTGGGGTTGTGGCCAGAGCCGCGACCCGCGCGTGGTGAAGGACTGCAACCGATTTACCTAGCGGCGGCGACGGCCGCGGAGGAGTCCGGCACCGAGGTCACCGCGACCCAGGTCGCCGGGCGGGCGACTGGCCCCCACGGCAGATGGGTGACGTTGTTCCGCCGGCGGCTCGGCGAGCTGCTCAACGACGCCTGATACCGGTCACCCTCCGAGGTCGAGCCGTCACGCCCATCCCACATTGGAGTGGAATGCCCGTGCTCCGGCCCCTCGCGACACCGGCCCTCGCTGCGGCCGGGATCCTGGCTCTAGCAGGCTGTTCCGGCAGCGACGCCGCCACGGCGAAGTTCCCGGCGTGGCAGAACACCGAGGTCAACGCGGTCAGCCGCATGACCACCGCAGGCGGCGTGGTCACCGCCACCTCCATGAAGCCCGACGGCACGCTCGAGACCGTCGCGCTGAGCCTGGCCGACGGCAAGAAGCTGTGGGCCTACCCCGCCACGATGGCGGGGCGGCTGCCCGGCATGGGCGTCTCCGCGCCCGCCATCGTCGAGACAGGCAAGGACAAGGCCGTCGTCGTCGCCGTCGACCCGGCCAAGAAGGGCCGGTGGAACGCGACGCTGATCGCCCGCGACGCCCGCTCAGGGCAGCAGAAGTGGACCCGGCCGGTGAACTCGACGTTCGGACCGCAGCGCTGCGGACCCTACGTGTGCCTGTCGGAGCACACCGCGCTGTCGTCGGCCCGCGTGGTCGTCCTCGACCCCGACACCGGCAAGACCATGTGGAAGCTGCCGGGCATCGCCGAGGTCGAGTGGTCCGACCCCACCCGAGTGCTGATGCTGCGCCTGGCCTCCAACCCGATGGTGGAGTCCTACGAGCTCAAGTCCGGCAAGCTGCAGTGGCAGCAGCCCATCAGCCAGGCGCTCGGCCCCGGCATCGACCTGTCGGGCGGCTGGGCCTTCGGCGCCACCGGCGACAACCTGATCGGCTACATCGCCCCCTACACCAACCCGCAGACCAAACAGGTCTCCACGTTCGGCCTGTTCTCCATCAAGATCTCCGACGGCACGATCAACTGGATGCGGCCCTCGGTGGTGCGGGTCTACCCCAGCGGCAGCCCCGGCTACGCCCCCGTCGTGCGGCCCGTCGACCAGCAGGGCTCCTATGGCGGCTTCGCCCGGCTCGACTCCGAGAGCGGGCGCGTGGTCGGGCAGATCACCGCCTCCCAGGTACCGGGCTCCGGCTGGTGGCTGGCCTTCCCCGAGCAGATGGACAAGCTCGGCTTCCTCAAGCACAACACCAAGGGCACCGCCTTCGACCTGGGTTCCGGCCGCGCCGTCTCGGTGGACGACCAGCACGGCTGGTCCTTCTGCGTGACCGACCCCAAGCCGCTGCCGCTGCGCTCCCAGGCGCCCGGCTTCTACTCCATCGCCGCGCTGTGCCAGTACGACCTGGCCACCGGCAAGCGCATCAACGACGCCTCGGCCCCGCCCGACTGGTTCACCGGCAGTCAGAACGGCTGGCGTCTGTGGCGCGACGAGAAGGGCGCCGTGCACGGCGTCAACGACCGGACATCCACCCAGCCCGGAATGTACGGCTGACTTTCAGCCGTGCTTAGGTTCGCTGGTCACGCTGGCCAGCCAGGCCATCGCGGCGCGCGCGGTCTGGATGCGCTTGGCCCTGGACGGGTCGCCTCCGGCCAGCTCCAGCCCCTCCTCGGCGATCTCGTCGAAGAGCCCCAGGGCGGCGAGCTTGCGCCGGACGACCCGATCCCAGGCGTCGTCCTCGATGCGGAAGTAGGCCGTGCGCTCGCCCGGCCTGCTCTGCCGGCGGATCAGGCCGATGGCCGTCAGCAGCCGGATGTTGGAGGTGAGCGAGGCCCGGCTGGCGCCGATCGCCTCGGCGATCTCGCCCGCCGACTGCTCGGCCGGGTCACAGATCATCAGCCAGCCCATGATGCGCCCGGTGATCGGCGCGAGCCCCCACTCCTCGACGCAGAACGCCGCCACGCGCTCGACCCAGCGCAGCGTCTGGTCGATGTCTCCCTCGGCCACTGGCGGTCCCGGCCTTCCTTCGGCTAGCTGGTTGGTGCGGGCGTGGTGGTGGCAAGACGGGCCTTGCGGAGATACCGGTCGAACCAGTCGACCGCCAGCCCCATGGCTTCCTTCAGACCTTCCCCTGTGTACAGCCCGAGCACATCGTAGGGCAGCACCTCCATCCTCTTGGGTTCTCCGGCGCTGCGGTAGACGCTCTGCGCCTCGTCGAGGGAGTGGTAGGGGTCGTAACCGCCGTTGGCGATCATCAGCAGCGGTGTGGGCGCCAGGCGCTCGACCAGGTTCTCAGGAGCGAACATGAGCAGGTGCTCCAGCGAGTCGAGCGTGATCTCGTTACGCCACGTCGGATACCGCGCGGAGGCCCGCTCCTGCGACTTGCGCGCCTCCTCGTGCTCGAGCGCGAGGAAGGGCACCCGCGCGCTCTCCCCCTTCTCGACGCGGGCCTCCCAGTCCCCCTCCAGCGCGTCCCGCAGGCCCTTGAAGCCGATCTGCCCGCGGGACCGCAGCGTGTAGCGCCATCCGTCGCCGATGCTCGGGCTGTGGGCGACCACGGCCTTGACGCGCCGGTCGAAGACGGCGGCCTGGATGGCGACCATGCCGCCCAGGCTGACCCCCCACAGCCCGATCCTGTCGGGGTCGATCTCGGGGCGGGTACGCAGGTAGGAAACCGCCGCGCGCAGGTCCTCGGCCTGCCGTTCCGGATAGAGCTGACCCCGCGGCTCGCCCTCGCTCGAGCCGACGGTGCGGTAGTCGACGGCCAGCGCGGCGAACCCGGCCTCGGCCAGCGAGGGGGCGAAGTCGGCCAGCGCCTCCTTGACCATGACGCCGCTGTGCCCGAGCACCACGCCCGGCACCGGGCCATCGGCGTTCTCGGGCAGGTAGAGGTCTCCCGCGCACCGGGTGCCCAGGCTGGGGAAGTGGATGTGTTCCATGCGATCCTCGTTTCGCTAATTTCAGCTCTGACTGAAACTGCTAGCCAAGCTACTCCTTCCGAGTATGGGGCGGCAAGCGGCCTCGCGCGGACGCGGAATATAGTTCTGGATAGTGCTGAGACAAGGAGGGGCCACATGCCCGAGGCAGTCATCGTCGCGACCGCTCGCTCGCCCATCGGCCGAGCGTTCAAGGGCTCGCTCAAGGAGATCCGGCCCGACGAACTCACAGTGCAGATGATCAAGGCGGCCCTGGCCAAGGTGCCGCAGCTCGACCCGGCGACGATCGACGACATCATGCTGGGCTGCGGCCTTCCCGGCGGCGAGCAGGGCTTCAACATGGCCCGGGTGATCTCGGTGATGCTCGGGCTGGACAACGTGCCCGGCACCACGATCACCCGCTACTGCTCCTCCTCGCTCCAGACCACGCGGATGGCCTTCCACGCGATCAAGGCGGGCGAGGGCGACGTGTTCGTCTCGGCCGGCGTCGAGACCGTGTCGCGCTTCGTCAAGGGCAACTCCGACTCGCTGCCCGACACGCAGAACCCGATCTTCCACGACGCCATCGCCCGCACCAAGACCTTCGGCGAGGGCGGCAGGACCTGGCACGACCCGCGCCAGGACGGCGACGCCCCCGACATCTACATCGCGATGGGCCAGACGGCCGAGAACCTCGCCCAGCTCAAGGGCGTCACCCGCCAGGAGCAGGACGAGTTCGGCGTCCGGTCGCAGAACCTGGCCGAGAAGGCCATCGCCGACGGGTTCTGGCAGAAGGACATCACCCCGGTCACGCTCCCCGACGGCACGGTCGTCAGCAAGGACGACGGGCCGCGCGCCGGCACCACCTACGAGGCGGTCAGCGCGCTCAAGCCCGTCTTCCGCCCCGACGGCACGGTCACGGCCGGCAACTGCTGCCCGCTCAACGACGGCGCCGCCGCGGTCATCGTGATGAGCGACACCAAGGCCGCCGAGCTCGGTATCACCCCGCTGGCGCGCATCGTCTCGACCGGCGTCACCGGCCTGTCCCCCGAGATCATGGGCCTTGGGCCGGTGGAGGCGTCCAAGATGGCGCTGTCGCGGGCGGGCATGGCCATCGACGACGTCGACCTCGTCGAGATCAACGAGGCCTTCGCGGCGCAGGTCATCCCCTCCTACCGGGACCTCGGCATCGACCTCGACCGCCTCAACATCAACGGCGGCGCGATCGCGGTCGGGCACCCGTTCGGGATGACGGGGGCACGCATCACGTCCACGCTGATCAACAGCCTCCAGCACCACGACAAGTCGATCGGCCTCGAAACGATGTGCGTCGGCGGCGGCCAGGGCATGGCAATGCTCCTCGAGCGCCTCGCCTAGCTGTCTTGCCCGCTTGTACGGCGGGCCGCCGCCCGCCGTACCTTCCTAGCTGCTTTGCGCGTTTGTACGGCGGGCCGCCGCAACCGGCCGCCCGCCGTACTCGATCTTTGGTCTGCTCTTGTACGGCAAGCCGCCCCACCGGCCGCCCGCCATACCTCGGCTGAGGACCCGCGACCGGCGCTTCCGGCGAGTCGGTGCCACTTTCTCGCCGTCACGACGCTTCGTAACCCACCTCCCGCGGCCTTCCGGTTACTCGCCGTCGGCCCGGTTACCCGCGTGCCACGGTCCCCGTCGCTCGCCGTACCGGGCGCCGACCTTCGCCGTACCCTGTCCCGCCGACCCGGCGCCTGGCCGGGTGGGTGGTTAGTTGCCGGGAGCGGAGCTGGGGGTGGGGGGCCAGCGGAGGGTTACCGGGGGGCTCCAGCCGCTGCACTGGGAGGGGGCCAGGGTTTTGCGGAGCCCCACACCGTCGTGGTGCGATCGAGCTCGGTGCGCCTTGGATGCCGCCAGCTCCCGGTAGGGCTCCTTGGTGAGGTCGTTCGTCCACCAGCCCACCGTGATCGCGGAGTCGGTGACCCGGCTGTTGCCGCCCCAGGCCACGTACATGCTGTCGTTCAGGTGGACCGAGTTGCCCTGGTAGAGCGCGACCCACCCGCCGGGACCCAGCCGCGGCGCCTGGATGACCACCCCGAACTGGAAGGTGACCTGCTCCGTCACGCCGTCGACGCCGCCGCTCTCCACGGCGAGCAACCCGGAACCGTGGCACGCGGGTAGCTAACGCGACGGCGAGCGACCCGAGGACCGCGGAAGGCGGGTTACGTAGCGCCGTGGCGGCGAGAATGCGTCATCGACTCGCCGGAAGCGCCGGTCGCGGGTCGTCGGCGCACGACGGCGGGCGGCCGGTGGCGGCGGCCTCGCCGTACAACGCCAGGATGATCACCCGTGGCGGTCGGGGCCTGCGTGGGTGAGGTGGATGCGGAGGATGACGCGGCGGTCGCGGAGCATGGCGGCGCGGTAGTCATCCCAATCCGGGTGTTCTCCCGAAATATCGCGGTAGTACGCGACGAGGTGGTCCATCGCCTCGGGAAGGTGGATCACCTCGGCGGTGCCGTCGATCTGGATCCACCCGCCGTAGAAGCCGTCGTTCATCACGCAGACCGACACGGACGGGTCGCGCAGCACGTTGCGCGTCTTCGCGGCGGTCTCGCGTGTGCTGATCACCGCGTACCCCTCCGAGTCCACCCCGACCGTCACCGGCGACATCTGCGGGCGCCCATCGCGATGTCTGGTGAGCAGGACGGCACGGTGGTTCGTGCGGAGGAACTCGCGGGCTTTGTCGAAATCCATCCCTCAATGATCGCGCGCCCGTACCTGTGGCACGGGCGCGGGGGTTGGACTGGGCTCTACAGCGAGCCCGAGCGGTTACGGCGGTGCCGCTCGTGCTCGAGCACGATCGCGGCGGCGTAGCCGTGGGACAGCCCGTGCTCGTCGGCAAGCCAGTTGGCCCGCTCGTCACATCTGAGGAAAGCCGGGCCGTTTTCGATGGCTTGGAACCACTCGGGGAGTGCGCGTCCCGTTACGGTTGGGACCCTTGCGATGAGCTTTGTCTGCGTCTCCGGTGAGTGGTTCAAGGACATGGGCACCTCCACGGATAAGGTCCTTTGCTCGACACTGCAACACGAGTTCCGGAAAGGCAACCCCCAAATTCGTGACGAGGCGTAGATCTTCCGTCGCACAGCGAGAAGGCCCCGCCGGTCAGCAGGGCCTTCTGGAGGATGAACAGTCAGTCGTTGCTGGTGAAATAGCTGATGAACCGCAGGACCTCGAGGTAGATCCACACCAGGCTCAGCGTCAAGCCGAAGGCGCACTGCCAGGCGAACTTCTCCGGGGCGCCCTGCTTGACGCCCTGCTCGACGGCGTCGAAGTCGAGCAGCAGGAAGAAACAGCCGACCAGGATCATGGCCACGCTGAAGATCCACCCGAGCGGGCCGTCGGTGCGCAGCCCGAGCCCGCCGACGACGAAGAAGCTGACGATCCAGTTGACCAGCATGAGGCCGAGGGCGGAGATCGCGGCGGCGATCACGAACTTGGTGAACTTCGGTGTGACCCGCACGACGCGCAGCGCATAGACCGTCAGCACGCCGCCGAAGGCGAACGCCGTGCCGAGGATCGCCTGGAGCACGATGCCGTTGTAGACGGACTCGTACAGGTGGCTGATCGTGCCGAGGAAGACCCCTTCGAAGAGCGCGTAGCCGAGGATCAACGCCGGGCTGGTGCTCTGCTTGAACGAGGCGATCAGGCCGAGGACCAGAGCGACCATGGCCGAGGCCACGGCCGCGCCGACCGGAACGTTGAAGTACCACGCGGCGGCAGCGCCCAGGACCAGCGTGCCCAGGGTCATGAACCCGCGCACCACGACGTCGTCGATCGTCATCGCCCGGTAGGCAGGCGCCGGAGGGGCGTACGACGGGACGTCGTACATGTTCTGCAGGTGCTCAGGGCTCGGCGCCTGCGCCGCCCAGCCCCCTACCTGGCCTCCGCGAGACCGGCTGAATACGGGGTTCTTGCTCTCCATCGCTGCCTCCTGAGGGACGAGCCTATGGGAGGGCCGTCACCGTGTACACCAGAGATCCCAACGAACGCGCACCCGGCGAAGTTCCCCAAGGTCACCGCCGGTGACGCATAGTAGACAGGGTGCGTAATTGCGGTCACGCCGTCACTGACCGCTGCCGAGGGGCATAAGTTCTCCGTAAAATGCGGAGTTTCCCGAGGTAGATGCCGGTGCCCCCGGCGGGACTCGAACCCGCACTACAACCCTTTTAAGGGGTTTGCCTCTGCCTTTGGGCTACGGGGGCGCCGCAATCATACGAAACGGACCATCCATCCGAGGAGCACAACTTCGCATCAGCCGTCACACATGTCAGATCTGCGGTGAAGTGACTGTGCTCCTGCCACTCTGTCCAGGAAGAGAACTCCGTCCAGATGGTCCAGTTGGTGCTGAATACACCTAGCTTCGAAGGCATCAGCCTCGATGGTGACGCGATCTCCGCTTCCTGGCAAACGCCCAAGTACGGTGATGCGGGTGGCCCGCCGTACGTCCGCTGAGAGGCCGGCGACGGAGGCGCAGCGCTCGCGGCCGCCCTCCCAGCGGGAGGCCTGCGCGAGGCGTGGATTGACCACGACGAGCTCCCCGGCCCAGGAACGGCTGCGGGGGTGCCGCCCGGCGTCGAAGGCGATCAGGCGCCAGCTCAGCCCGATCTGGGGGGCCGCCAGGCCGGCGGTACCCGGCTGGTGGCGCAACGTGGCCAGCAGGTCGGCGGCGGCCGACACCACCTCGGGCGCGGTGGGATCGACCTCGTCGGCGGAGGCGGACAGGACGGGATGCGGCGCGCCCAGCACCTCACGCGCGGTGCCGACGCTCACAGCAGGTCCGGTTCGACGGGACGGAAGGTTATCTCCGAGTCGAGCCCGGCGCCGACGGCGGCCAGGTGGCGCATGAGGTCGGCCACGTCGACCTCCTCGGGCAGCTCGACGTCGGCGATGAGCACGTACAGGCGGCCGGTCAGCCGGGTGCTCATGCCGGTGATGTTGCCGCCCACCGAGGCCAGCGCGGCGCTGATGGCCGAGATGATGCCGGGCCTGTCGGGCCCGTGCACGGTGAGCACGTAGCCCAGGCCGCCGGCCAGGCAGCCGAAGTAGCGCCGCGCCTCGACGGCCGCGGCCGTGATCACCAGGTCGGGCGCGCACAGCCGCTTGGTGAGCTCGTCGGCGTCCAGATCGCCGTTGACCAGCAGCATCATCGCGACGTGGCCGCCGAGCAGCGTCATCGTCGAGTCCTGGATGTTGACGCCGCAATCGGCCAGCACACCGGCGACCGTGGCTATCACGCCCGGCCTGTCCACGCCGAGCACGGTCACCGCCGATAGCCCCACCCTTGGATCCCCCTCCTCGCCAAAGAGTCCACGGGTGCCGAAAGCGCCCCGATGCGTGTGCACCGGGGCGCTTGCCGTACTCGAACTAGCGGCGGTTCGCCGCCACCGCGGCCCTGAATTCGTCGCGGGGGTGTTCCATCTCGCCAAGCGAGATCGTCTCCCGCTTGAAGAAGAGCGCGAGTGTCCAGTCGACGACGACGCGGACCTTGCGATTCAGCGTCGGCACCCGCGACAGATGGTAGGTGCGGTGCATGAACCACGCAGGGAAACCGCGCAGCTTCACACCGTAGACGTTGGCCACGCCCTGGTGCAGGCCGAGACCGGCGACCGATCCGACGTACTTGTGGCGGTAGTCGACCAGTTGCTCCCCGCGCAGGTAGTGGATGATGTTGTCGGCCAGCACCTTGGCCTGGCGGACCGCGTGCTGGGCGTTGGGCGCGCAGTACTCGCCCGGGTTGGTCACGTCCGGCACCCCGGCCGCGTCACCGGCGGCGAAGGCGCCGTCGACCCCGGCGACGGTCAGCATGGTCGTGGTCTTGATCCGGCCGCGCTCGTCGACGGGCAGGTCGGTGCTGTTGACGACCGGGCTGGGCTTGACGCCCGCCGTCCAGACGAGGGTCTCGGCGTCGAACTCGGCGCCGTCGGAAAGCACCACGTGGCCGCCCACGCACGACTCGAGCCGGGTCTCCATCCTGACGTCGATGCCGCGCTCGCGCAGCTGCTCGAGCGTCCACCTGCCCATCTCGGGCCCGACCTCAGGCAGGATGCGGTTGCTCGCCTCGACGAGCACCCAGCGGATGTCGGCCGGGGTGATGTTGCGGTAGTACTTCGTGGAGTCCCTGGCCATGTCCTCGAGCTCGGCCAGCGCCTCGACGCCCGCGAACCCGGCGCCGACGAACACGAAGGTCAGCGCCCTGCGCCGCACCTCGGGGTCGTCGGTCGACTCTGCCACGTCGAGCAGGTGCAGCACCCGGTTGCGCAGCGCGATCGCCTCGCCGACCTCCTTGAAGCCGATGCCGATGTCGGTGAGCCCGGGGATCGGCAGCGTCCGCGAGATCGAGCCGACGGCCATGACGATCACGTCGTAGGCCACCTCGCGCGACTCGCCCTCGGCGGGCTGGAAGGTCACGGTCCGCTCGGAGTGGTTGACCTTGGTCACCGTGCCGTTGAGTATGCGCACCTTGGGCAGGATCCGCCGCAGCGGCGCCACCATGTGCCGCGGCGACAGGCTGCCGGCCGCCGCCTCGGGGAGGAACGGCTGGTAGGTCATGTAGGACTGGGGGTCGATGATGGTGATGGTCACGTCGCCGGAACGCATCTGGCTCCGGAGCTTCTTCTGCAGGCGCAGTGCGGTGTACAGGCCGACGTATCCGCCGCCGACGATAAGGATGTTCTTGTTCATCCTGAGGCCCCATCCTCGTGGAGTGCTTGTGAAAGCATTCACAAGGTTATAAGGCGTTGGTCAGGAAATCTATTCCGGGGGTGGTGCTCCTCGTCACACCGCCAGCTCGCGGGCCCTGGCGAAGATCCGGTCGAGCATGTCGGCGGTGACCCTGCCGGTGAAGGTGTTCTGCTGGCTGGGGTGGTAGCAGCCGAGCAGCGTGACCCCGCCGCCCAGCGGCACCTCCACGCCGTGGCCGAAGGCCGGCCGAGCGCGGGGCAGCTCGTATCCCGCCGCCTTCAGCGCGGGCCACACCGCCTGCCAGGCGAACCCGCCGAGCGCCACGATCACCCTGACGCCCGGCCGCACGAACTCGATCTCCCGGTCCAGCCACGGGCGGCAGGCGTCGCGCTCCTCCGGCGTGGGCTTGTTGGCCGGCGGCGCGCATCTCACCGCCGCCGCCACCCGCGCTCCGACGAGCTTCTGCCCGTCACCGGCGTGCGTGCTGGTCTCCTGTACGGCCAAGCCGGTGCGGTAGAGCGAGGCGAACAGCCAGTCGCCGCTGCGGTCACCGGTGAAGATGCGCCCCGTCCGGTTGCCGCCGTGCGCCGCGGGGGCCAGACCCACGATCAGCACGCGCGGCTCGTCGTCACCCCAGCCCGCGACCGGCCTGCCCCAGTACGTCTCGTCCGCGAACGCGCGCCGCTTCACCTCGGCGACCTCCTCGCGCCAGGCCACCAGGCGGGGGCAGGCACGGCAGACGGACTGCCTGGCCGTGAGCTCCGCGAGGGTGCTGCTGGTGGCGGCGAGGCGGCGCACGTCCGCGGGGTCATGGGCGACCGGCGTGTCGGCGGTCGCCGGGTCATCGGGCCAACCGGTGCCCGGAGGTACGAACGTCATGCTCACTCCGGCTTGCTGGGAGTCGCGACAGGGCTCTGGGCGTCGCAGACCGTTGGCGCGGTCGCGGCCTCTCCATCCTGACTCACCAGCGGCAGCGGGTAGCGGTTGAGCACGGGTTCGCCGCACGAGCGGTCCACCTGGTAGCCGAAGTCTTCAGGGTTGACCGTGATCGGCTTGCCGTCCTGATCGTAGAGGTAGACATCCTTCAGCGGGCTGCCGTCCTTGGCGTACGGCTTGATGTTGTAGACCTCGTCGCCCACGGAGACCTGCCGCACGAGGTCGCTCTCCTGCATGCGGAGCCGCTGGGCCTGGTCCTTCCACTGCTGGGCCTGCACGGCCCCGGCGAACACCGCGACGGCGCCGAGCACGTTGAGGGCCACGACCAGGGGCACCAGCAGGGGCACGGGCCTGCGCAGGCCGATCCACAGCGAGACCGCCACGCCCACCGCGGCCGTCAGGAACTCGCCGGGATTGGACGGCACCACCCCGCTCCCGAACAGCATCACCTGCAACAGCATGGCCAGCGCGTAGCCGCGCAGCACCCACCAACCGGGCTTGAGCTGCCGCATGAAGCCCAGCACGGCGGCGAACCGCTCGCTGGCCCTGATGCGGTCCCACACCCGCCTGCTGCCCTCCGGCCTGCCCCCGTAAGCGGCCGCGAGCTCGGCGGCGTAGGCGATCGGCGGTCCGAGCCGCTCCTCCAGCGGCAGGCCGGACTCCGCGGCGATCTCGGCCAGGTGGTCGTCGAGGTCCTCCAGCAGCTCGTCCCGGTCGGGATGGTCGGCGAGAGCCTGCCGTACGGCTCGCGCGTACTCCTCGACAGTCTTCACGCGTTCCCCTTCTCGAGAAGCGATGCCATGGTGGCGGCGAATGAGGCCCAGGTCTTGGCCGACGAGGCGTACAGCGCGCGTCCCGCGTCGTTGAGGCCGTAGTACTTGCGGTGGGGCCCCTCGTCGGAGGCGACCACATAGGAATTCAGCACCCCGGCCTTGAACAGGCGGCGCAGCGTGCCGTACACCGAGGCGTCGCCCACCTCCTCGAGCCCGGCCTCGCGAAGCCTGCGCACGATGTCGTAGCCGTAGCCGTCGCGCTCGTCGAGCACCGCCAGCACGGCCAGATCGAGCACGCCCTTGAGGAGCTGGCTTGTATCCACGCGATGCACACTACTGTGCTAAGCGCAGTAGCGGCAACAAGAAACCGGATGGCGCCCGAGGGCACCACCCGGTCTCAGGTCACCTCGATCAGGCCACCGGAGGGCAGGTCTTCACGAAGGCGGTGGCGCCCGAGGACGCCGAGTTCGGGCTGTCGATCACGAGCTCGATCGAGCCAGAGGTCTCAGAGGCCCCGTGGGTGCCCCCGATTCCCCAGGTCACGTCCAGGTCGCCGTCGACCTTGCGCTCAAGCTGCGGACCGTCCTGCTTGCCGTTGACCATCCAGTGGTACTTGACCGTGGCAGAAGCGGTGGTGTGCAGCGTCGCCGAGAAGTCGACGCCCGGGCCGCGGCTGTCCTTGCACATGTCGTTGCGCTGGCCGACGACCCGAACCGCGGACACGCTCGCCTTGGCCTCGCACGCGGCGTAGGTCTGGGTGATCGAGTCGTTGTTGTCAGGGCCGAAGACCGACAGCGTGATCTTGCCGCCGTTCTTGGCGTCACCGGCCAGAACCTGGTCCGCCAGGACCACGTTCTTGGTGCCGGCGCCGGCGAAGACGGCCTCGTCCTTGGCAACGGGGGTGCCGTTGACGGACCAGACGTACTTCACGCGGGCCGCGCCGGTGCTGTTGATGTTGGCGTTGGCGCCGACCTTGCAGCCGTCGTGGTTGGTGCCCGTCACCAGGTTGGTGGCGGAAACCTTGACGCTCGGGGACTCGTCCTTGCACCAGACCTTGTAGTCAGCCCGGTTGGACGCGCCCTCGTCGGGGCCGACGATGACCAGCTGCGCCCAGCCACGCTGGCTGTGACGCGGCGAGTAGCCCAGGTCCACCCTGCGGGAGTCCCAGACCTTGATGGTGCCGCTGTCGACGACGTCACCGTTGAGGACCCAGCGGTACTTGACCCACGTCGGGCGGTTGACCTTGATCACGCCGCCGAAGTCGATCTTGTCGCCAGGGGTGCACGGACCGACGTACGAGTCCGGGTCGGCCCAGGCGCGGGCCCACACGCGGACGTTGTCGTCGCCGTGGTCACCGTTTGCGCACGAGACGGAGAAGTAGCCCTTCTTCGACACGGCCTTGCGCGGACCGAGGACCTGGACGGCCTCCCAGCCCTTGACGTCGCCGTTGAAGGTGAGGGACTCCTTGACCTTCACGTACTTGTTGCCGTGGCCCTTGAGCTTGACGACCTTGACCTTGCCCTTGGACCCGTCACCGTGGACCCAGCGGTAGGCGAGCTCGGTCTTGCCCTTCACCGCGACCTTGATGGTCGAGGAGAAGTTGACCTTCACAGGGCAGGTGCCCTGGTAGTCGCCGGTCGACGCCTTCGGCGCGGTGATCGAGACCTTCGGCTTGTGTCCCGCCTGACCCGCGGCGGCGGCCGGAGCCGCCTTGCCCGCGGCAGCGGGGGTCGCCGCCTGGGCGGGGCCGGAAACCAGCCCCGTGACCATGGCGGCCAGCACGGCAGAGGAGGCGCCGAACGCCGCCGCTCTACGTGCCAACCCAACGGACTTCATGTGAGAGTGCTCCATTCCGTGAGGGAAAAGACGCTCGGGAACGGTCGCCACGCGGACACCATCCGTGTCCGGCGATATGGCAAAGCCCCCGTAAAGCTCCTTTACCTAATCACAAAACAGATTGCACCCTCAACACGCGTGATCGGCCGGAAATGTCTGGATTTGCTGAACTTTCAGGCGAGCGACCAGGCAATTCCATCAAGGATGTCGTGTTCGCTGACCACGACCTGGGAAAACGCGAACCTTCTCACGATGCGGTCAAGAATCAACGCACCCGCCCCGATGACGTCCACCCGCCCCGGGTGCATCACCGGTATCTCGGCCCGCTCACGATGGGTCATCGCGAGCAATCGCCGCGTAACGTCGTGAACGTCCTGCGCCGAAATCCGTGCGTGATGAATCCGCTCCGGGTCGTATTCGGGAAGGCCGAGCGCGATTCCCGCCACGGTCGTCACCGAGCCCGCCAGCCCGACGAGCGTGTGCGCCCGTTCGACCGGCACCGAATGCGCCACCAGGTCGAGTGCCGCCTCGATATCGGCCACCACGGCCTCGAGCGCGGTGGCGCTGGGCGGGTCGCCCGCGTCCTTGAGGTGGCGCTCGGTCAGCCGAACGCATCCGATGTCGACGGACAGGGCGGCCTCGGCGTGCCGGGATCCCACCACGAACTCGGTCGAGCCGCCGCCGATGTCGACCACCAGGAAGGGCGCACCCTCGGTCAGGCTCCGGGTGGCGCCGGTGAAGGACAGCTCCGCCTCGTCGGCCCCGGTGATCACCGCGGGCTCGACACCGAAGATGTCGCGGACGCCGTCGACGAACTCCTGCCGGTTTTCAGCGTCGCGGGTCGCGCTGGTGGCCACCACCCGGGTCGCCACCGCGCCGTGCTGGTCGATCAGCTTGCGGTAGGTGCGCATCGCCGCGAACGTGCGCTCCAGGGCGTCGGGGGCCAACCGGCCCGTCCGGTCGACGCCCTGGCCCAGCCGTACGATCTCCATGCGCCGCTCGAGGTCGGTGAGCGTGTCGCCGACGACGTCGGCGACCAGCAGGCGCACGGAGTTGGTGCCGCAGTCGACGGCGGCTACACGCATGGTCCGTCCTTCCACCACTCGGGAAGAGCCTCGAGCGCCTCTCTGCCGAACGGGTTGCTCCCCGGCGCGGCCAGCTCGTGCGCCACCAGCGCGTGCAGGCACTTGACCCGGTACGGCATGCCGCCCGTGCTCTGCATGCCCCCCGGGAGCGGCTCGATGCCCTCCTCCTCGGCGGCCTTGTCGCGCCTGGCGACGTAGTCCTCGTGCGCGGCCTGGTAGGCGGCGGCCAGCTCTGGATCGTCGGCCAGCCGGGCCTGCATCTCGCGCATCATCCCCGACCCCTCGAGCGTGCCGATGGCCGAGGCGGCCTTGGGGCAGGTCAGGTAGTACAGCGTGGGGAACGGCGAGCCGTCGGGCAGGCGCGGAGCCGTCTCCACCACGTCGGGGTTGCCGCACGGGCAGCGGTGCGCCACCCGGCGCAGCCCGCGCGGCGGGCGTCCGAGCTGCTTCTCGACGGCCTCGACGTCCTTACTTTCCAACTGGCGTCCCTGCCTTGTGCCCGGTGCCCTTGTCCGCCGCCTCCACCGATTCCCACAGTGTCTGATACCACGGAGGCGGGGCCGCGGCCTGCTGCTTGACTGCCGTCCTGGCCTGCTCGGGCGCGCTGTCCATCACGACGTAGCACTTCTCGCCGGCGCCGCAGTAGTGCAGCTCCTCCTTGGCGCGGCGCTTGATGTCGTTGGGGTCCTTGATCTGCTCGGCCTGCTGGGCGATGCGGCGGGTCTCGGCGTCGACCCTGGCCTTCTCCTCCTGCAGCGCCGCCAGGTCGCGGCGGTTGGAGATGTACTCCCGCACAGGGTAGGCCAGGCTCATCGCGATCGCGCACACCACGACCGCCAGGATGGCCGCACGTCCGGTCAGCTGAGGTCGTTTCGCCACCGCTTCCCCTCCCGTCTCGCCCTACCGACTCCTGACCACCCCGACCAGGACGGGGGCGGGATGAGGTCCCAGCCCCCGTACTAAGTCGTGCTCCGTGGAGGACGACGCTAGCGCTGGAAGCGCGGGAATGCGGCGCGACCCGCGTATCGGGCGGCGTCGTCGAGGAGTTCCTCGATGCGCAGCAGCTGGTTGTACTTGGCGACGCGGTCGGAGCGGGCGGGCGCGCCGGTCTTGATCTGACCGCAGTTCACCGCGACGGCCAGGTCGGCGATCGTGGTGTCCTCGGTCTCGCCGGAGCGGTGGCTCATCATGCACCGGTAGCCGTTGCGGTGGGCCAGGTCGACGGCGTCGAGCGTCTCGCTGAGCGTGCCGATCTGGTTGACCTTGACCAGCAGCGCGTTGGCGGCCCCCTCGGCGATGCCGCGGCCGAGCCGCTCGGGGTTTGTGACGAACAGGTCGTCGCCGACGATCTGCACCTTGTCGCCGAGCGCCTTGGTGATCTTCTTCCAGCCCTCCCAGTCCTCCTCGTCCAGCGGGTCCTCGATGGAGACCAGCGGGTAGGAGGCGACCAGGTCGGCGTAGAACTCGATGAGCTCCTCGGCGCTGAGGCCCTTGCCGTCGATGGTGTAGACGCCGTCGTTGTGGAACTCGGAGGCGGCCACGTCGAGCGCGAGCGCGATGTCCTGGCCGGGCACGAATCCGGCCCGCTCGATGGCGACCAGGATCAGGTCGAGCGCGTCACGGTTGGAGGGCAGGTTGGGCGCGAAACCGCCCTCGTCGCCCAGGCCGGTGGCGTAGCCCTTCTCCTTCAGCACCTTCTTCAGCGCGTGGTAGACCTCGGTGCCCATGCGCACGGCCTCGCGGAACGTCTCCGCGCCGATCGGGGCGATCATGAACTCCTGGATGTCCACGTTGGTGTCGGCGTGCGCGCCGCCGTTGAGGATGTTCATCATCGGCACCGGCAGCACGTGCGCGTTGGGCCCGCCCACGTAGCGGAACAGCGGCAGGTCGGCGCTGTCGGCGGCGGCCTTGGCCACGGCCAGCGACACGCCCAGGATGGCGTTGGCGCCCAGCTTCGCCTTGTTGGGCGTGGCGTCCAGGTCGATCATGATCTGGTCGATGATGCGCTGGTCTTCCGCCTCGACACCGTGGACCTCGTCGAAGATCTCGTCGGTCACCGCGAGCACGGCCTTCTCCACGCCCTTGCCGCCGTAGCGCTCGTCGCCGTCGCGCAGTTCGACGGCCTCGAACTGGCCGGTGGACGCGCCGCTGGGTACCGCCGCGCGGCCGGTGCTGCCGTCGTCCAGCACGACCTCGACCTCGACGGTCGGGTTACCCCTGGAGTCGAGGATCTCGCGGGCGTAGACGACCTCGATGGTAGCCACGGAATGCGCTCCTAAGTCGAAAGGCTGTATGCGCCTAGAGCCTATCGGTTGAGGCTAGCCCTGGTTGTCCAGGCTCCAGGCGCGTAGGCGGCCGGCTACCGCGGCGGCCACGGTGCCGTCGCCGACGGCCAGGCCGGTCACGCCGTCGCCGGGGTCGGCCAGTTTGGCCAGGCGCGTTCCGGCCTTCTGGCTCCACACAGTGAGCCCGTCGGCCAAGCCGGCGATCACGGTCTCGCCGTTGGCGTGGGTCACGCCCATGCCGCCGCGGAAGGCGCCGGAGATCTTCCGTACCAGCTTGCCGTTGGACACGTCGTAGACGGCCGTGGTCTTGCCTGCGGTGACCGCGACCTGGCCGTCGGACACCGGGGCCACGGCCCGTACTGCGCCCTTGACCACGAAGCCGCGCTCGCCCACCGCCACGTAGCCGAACTGGGTGCCGGCGATGGTCCTGCCCGCCTCGTCCCAGGCCAGCGCGGTGACCGCGCCCTTGACGTAGGTGACGCCGGCCGGCTTCTTGCGGCCGCTCGGGTCGATGATCCTGATGGAGCCGTCCGCGCAGCCGACCGCCATGAGCGAGCCGTGTACGGCCAGGCGGGCGTTCTTGTCGCACACGTGCAGGAAGGCGGCCGCCCTGGTGTCGGCGACCGGCCACTGCCGCACGGTGCCGTCGACGCCCGACCAGATGACGGTGGAGCCGTTCACCCCGGTGATCATGGCCATGGTCAGCACCGGGGATCTGGCGGCGCCGGGCAGTGAGGCGATCCGCTGGCCGGTGGCCGGGTTCCAGACCTCGACGGCGTGGCTGGTGCCGTCGGCGTAGGCCACGGCGGGCGCGCCCTGGTAGGTGCCCATGGCCATGGCGGTGACGTCGGCGATGTCGGGGCCGAACACGTCGCCGAGCGGCCTGCCGTACGAGTCGCTCGTCGTGGAGGGGAGGTTGGACGGGCGGAAGGCGACGCCGGCGGCCACGCCCGCGATCACCACGGCCGTGATGCCTGCGACCACCAGGCCCGCGCGCCGCCCGCGCCTGCGCGGGACGGGCCTGCGCGGGACCGGCCTGCGTTCGCGCGTGGCGGGGATCGGCTGCTCGGTCGGGCTGGTGCTGCCGAGCAGGCGCATCAGCACCTCGTCGGCCGACGGCCTGGCGGCCGGGTCCTTGGCCAGGCACGCCTCGAGCACCGAGCGCAGCGGCTCATGCACGGTGCTCAGGTCCGGCTCGGTGTTGAGGATGCGGTGCATGACCGCGGGGATGGAGCCGCGGCCGAACAGCGGCGTGCCGGTGGCGGCGAAGGCGATCGTGGAGGCCCAGCTGAACATGTCCGAGGCCGCGGTGGCATTCTCCCCGGCGATCTGTTCGGGCGCCATGTAGCCGGGGGTGCCGACCACGCTGCTGGCGGTGGTGGCGACGTCCATCTCCTTGGCGATGCCGAAGTCGATCACGCGCGGCCCGTCCGGCCCGACGAGCACGTTGCTCGGCTTGAAGTCGCGGTGCACGATCCCGGCCCGGTGGATGGCGGCCAGCGCTGTGGCCGTGCCGACCGCCAGCCGTTCCAGCGCGCCCCCGCTGCGCGGCCCCAGGTCGTGCAGCGACGGCCCGTCGATGTACTCGCTGATGATGTACGGCCGGCCGTCGAGGAACCCGGTCTCGTAGACCCGCGCGGTGCAGAACCCGGCGACCCTCTCGGCGGTCGCGCCCTCCTGCAGGAAGCGGCGGCGTGCCTTGTCGTTGCCGAGCAGCCGGGTGTGCAGCACCTTGATCGCGACGCGGGCCCCGTCGGCGGCCTCCCCCAGGTACACCGACCCCTGCCCGCCGTCGCCCAACCCGCCGAGCAGGCGATATCCGCCGATCTCGCGCGGCTCCGCCCGATGCAGCTCGCGCACCTCCGGCATCACGAATCTCCCCCCGTTCAACCTAGAGATCCTGACATTTCACACTCATTCCCGCCACTTGATCTAATGGGTTCATGGAGCGGGTAATAAAGCTGCTCGAGCCGCCGGTGCCGGACCCGGACCGCACGCACGGCTATCTCGACCTGCTGCCCGAGGGGCCGGGCGACGACTCGATCGCGCAGCGGCTGATGCGGTCGAGCGCGCTGCCGCAGATCTACGAGCGGCTGTGGCGGCCGGCGCTGATCGGGCTGGCCAAGGGGCCGCTGGGGCCCTCGACCGCGCAGGAGATGGCGCTGATCAGGGACCTGCTGGCGCTGTCCCCCGGTGACGTGGTGCTCGACGTGGCCTGCGGGCCCGGCAACGTGGCCCGCGAGCTGGCGCCCGCCGTCGGTGACGCCGGGCTCGTGGTGGGGCTCGACGCCTCGGCCACGATGCTGGACCAGGCGGTCATGGAGACGGCCCGCTCGCCGTACCGCGAGCGGCTGGAGTTCGTCAGGGCGGACGCGGTGTCGCTGCCCTTCCACGCGGGCGGTTTCGACGCCGTGTCGTGCTTCGCCGCGCTCTACCTGTTCGACCGGCCCTTCGACGCGCTGGCGAGCATGGCCAGGGTGCTGCGGCCCGGCGGGCGGCTGGCGATCCTGACCACGCGGCGGCTGCCGGGGATCGGGCCGCTCAACGACGTGTTCGGTCAGCTGAGCGGGGTGCGCATGTTCGGCGACGACGAGGTGACCGCCGCGCTGGCCGAGCGCGGCTTCACCGACGTGCGCCGCAGGACGGCCGGGTTGATGCAGTTCGTGGCCGGGGTCAGACGATCCTGAGGTTCTCGAAGCGGACGCGGCTGCCGACGGTCGTCAGGCCGGCCCTGCCGCCCTGGGGGAGCTTGAACGTGCGGGTCTGCATGGGCATGCCGTCGAGGATGAAGGTGAAGGTGTCGCCGTTCCTGCCCACCTTGACCCAGTGCGGCGTCCTCGGGTCGAACCCGGCGGGCAGCTTGGTGGTCTGCCACGGTGAGGAGGCGCCGCCGACCCAGGCGTGCGTGGTCATGACCTTGCTGCCCGCGTCGAGGTAGACCTCGGCGTAGTCGCCGGCGCCGCTGACGGCCACCAGCAGGCCGTACTTGGGATCGGCGGCGGCGCTGCCGCTGCCCATCAGGGTCGTCTGCGCCCTGACGTGGTAGGGGCCCTGCGGCAGCGGGTCGACGCGCAGCAGGTCGTCGCGGCGCTCGCCGTCCAGGCCGAGGCCGGTGACGGACTTCGGTCCGAAGATCTTCCACTTGCCGATCCTGAGCGGCGGCACCAGGCCCCACCCGAAGCGGTCCCGCCGCGGCGGCTTGGCGGTCGGCGAGCCCTGGGTGGGCGGTTTCGTGGTGGCCGGGCTCGACGGTGGCGCGCTGGTGACGGGCTCGGTCGCGGGTTTGGTCGTCGCGGGTCTGGTCGACGGCGGCCGGGTGGGCTTTCGGGTGACGGGCCGGCTCTGCGGTACGGCGTGCCGGGACGCGGAGACGGGCGCGCCGGTCAGTGGTCGCTCGGCGGGCAGGCGCTGCATGACGGGCGGCGGCGCCTGCGGCAGCGCGAACGCCGCCACGGCCAGCGCGCCGAGCGCGGCGGTGCTGGCCGCCACGATGGCCAGCCGTGCCCGCCCCGCGCTCCCGCTCCTGGGAGGGGCGGCCAGGGTCTCGAGCGCCTTGCCGTCCACCTTGCCGGGCACCCCGTCGGGGGTGTCGCCGGGGGTGTCGCTCATCAGCCGCATCAGCACGTCGGCGGCCGCGGGCCTGGCGGCGGGATCCTTGTGCAGGCACGCCGCCAGCAGCGGACGCAGCGGCTCGGGCACCTCGGACAGGTCGGCGGCGGTGTTGAGCACCCGATTCAGCACCGCGGGGATCGAGTCGGAGCCGAAGGCGGGCTTCCCGGTGGCCGCGAAGACCATGGTGCCGGCCCACCCGAACACGTCGGCCGCGGGCCCGACGGAGGCGCCCTGGATCTGCTCGGGCGCCATGTAGGCGGGCGAGCCGACCACGGCCCCGCCGGTCACCGACGTCGAGTCGACCGTCGTGGCGATCCCGAAGTCGATCACCCGGGGCCCGTCGGCGGCCAGCAGCACGTTCTTCGGTTTGAAGTCGCGGTGCACGATCCCGGCCCGGTGGATGGCCACCAGCGCGGTCATCGTCCCGACGGCCAGCCTGGTCAGGTCGTCGCCCTTCAGCGGCCCGCGCTCGCGAACGGCCAGCTCCAGCGGCACGCTGTCGACGAACTCGCTCACCAGGTACGGCAGGCCGCCCTCCACCCCGGCGTCCAGGACCCTGGCGGTGCAGAACTGGGCCACCTGGCGGGCCATGTCGATCTCCCGCCGAAAGCGCCGCACGGCCTCGGCGTCACCGGCGAAGCGGGCGTGCAGCACCTTGACCGCCACGCGCGCGCCGTCGGGCGCCTCCCCGGCGTACACCGTGCCCTGCCCGCCCTCGCCGAGGAAGCCGACAAAGCGGTAGCCGGCTAAGTTGTCCGGATCACCCGGGCGCAAGTCCATAGATCGGGAAAATAGCGGCCTAACCGGGCTGCTGGCCAATTTCCCAGGCGTGGACGCGATCACGGTAGGCGCGGGCGGCGGCGCGCAGCTCGGCCTCAAGGTCGAGGCCGGCCTCCTGGGCGCGGCGGACCAGGTCCCACAGTTCGCGGGCGACGCCCTGGCCGACGGCCGAGGCCAGGGCCTCGGGCGCGCCGGACCGTTCGGCCCGCCGCAGCAGCTGGGCGGCCAGCGACAGCGCGGGCTGGCCCATGGGGACGCCGTCGAAGGTGTCCTTGCCTGCCCGCTCGGTGGCCTTGATGGCCTCCCAGTTGGCGTTGACCTCGTCGGCGGTCTCGACGGTCACGCTGCCGAAGACGTGCGGGTGGCGGCGGATCAGCTTGTCCACGATGCCCCGGGCGACGTCGTCGATGTCGAATCCCTCGGCCACCCGGGAGTGGAAGGCCACCTGCAGCAGCACGTCGCCGAGCTCCTCGCGCAGCGCCGGGTAGTCGCCCTGCTCGACCGTCTCGAGCACCTCGTAGGCCTCTTCGAGCAGGTAGGGGACGAGCGTCTCGTGGGTCTGCTTGCGGTCCCACGGGCACTCGGCGCGCAGCCGGTTCATCACCGCGACCAGGTCGAGCACCCGGGCGCCCGGCAGGTCGTAGGAGCCGGGCACGACCTCGATGACGGGCGGCTCGGGCAGCTCGATGGCCGCGTGGCCGATAGCCCGCATGAAGTGCTCGTTGTCGGCCTCGTCCTCGTCGGCCAGCCACACCACGGTGCCCTCGACCGCCTGCCTGGCCAGCCGCCGCGCGTCGGGGGTGACGACCTCCACCTCGACGCCCGCCTCCGCCAGGTAGGGCAGGTGCGGGTGGTCCTCCGCCCCGGTCAGCACCCTGCCGCTGCGGAGCACCTGCCAGGCCTGGTGGCTCAGCAGGCCCGGCGCGACCCGCGGCGAGGTGGTGACGACGATCAACGGCATGGCTCAGCCCTGCGGCTGCTGCTGCTGCTGCTGTTGTGCGGGCGGCTCGACCTTGCCGAAGCGGCCGGTGTCGACGAAGCCCTGCTGCGGGTCGAAGGTGCCGTAGCGGGGGCTGTAGACGACCTTGATGGAGCCGTAGTCGGCCCGCAGCTTGGCCATGGCCTGCTGGTTCTGCTGGCCGCCGAGCGAGTCGACGACCTTCTTCAGCCCGACCTCGGCCCTGACGTAGCCGCGCGCGTCCGTCGGGACGACGCCCTTGGACAGCAGGTTCACCTCGGGCGAGGACTGCTGGCCCGGGTCCTTGAGCGCGGCGTCGACCTCCGCCTCGCTGACCTGCACCTGGTACTTGGCCGCCAGCTGGCGGGCCGCCGCCTCGTTCGTCATGCCGAGCAGAACGAACTGGTTGATGGGCAGCGGGAGCTGAGAGGGATCGATCTTGGCCTGCTTCAGCGCGGCCTCGAATCCCTGGACCTTGACGTTCAGCTGGTCCGCCGAGATGCGCTCATCACCCACGACGGCCGCGGCTCCGGCCTGCAGGGGTGAGGAGCAGGCGGTCAGGGCGATGCCCGCCGCGGCGGCGGCCAGAGCCACTCGAATCGACTTCACGTACTTCCCTGCTTCCCTTTCCTACACAAACCGCGGCTAGCTTACCCGTGCGGGCTCGAGGAACATGGCCTGGACCAGGTCTCCGCACCATTTCAGCAGATCAAGATCCCGCAACGGCTGCCCGCCCAGGGGCTTGGTCTTGGGCACCGGCACCAGCAGCGTCTCCGCCGTCGGCTTGTAGATGGCCTTCTTGTACAGCCGGTCGAGGCGGACCTGCTGCGACTCCTTCAGCGTGACGGGTCCGAACTTGATGTTCTGGCCCTGCAGCGTGACGTCGGTCAGCCCGGCCTGCCGTGCCCGCAGCCGGAAGCGGGCCACCTCGAGCAGGTTCTCCACCTCGACGGGCGGCTTGCCGTACCGGTCCGTCAGCTCGTCGCGCACCTCGTCGATGCCGATGTCGGCGATGATCGCGGCGATGCGCTTGTAGGCCTCCAGGCGCAGCCGCTCGGAGGTGACGTAGTCGTGCGGGATGTGCGCGTTGATCGGCAGCTCGACCTTGACGTCGTGGTGCTCCTCGACGACCTCCTCGCCGCTCAGCTTGGCCTTCTGCTCCTGTACGGCTTCGGACATCAACCGCACGTACAGGTCGAAGCCCACCCCGGCGATGAAGCCGGACTGCTCGGCGCCCAGCACGTTGCCCGCGCCGCGGATCTCCAGGTCCTTCATCGCCACGTACATGCCCGCGCCCATCTCGGTGTGCTGCGCGATCGTGGCCAGGCGCTCGTGCGCCGTCTCGGTGAGCGGCTTCTCGGGCGGGTAGAGGAAGTAGGCGTAGCCGCGCTCGCGGCCCCGGCCGACGCGGCCGCGCAGCTGGTGCAGCTGCGACAGGCCGTAGTTGTCGGCCCGGTCGACGATGAGCGTGTTGGCGTTGGGCACGTCGAGCCCGGACTCCACGATCGTGGTGGAGACGAGCACGTCGTATTCGCGCTCCCAGAAGCCGACCATGATCTTCTCGAGCTGGTGCTCATTCATCTGCCCGTGCGCCACCGCGATCCGCGCCTCGGGGACCAGTTCCCTGAGCCTGCTCGCCACCCGGTTGATCGAGGCGACCCGGTTGTGCACGAAGAAGATCTGGCCGTCGCGCATCAGCTCTCTGCGTACGGCTGCCCCGATCTGCTTCTCGTCGTAGGGCCCGACGAAGGTGAGGATCGGGTGCCGCTCCTCCGGCGGGGTCAGGATCGTGGACATCTCGCGGATGCCGGTCAGGCCCATCTCCAGCGTGCGCGGGATCGGCGTGGCCGACATGGCCAGCACGTCGACCTGGGTGCGCAGGTGCTTCATGGCCTCCTTGTGCTCGACGCCGAAGCGCTGCTCCTCGTCGATGATGATCAGCCCCAGGTCCTTGAAGCGGACCTCGGGGCTGAGCAGCCGGTGTGTGCCGATGACCAGGTCGACCCCGCCGGAGCGCAGGCCCTCCAGCGTTTCCTTGACCTCGCCGTCGGTCTGGAAGCGGGAGACGGGCTTGAGCGTCACGGGGAAGCTGGAGAAGCGCTCGTTGAAGGTGGACATGTGCTGCTGCACCAGCAGCGTGGTCGGCACCAGCACGGCGACCTGCTTGCCGTCCTGGACGGCCTTGAAGGCGGCCCGCACGGCGATCTCGGTCTTGCCGTAGCCCACGTCGCCGCAGATCAGCCGGTCCATCGGGATCCCGCGCTCCATGTCGCGCTTGACCTCGTCGATGGCCTCGAGCTGGTCACCGGTCTCGGCGTAGGGGAAGGCGTCCTCCATCTCGCGCTGCCAGGGCGAGTCGGCCGCGAAGGCGTACCCGGGGCTGGCCATGCGGGCGCTGTAGAGGCGGATCAGCTCGCCGGCGATCTCCTTGACCGCCTTCTTGGCCCTGGACTTGGCCTTGGCCCAGTCGGCGCCGCCCATCCTGTTGAGCGTGGGGGCCTCGCCGCCGACGTAGCGGGTGACCTCGTCGAGCTGGTCGGTGGGCACGTACAGGCGGTCGCCCTTGGCGTACTCGATGACCAGGTACTCGCGGGTGGCACCCTGCACGGTGCGCTGGACCATCTCGATGTAGCGGCCCACGCCGTGCTGCTCGTGCACCACGTGGTCGCCGACCTTGAGCTGCAGCGGGTCGACCATGTTCCGGCGCCTGCTCGGCAGCCGGCGCATGTCCTTGGTCGAGGCCTTCTGCCCCACCAGGTCAAGATGCGTCAGTACGGCGAGCCCCGGCGTGATGAAGCCGTGCTCGATCAGCCCGGTCGTGACGTGGACGACCTTCGGCTCGGGAGCCGTGTCGAGGAACTCCTGCAGCCTGGCGGGCACGTCCACGCCCCGCAGCAGCTCCACCATGCGCGCGGCCGAACCGTGACCCTCGCTGAGCAGCACGACGGCCTTGCCGTCGCCGAGCCAGCCCTTGATGTCGCCCAGCGCCTTGGCGGTGTCGCCCCGGTAGGCCTCGGAGTCCTGCGCGTCCAGCTCGAGTCCGTTGCCGAACGGCGCCATCGTCCACCACTGCTGCCCGAGCACGTCGGCGTGGCCGCGGATCTCCTCCAGGCTCCTGAAGGCCGCCGCGCCCAGGTCGATGGGCGCCTCGCCGCCGGCCGCGGCGTTGATCCAGGAGGCCTCCAGGAACTCCTGCGAGGTCCTGACCAGCTCCTCGGCCCTGCTCCTGATCCGCTCGGGGTCGCACACGAACACCGCCGACCTGGCAGGCAGGTGGTCGAGCAGCAGGTCCATCTCGCCGGCCAGCACCGGGGCGAAGGCCTCCATGCCCTCCACCGGGATGCCGTCGCCCAGTTGGTCGAGCACCTCGGCCAGCGCCGGGTGCTGCTCGGCCAGCTCGCGCGCCCGCCGCCGCACCTCCTCGGTCAGCAACAGCTCGCGGCAGGGCGGGGCGAACAGCCCGCCGTCGGCCGCCTCGAGTGAGCGCTGGTCGGCCACCTTGAACCAGCGGATCTCCTCGACCGTGTCGCCCCAGAACTCCAGCCGCAGCGGGTGCTCCTCGGTCGGCGGGAACACGTCGAGCAGGCCGCCGCGCACGGCGACCTCGCCGCGCCGCTCGACCATGTCGACCCGGTGGTAGCCGTTTTCGACGAGCCGGTCGACGACCTCTTCCAGGTCGGCCTCGTCGCCCGCCCTGAGCCTGGTCGGCTCCAGCTCGCCCAGGCCGCGCACGATCGGCTGCAGCAGCGCCCTGATCGGCGCCACGATCACGCTGAGCGGCCCGGCTGCGGGGTCGTCCTTGATCGGGTGGGCCAGCCTGCGCAGCACGGCCAGGCGCTGGCCGACGGTGTCGCTGCGCGGCGAGAGCCGCTCGTGCGGCAGCGTCTCCCAAGCCGGGAACACCGCCACCGAGCTGGGCTCCATCAGGCTCGTCAGCGCGGCGGCCAGGTCCTCGGCCTCCCGCCCGGTGGCGGTGACGGCCAGCACGGTGGTCCGGTCGTGCCCGGCCAGTGCGGCCACGCCGAAGGGCCGCAGCGCCGCCGGTGCGATCAGCGCGACGTCTCCGCCCTCGTCGAGGGCGCTGGTCAGTTTCGGGTCGGCGGCGACAAGGTCAAGCAGTCCGGAAAGACTCATCAGATAAACCCACAGCCCCACGAGCGCAACGCAACTACCCCCGGCCGAACGTGGTCACGGGGGTTTCGACCCCAGCCTACTTGTCGTCAGCCCCCGACTGCGTAGCCGGGGACGGACGGCCAGCGCACGGTGAGCACCCCGGATTCCTCTTCCGCGTACCAGGAGTGATCGACTCCGTGCCCCCACACGACGTAGTCGCCGCGCTTGGCCAGCAGCACGCTGCGCCCGGGCAGCTCGACGCGGAAGCGGCCGCTGATGAGGACGAGCAGCGCGGTACGCTCCTCCCCCGTCACCCACTCGGCCCGCTCGTCGCCCGGCGGGTGGACGCCCCACTTGATCTCGACGTCCTGGCTGTGCCGCGGGTCGTCTTCCGGCCGGAAGTGCCCCAGCAGCCAGCCTCGCTCGCTGAGGGCGTCCACGTCCGCATTGCCCACATACACCCGCTCGTCCACAGCGGGGCACGCTAGCAGCCCCCTCACGCCGCGAGCCCCTGCGTAACGCGAAGTGATCCTTCCCGGGAAGCGGCCGGGCGGCGCGAGGAAATGCCTAACGAAAGAGGATCGAGTGGCTACTGTGGGTGACATGTCTGAGGTGCGGGCGGTCGCCTGGCGGGGTGACCTGTTTGGTCAGCGGATCCGCGAGCAGTGGACCGAGCAACTGGGGCGGCGGCTGGACATCCTGGTCGCGGGGTGCGCCCAACACGAGCCGATGGTCCTGGAGCGCATGGAGACCAGGGTCACGGGAGTGGACGAGGAGCTGCCCGCGGTTCGCGCGGCAGTGGAGCGGCGCGACGACTACGACGGCTGGTCACTGGGCGACATGCGGTCGGTGCATCTGCCGCCGCGGTCCTTCGACGTGATCCAGATCAACTTCCTGCTCGAGCGGATCCACCACGCCGAGCTGGTCTTCGATCGGCTGCTGCAGGCGTTGCGACCGGGCGGGCTGATACTGCTGCGCATGCGCGACCGCGGCTCCGCCTACGGGCTGTGCGCGCGGATGACGCCGGAGTGGATGCGCAGGCTGCTGTGGCGGCATCTGGTGCCCGCCGGGACGCCTGGGCCGCTGCCGACCGTGTACGAGCCGGTCACCTCGCACGAGGGGATCCACACGTTCTGCCTGACCAGGGGGCTGATGGTCTGCGACGACCTGCGGGCCACCACGGGTCCCGCGATGGGCCGCATCGGCAGCCTTGCGGTGGCCATGGCGGCGAAGGTGACCCGCGGGCGCTACCCGGCCACGCATGATGAGGTCACCATGGTCATCAGGAAGCCGCAGAACCACTTCGCCAGACTCATCTGAACCTGATACTATTCCTACCAATTCAATCGGAATAGTTGGGATGGCGGAATGGTGGAGTGGACCCCCGGCACGCGCGAGCTGGCCGACCTTGAGCTGCTGCTCTCCGGGGCCTTCCACCCGCTGGCGGGCTTCCTCGGCCACGACGACGTGCACGCGGTGCACGAGCGCGGCACGCTGAAGGACGGCACCCCCTGGCCCGCCCCGGTCACCCTGTACGTGCCCGAGGCGGCCGGCGAGGTGACCCTGCTCGACCCCGAGGGCGTGCCGCTGGCCGTACTGTCCGTGACCGAGCACGACGAAGACGGGCTGACCGCGGGGCCGGTCCGGAGCCTGGGGGCGGCCGAGCACGGGCCGTTCGCGCGGCTGCGCCGCACGCCCGCGCAGGTGCGCGAGGAGCTGGCCGGACGGCCGGCGCTGGCGGTGACCATGCGCGGCCCGCTGGACGACCTCAGCGAGATCACCTCCACCGCCAAGGAGCTGGGCGCGGTGATCCTGCTGCTGCCGCTGGCCTACGGCGAGCAGGGCCCCGCCGTGGTGCGGGCGGCGCTGAAGGCGAAGGAGCAGCTGCCCGCGGACACGATCGTGGTCTCGGTCCCGCTGGCGCCGCGCGAGGAGCCGGAGATCGATCTGGAGCTGCGCGAGCACGTCGCGGACAACTACGGCGCGAGCGAGCACCTGGCGGGTCCCGAGCCGATCACGCTGCCGGGGCCGCCGCACCGGCGCGGGCTGGTGGTCTTCTTCACTGGCCTGTCGGGGTCGGGCAAGTCCACGATCGCCCGCGGCCTGCGTGACGCGCTGCTCGAGCTCGGCAGCAGGACGGTCACCTACCTCGACGGCGACGTGGTGCGCCACCTGCTGTCGAAGGGGCTGACGTTCTCCAAGACCGACCGCGATCTCAACATCCGGCGCATCGGGTTCGTGGCGGCCGAGGCGGCCAGGCACGGGGGGCTGGCGATCTGCGCGCCGATCGCGCCCTACGCGCAGACCCGCGAGGAGGTGCGCGAGATGGTCGAGTCGGTGGGCGCCGACTTCCTGCTCGTGCACGTGGCCACGCCCCTCGAGGAGTGCGAGCGGCGCGACCGCAAGGGCCTGTACGCCAAGGCGCGCGCCGGGCTGATCCCCGAGTTCACCGGCATCTCCGATCCCTACGAGGAGCCGGAGGACGCCGATCTGGTCATCGACACCACGCACATCGCGATCGAGGCCGCCGTGTCCCGGGTCCTCGACACGATCAGAAGCGGAGGATGGGTACGTTGATCGACTTCCCCCTGATCGCCGGCTCGTTCCTGGTCGCCATCGTCGTCGGTCTCACCGGCATGGGCGGTGGCGCGCTCATGACCCCGATGATGATGCTGTTCTTCAACGTGCCGCCGCTGGCCGCGGTCTCCAGCGACCTGGTCGCCTCGGCGGTGATGAAGCCCGTCGGCAGCGTGGTCCACCTGCGGCAGGGCACGGTCAACCTGCGCCTGGTGGGCTGGCTGTGCGCTGGGTCGGTGCCGGCCGCGTTCGCGGGGGTGTTCGTGGCGCGGGCGTTCGCGGTGGGCGACGGGGTGAAGTACGCGCTGGGCGTGGCGCTGCTGCTGGCCGTGGCAGGGCTGGCGGCCAAGTTCTGGTTCGGCGACCGGGGCGGATCGGCGAGCACGCACGAGATCGTCGTGCGCCCAATTCCGACCCTACTGGTCGGTACGGTAGGCGGGCTGGTCGTCGGGATCTCGTCGGTGGGCTCGGGTTCGCTGATCATCGTGGCGCTGCTCGCGCTCTACCCGTCACTCAAGGCCAACCAGCTCGTGGGCACCGACCTGGTGCAGGCCGTGCCGCTGGTGGCCTCGGCGGCGCTCGGCCACCTGCTGTTCGGCGACTTCAAGCTGGATCTGACGGTGTCACTGCTGATCGGCTCGATCCCCGGCGTCTATCTGGGCGCCCGGATCTCCTCCAGGGCGCCCGGCGGCCTGATCAGGGCCCTGCTCGCGGTCGTGCTGCTGGCCTCGGCGCTCAAGCTGCTGAACGTGGGCACCTCCGCCATGCTCTGGACGCTGGCGGCAGCCGTACTGGTGGGACTGGCCGGATGGCGGCTCAGGGTCGTGGCACGCGCGTCGCGCGGAAGTAGGGATCTCGCGAGAGCTCGGTGAAGGCCCTGCCTGCGGCCGGGTCGGAGTCGAAGCGGGTGTCGCCGCGGGGCGCCCGCGGCGAGTCGAAGTAGACCAGTGCCTTGATCTGCGGGTAGTGCTTGATCTGGGTGCGCACGGAGTTGAAGAACGTCTGCTTGAACGTGCGGTCCTGGTAGCGCTCGAACACGCCCCACTCGGCGATCATGATGGGCTTGCCGGGGAAGCGCCACTGCATCCACCGGTAGAAGCCGGGCCACTGGCCGTACTCCTTGCGGGTCTTGTTGACCAGCCCGTCGAAGTCGTGCACCAGGGAGTCGGCGTAGGGGTCCATGGCCACCCAGTCGACGACGTCGTCGCCCGGGTACAGCTGCTCGAACCAGGGCTTGACCGCCCAGTTGGGCGCGCCCATGTAGGTCATGACGGTCACCGCGTTGCGCACTCCCCTGTCGCGCAGGCGGAGCACGACGTGGCGATACATGGCGGCGTAGTCGGCCGCCTGCATGCCCGAGCCCTCGGCGGCCCGCACGTCGTTCTCCGGCTCGTGGTGGATGGTCAGGAAGAACCGCTCGGGGAAGGTCTGCCTGATGTAGTCGGCGAGCCGGTCGATCCTGCCGTCGACCGCGCCGTCGGCGATCTCGCGCCAGGTGTGGCTGAGCGACGGCTTCCAGTTGATCAGCAGCAACCGGGGCCTGGCCGCGTCGCGGGCCAGCGCGATCTCCTTGCTGGTGGGGAACAGCTCGCTGCCGCGGTGGTAGACATGCACGATGTCGGCCGTGCCGCCCATGCGCGCCTCGGCGTGCCGCGTGGCCTCGGCGGGGGCGGCGCCGGTGAAGACCTCGGGGGCCAGGCCCCACCAGGCGCCGCACGACGGGATGAGTTTGGCGGTGACCGTGCAGGAGGGCGCGCTGGGCAGGCCCAGCCTGCCGTCCGCCTGGTCCGCCTCGCCCTTGGCGCCCGAACAACCGGACAACGCCATTGCCATGACCATGAACCCGATAATTCGCCGTGGCCGCAAAGCAGTCCCCCCTTCTTGCGTTTCAAACCTTGCCACGTCATTGCGCGAAGTTCAGCAATAGCACGCCAACGACCTGCGGAGATGCCATCCGTCATTTCGCGAAATTTCGGATTTAAATAGGGCACTCTGCCTGCCGTACTCGAGAAAATCTTGTGTATTCAACCGGGGCAATATTCCTCAGCCCTATAGTGGGCGAGCATCCCGGATCGTGACGCTCCGTCGCCGACCTTCCACTCAGCGCAAGGAGGATCATGAGCCTGTCGCCCAGTTCCGGCACGGACCTGCGAGAGCACCTGGCGCTGCTCCGCAGGCGCAGGATGCTCTTCCTGGGGCTGCCGGTCGCCGGGCTGGTGGCGGGCTTCGCCCTGCTGAAGGCCACGCCGCCGGAATACACCGCGACCACGCAGGTCCTGGTCACCCCCGTGGGCGTGCAGGACCAGGCCAACCAGGTGACCAACCGCCAGCGCGAGTCACTCAACCTCGACACTGAGGCGCAGGTCGCGCAGTCGGCCGTGGTGGCCGCCAAGGCCGCGCAGCTGCTCAAGGTGACCGCGCCGGAGCCGGTCGAGGTGTCGGTGCCGCCCAACTCGGCGGTGCTGTGGATCTCCGTCACCGCCGCCGACCCCCAGACGGCCGCGGCCCAGTCGCGCGCCTACGCCCAGGCCTACCTGGCCAACCGCACGGAGGCCGCGCAGGCCGCGCTGGCCGCGCAGCAGAAGACCCTGCTCGGCAAGCTCAAGCAGGTCAACACCGCGCTCGACAAGGTCATCGAGGACCTGGCGGGGCTGCGCAAGGGCACCGCCGAGTTCGCCATCGCCGACCACCGGCAGAGCGTGCTCAACCGGCAGGTCTACAGCCTGACCATGAAGTACGACGCCCAGCGCACCGTCGCGGTGACCCCCGGCTCGATCATCAGCCAGGCCATCCCGCCGACCGCGCCCAGCTCCCCCAGCCTGCCGCTCTACCTGGGCACAGGGCTGATGGCCGGGCTGCTGCTCGGCGCGGGCGCCGCCTACGCGCGCGACCGGCTCGACACCGCGCTGCGCACGCCCGGCGACGTCGAGCGCCTGACCGGGCTGCCCGTGCTGGCCGACCTGACGGGCCCGGCCGATCACGCCACGCTGCACGACCTGACCTCCACCGTGCTGGCCGCCTGCCCAGGGCAGCGGCTGCTGGTGCGGGCCGTGCCCGCCGACCTGGGCGCCTCGCCGCTGGCGGGACCGCTGTCGGCCAGCGCGCCGCTGTCGGTGCTGATCGGGACCGACGTGGGCGACCTGGCCAGGGCCGACGCCGCCCTCCTGCTGATCGGGCTGGGCCGGGCCGGCTCGGCCGACGTGGCGGCAGCCGTACGGCAGCTCAGCAGGCACGGCGTGCCGATCATCGGGGCCGTGTGCGCGGCCGGCCCTGTGCGGCTGCCCGAGGCGCCGCAGAAGACGCCGCTGGGCAAGCTCGTCGCGGGCCCCGTCGTCAACACCGAGATGGCGGCGGAGACCACCCCGATGCAGGCGATCTCGCCGGATCAGCGGGGCACGCCGACGTGAGGGGGCCCGCGTGGCCGATCGCCGCTCTGCTGGTGGGGTACCCGATCTGGTGGGCGCTCGGCTTCGGCGGGCTGTCGGTGATCGTCCTGGCCGTGCCGATGGCGGCGATCCTGTGGCGCCGGCGGCCGATCAGGCTGCCGCGCGGGTTCGGGCTGTGGCTGCTGCTGCTGGCCGGATACCTGCTGAGCGCGATGATGCTTGACGAGATGCCGCCCGGCACCTACGGCGGGTTCGGCGCGGGCCGCGTCATCGGCTACCTCATGCGCCTGCTGCTGTACGTGGCGCTGCTGATCATGGTGCTCTACCTGGGCAACCTGTCCGAGCGCGAGCTGCCCCAGCTGCGGCTGGTGCGCATGCTGGGCGTGCTGTTCGTCACGACCGTCGCGGGCGGGCTGCTCGGCGTGCTGTTCCCGCGCTTCGCCTTCACCTCGCCGGTGGAGATGCTGCTGCCCGGCTGGATCAGCGACAGCGCATTCGTGCAGAACCTCATCCACCCGACCGCCGCCCAGACCCAGCACGTGCTCGGCTACGCCTCGCCCCGCCCCGAGGCGCCCTTCGAATGGGCCAACGCCTGGGGCAGCAACATCTCGGTGCTGCTGGTCTGGTTCCTGGTCGGCTGGTGGGTGTACGGCGGGCCACGGCGCAAGGCGGCCGCGGTGGTCCTCACGGCGGTGGCCGCCGTCCCGATCGTCTACTCGCTCAACCGCGGCCTGTGGATCGGCCTCGGCCTGGGCGCGGTCTACCTGATGGTCCGCGTGGGCGGCCGTACCAGGATCGCGCTGGCCACCGCCGCGTGCGCGGGCGCCGCGGTGTTCGCGCTCAGCCCGCTGGCCTCCCTGGTCGGGCAGCGGCTGGACAACCCGCACTCCAACGACATCCGCGCCTTCACCGTCGCGGCCACCATCAAGGCCGCCGGCCACTCGCCGATCATCGGCTACGGCAACACGCGCAACGCGATGGGCAACCATCGCACCATCACCACCGGCAAGACCGAGTGGTGCTCCGGCTGCGGCCA
Organism: Nonomuraea sp. NPDC050536; assembly: GCF_044457685.1. Classification (NCBI taxonomy): domain Bacteria; kingdom Bacillati; phylum Actinomycetota; class Actinomycetes; order Streptosporangiales; family Streptosporangiaceae; genus Nonomuraea; species Nonomuraea sp. NPDC050536. Next base: position 350,242 of record NZ_JBITHD010000007.1, read on the forward strand.
CCCGCCGCTGGGCAGCGACGGCCAGCTCTGGCTGCTGATCATCACGCAGGGGTTCGCGGGGGCGGCGCTCTACGTCGGCTTCTTCCTGGGCGCCATCCGGCGGTACTGGCGCGACAGGAGCCCGATCGGGCTGGCCGGCGTGCTGGTGATGATCCTCGTGCTGCTCTACATGTTCGTCTACGACGGCCTGGTGACGCCGCTCAGCCTCTACCTCATCTCGTTCGCCCTCCTGTGGAGGAACTCTCCATGACCGACGCCAAGGCCCGGCTCGCCTACCTGCGCCAGACGCTGGGCCTGCTCTACCCGGGTCCCGGCTCGCCCGTCGCGCACAGCGTGCTGCCGCACGCGCTGCTGCCACGGCGGCTGGCTCCGCGGCGCTGGTGGCACATGCCGGTCGGGCCGCGCGTCATGGTGCCGGTCGACGGGTCGATCTCCGCGCATCTCAGCGACGTCTTCGGCATGCCGATAAGGGCGATCCTGCACGTACGGCCGGCCAGGCGGGCCAACCGCAAGCCGGTGCTCGAGGCGTACTCCGGCGGGCGCAGGATCGCCTTCATCAAGATCGGCGACTCGTCGCGGACGCGGGAACTGGTCACCCGCGAGGCGGCCGCGCTGAAGAAGCTGGCCGACCTGCCGCTCAAGACCGTGGTCGCGCCGAACGTGCTGTACCACGGGCGCTGGCGCGACCTGGCCGTGCTGGCCCTGTCGCCGCTGCCGATCCGTCGCTCGAAGATCCCCCAGGACCTGCTGGTGAGCGCGGTCAAGGAGATCGCCGGGACCGGGGTGAGCGCCGCGTGGCACGGGGATCTGTCGCCGTGGAACATCGCCTCCTCGGGCGACGGGCGGCTGCTCGTCTGGGACTGGGAGCGGTACGAGGTCGGCGTGCCGTACGGCTTCGACCTGGTCCACCACGCCTTCCAGCGCTCCCTGCGGCGGATGGACCCGGCCACGGCCGCCCGCGCGTGCCTGGCAGGGGCCGTGCGGCTGCTCGCGCCGCTCGGGCTGTCGGCGGCGCAGTCCAAGCAGACCGCGCTGCGCTACCTCATCGCGCTGGCCGACCGGCACGCCGCTGACGGCCACGAGCCGCTCGGCCCGCCCGACACCTGGCTCAACCCGATCGTCGACCACCAGGAGTTGCTGACGTGAGTGCCATGAAGCAGTCGGTGCTGTCCGTGTCGCGGACCACGGGGAGGCTCACCTCGGCTGCGCGGATCCTGCCGTCGTTCCTCATCGTGGGCGGACAGCGGTGCGGCACGACCTCTCTCTACCGGACGCTGGCCCAGCATCCGCTGCTGCTCAAACCCGTGCTGCACAAAGGAGTGCACTACTTCGACGTGGCCTACTCGCGCGGCATGTCCTGGTATCAGGGGCATTTCCCGCTGCGGGTTGGTGCTTCGTTGCTGGGGCGGCGGTACCGCGGGCGGCCGCTGGCGTTTGAATCGTCCCCCTATTACCTGTTCCACCCATTGGCGGGTGAGCGGATCGCGGCGGACCTGCCAGGGGTGAAGCTGATCGTGCTGGTGCGCGACCCGGTCGAGCGGGCCTGCTCGGCGCACGCGCACGAGCTGGCGCGCGGGTTCGAGACCGAATCGCACTTCGAGTACGCCGTCGAGCTGGAGGTGCAGCGGCTGGCAGGGGCCGAGGAGTTCCTGCGCGCGCATCCCGGCGCCGTCCACCACTCCCACCGCCACCACGCCTACCTGGCCCGCGGGCGCTACGCCGAGCAGCTCGACCGGCTCGAGCCGCTGTTCGGGCGTGATCGGATGCTGGTGCTCGACAGCCACCGCTTCTTCACCGAGCCCGAGCGGGTCTACGACCGGGTGATGAAGTTCCTGGGCGTGCCGCATCTCGGATACCCGATCTTCGAGCGGCACAACGGGCGACCCCTGCCCAAGCCGCTGCCGGAGTCGGTACGGCAGGCCCTCAGCGACCACTTCGAGGTGTACGACACCCAGCTGGCGCGCTGGCTGGAGGGTGATCCGTCGTGGCGCCGGTGATGCTGCGGCGGGTGGCCAGGGGCGGGGTCGCCGGGATCACCGGGGCAGGGGTGAGCGCGCTCGCGCAGTTCCTGCTGGTGGTCGTGGTGACTCGGGGCTTCTCCAGGGAGCAGGCCGGGGTGTTCTTCACGGCCACCGCGCTGGCGTTGATGGTTTCCGGCGTGGCCAAGCTCGACGCCGGGAACGGGGTGATCTACTTCATTGCCCGGGCTCGGACGTACGGCTACCGCGGTATGTCCGGATATATCCGGGCGGCGCTGGTGCCTGGGGTGGTCGTGGCCTGCGTGGCCGGTGCTGTTCTGTCCGGCGAGCTGGGGTTCCTGGCGGTGGCGCTGCCTTTCGTCGTGGCGGCCGACGTGCTGCTGGCGGCCAGCCGGGGGTTCGGCACGATGCGGCCCACCGTCTGCTACGACGGGATCCTGCTGCCGCTGGCGCAGCTCGGGCTCGTGTGGCTGGTTCGGGATCCTTCGTGGCTGGGGTTCGCGTGGGGCCTGCCGTACGTGCCCGTGGCGGTTCTGGCGGCGCTGAGCCTGCGCGGGCGGGTGCCGCGCACGCCGTACCTGCCGGGGACGGGGCGCGATCTGTGGCGCTACACCGCGCCGCGGTCGGTGGCGGGCGCGATCCAGGCCGTGTTCCAGCGGCTGGACATCGTGATCGTGGCCATGCTCGGCGGGCCCGCGCAGGCGGCCGTCTACACGGCCGCGACCCGCTTCAAGGTGGTCGGGCAGCTGGCCAACCAGGGGCTTTCCCAGGCCGCGCAGCCGCTGCTCGTGCGCGCGCTCGCCGCCGGTGACCTGGCTCGGGCCAGGGAGCTCTACCAGGCGACCACGGTGTGGCTGGTGCTGCTGACCTGGCCGGTCTGGCTGGGGTACGCGGCGCTGGCGCCCTGGCTGCTGCGGGTCTTCGGCTCCGGGTACGGCTCCGCCGTGCCCATCGCGCTGGTGCTGTCGGGGACGATGATGGTGGCCACCGCGTGCGGGATGGTCGACGTCGTGCTCACCGCCGCAGGGCACACCACGGCCTCGCTGGCCAACCTGGCGATCGCCGTCGCGTGCACGGTCGTGCTCGACCTGGCGCTCATCCCCGCGCACGGAGCGCTGGGCGCGGTGCTCGGCTGGTCGGGCGGGGTCCTGGTGAAGAACCTGCTGCCGCTCTGGCAGATCCACCAGCGGTACGGCTTGCGCCCCTTCGGCCGGCACACCCTGGCCGCGCTGCGGGTGCGCTCGTGGGCGGCGGCATGAGCGGACCGATCCTCGTCACCGGGTTGCCGCGGAGCGGGACCAGTTGGACCGGGAAGATGCTGGCCGCCTCGGGCGAGCTCGTCTACGTCAACGAGCCGCTCAACCCGCAGCACCCGCCCGGGCGGTGCCCCGGTGTCCTTCGGGCCGGAGTTTCGCACCGGTTCCAGTACATCTGCGATGACAACTCGGAGTACTGGCTTCCCGCCTTCCGCGACACGGTCGCGCTGCGGTACGGGTTGCTGGCGGAGCTGCGGGCGAACCACTCCCCCTACGACCTCGCACGCCTGCTGCGGTACGGCGGCGCCTTCGTCCTCGGCCGCCTCTCCGGCCGCCGTGCCCTGCTCGACGACCCGTTCGCCGTGCTGTCGGCCGGCTGGTTCGCCGCCCGGCTGGGATGCCGGGTGATCGCGCTGGAACGGGACCCGGTGGCGTTCGTGGCCAGCTGGCAGCGGCTCGGCTGGACGGTGTACTTCCACGAGCTCCTGGAACAGCCGCTGCTGGTGCGCGACCACCCCGAGGTGCTGTCCCTGCGTGACCTGGTGGGCTCCCAGGACCGCCTCGCCAAGGCCGCCGCCCTCTGGCGCGTCACCCATGCGATCCTCGCCCGCACCCCCGGGATCCGGCTCGTCTCCTACGACGCCCTGGCCGCCGACCCCCTGCCCGCCTTCCGCGACCTGTACGCATACTGCGGCCTCACCTGGACACCCAGGGCCGAACAACGCATCACCCTCGCCTGCACCGGCCCGAGCACCACCCGCCGCGGCTTCACCTGGACCGGCCTCTCCCGAACCGCCTTCCAACCCATGAACTCCCGAGCCTCCCTCGCCACCTCAACTTCCGGCCTCACCCCCACAGAAATCACCCGCATCCACACCCTCACCTCCACCCCAACCCCCTCCTGGGGGATCAGCCCACATGAGCCCAAACCCACATTGAGTGGATCATGATCGGTGTTTCCGCTGATTGGCGGCCGACGAAGCCCAGGGTCGAGGAACCGGCGGACAGCCGTTATCGCGTAGTGTGGCCAGCTCGGCGGGCCGATGACGCGCGGCCGACCAGTCTTCTTCTTGCCAGGCAGCATGGCACCGGTGGCTTCGCGGCGCCTGGCGGCGGCGATTCCCTCGGCCTGGCGCTCGGCGCGCAGCTCCAGCTCGTATTCCGCGGCTGCGGCCAGGACCGCGAACATGAACCGGCCCTCTTAGGTGGCCAGATCGAAGTTCATCCAGAAAACGCTGCGGCACAGCGCGCTCGCACACGAGGCGGCCCGGTCGGCAGCACCCCCGGGCAGCGACACGCGTGAGCGCGCCGTACAGGCGAGGTCTGTTAATCACGACATAGCATGACCTGATGGGCATTTCCCGGCTCTCCACAAATGCGCGGCAGCGGCGCAGTTCCGAGATGCGCGCATTCCTCCGGTCGCGGCGAGCCCGGGTGACGCCCGCTGACGTGGGCATGCCGGCAGGCGAGGGCCGCCGTACGCCCGGGCTGCGGCGAGAGGAGGTGGCGGTGCTCGCCGGCGTGGGAGTGTCCTGGTACACCTGGCTCGAGCAGGGACGCGACATCAACGTCTCCGCCGACGTCCTGGACGCCATCGCCAGGGTGCTGCGCCTGGAGCCCGCCGAGCACGAGCACCTGTACCTCCTCGCCGGCCTCAATCCGCCGCAGGCGGCGCCTTCCGAAGGCCGGGTCCCCGATGCCGTGCGGCGACTGCTGGAGGGCTGGCTGCCGCGGCCCGCGTACGTCATCGACCGGCACTGGAACGTCCTCGCGGTCAACCGCGCGGCGGAGATCGTGTTCCAGTGCAACGAGTACGACCACAACTGCCTGGTCAGCTTCTTCACCAACGCCCGCTACCGTGCGGCAGTCGTGGACTGGCACGACGCGGCGCGAGCGATGATCGGCCTGTTCCGGGCGGACGCCGCCCGCTACCCGGACGATCCCGAATTCGGCCGCCTGGCCTCGGACATGTGCGCCGCGAGCCCCGCCTTCGCCGAGATCTGGGCGGAACTCCCCGTGGGCGGCCCCACTCACGGCACCAAGGCCCTGGAGATCCCCGGCCTGGGGACGCTGACCTTCGAGGCCACCACCCTGCCGCTGCCCGAACTGCCCGGCCACCGCCTATCGCTGCACACCCCCGCACCCGGGACGGAAACGAAGGCCCTGCTGGAGCGCTTGGTGGTGGTGTCAGACCCAGGTTCAGCCAACACTGCCGCGTAAGCTCGCACCGCTCGAGGATCGTCGGCATGAAGCGATTCACGAACAGAACAGTTTTGATCACCGGCGGCACCAGCGGCATCGGCTTCGCGACCGCGCGCAGACTCCTCGACGAGGGCGCGTACGTCGTCATCACCGGCCGCGACCAGGCCCGCCTCGACACCGCTGCAGAACGCCTGGGCTCCGAGCGGGTCCTGCCCGTCCGCGCGGACGTCAGCGTTGACGCCGACCTCGATCTCCTCGTGCGGCGCGTCGAGACCTGGCGCGGTGCCCTCGACGCGGTCTTCGCCAATGCCGGAATTGCGGACTTCAGGCCAGAGTTCACCCCGAAGGACTTCGACCACACCGTGGGAATCAACTTCAAGGGAGTGTTCTTCACGATCCAAAAAGCGCTGCCGCTGATGGGCGACGGAGGCGCCGTCGTCATCAACGCCTCCTGGACCCTGCACCGCGGCCTCCCGGCGGCCTCGATCTACGCCGCCAGCAAGGCTGCCGTGCACAATCTCGCCCGCACGCTCGGCACCGACCTCGCGCCGCGTGGCATCCGCGTCAATTCCGTCAGCCCCGGCTACATCGAGACCGAGATGTACCGGTCCGCCATCGACCCCGACGCGGAGACCCGCATCACGGCGGAGGTGCCGCTCGGCTCGCTCGGCCACCCGGACGATGTCGCCGCTGCCGTCGCCTTCCTGGTCTCGGACGACGCGTCGTACATCACCGGTCAGGACCTCGTCATCGACGGCGGCCTCGTGGGAGCGGCGCCCCTCGGGCTGCGTCTCTGACAGCCATGCAACAGTCGTAGCAGGCCCACCGCTACGCCGCCTCGGTCAGGGTGTAGCGAGACGAACACGGGCGCAACGACGAAGAAGATCACAGCTTCATCAACCCACCCGCTCGCCCATTCAAGATCATCCCAGTGGGTTCTGGGCTTATGTGGGCTGACCCCCTCCTAACCTCCCCACCCCTCTCCGGCCGCCCAAGGCTCACCGCACGACAGGGACGAGAGGTGGCACAAACGGGACAGCCGCCCAGGCAGCGCGCACCTTGGGCAGGCAGATGTCCGCCTTGGGGCGCTACCGGAGGTGTGGCCGTCGAGACCGGCTTCAGGGGCTACGCGGGGGTGAGGCGGTGGAGGAGGGCGGAGGTCAGGACGGTGGCGGCGAAGGGGAGGTCGTGGACGAGGTAGCGGCGGGCCAGCCGACCGGGCTCGCTGACGAGGCGGAACGCCCACTCCAGGCCCGTCCTCCGCATCCACCGGGGCGCCCGGGGCACGGTGCCGGCCGCGAAGGCGATCGCCGCCCCGCACCCGACGAACCACGCATCCGGCAGGTCCCTTCGCAACTCCGCGATGAGCCGATCCTGCCGCGGAAACCCCAACCCCACGAACACCAGCCGCGGCCCGGCCCCCACCACCTTCCGCCGGACCTCTTCGCGCCCGCCGTCGCTGGCATCGAAGCCGTACGGCGGAGCGTCCACCCCGCACACGACCAGCCTGGGATGCCGTTCGACGAGTTGCCCGGCGGCCCGCGCCGCCACGCCCGGGGGGCCGCCGAGCAAGTAAATGGGCCAGCCACGCAACGCGGCCAGCTCGCTGAGGGACCAGATCAGATCCGCACCGGTAACCCGCTCAGGCAGAGGCGTCCCTGCCAGCCGCGAGGCCCACACCAACGGCATCCCATCGGCCACCACGATCTCGGCCGAGTCCACCAACCCCCGCAACCCCGGATCTCGCCGAACGGCCCGACAAATGTCCACGTTAGGCGTAACAACCCGCCCACCCACCCCCCGCTCGAGGGCGCGACCAACCCGCTCCACAACCTCCCGCTCGCTAACCACATCCACCCCAACCCCACCCACAACCACCCGCCTCTCGACAGCAGGCCTTCCCCCAAGCCCCTCACCCAAGGCATCCCCCGCCGCCATACGAGGCGCGGGCACATGGGCACGCCCCATCGCCGCTGAAGACGATCCGGGCCCTGCAGACTGGGTGGCGGCCAGAGCCCCCATGGAGGCAGGAACGACCACGACAGGCGGCGAGATGCGCTCTTGCGCGAAGCCTTGGACGCGGGCGGGTGTCTGCGACGAGATGGGAGCCGCGACTGAGGGTGGCGCCTGCGGGTGGTCGTGAGGGGGCGGGGACGGTGCTGGGGAGATGGGGGCTGGGCGGGTCATATGCCGTGGCCTCGGTGGTGGAGGAGGGCCAGGACTGTGGAGGCGGGGATGAGGCCGGCGGCTACGGCGAGGGCGATGGGGGCGCGGGGTTCGCCGAAGCGGGCGGCGAAGGTACGCAGCGCCCAGCGGCCCGCCTCGCGGCGGCGACCGAGCGCGGCGTGGTGGAAGGCTAGCTGACCGTAGATCCGCGCCGCGCCGCGCGGATCCACGGCCAGTTCAGGGTGCCGGGCGAGCATCCACTCGAGCCCGGCGATGCGGTCCGCCCAGCGGGCGACATAGTGGGATCCGCCCCAGCGCACGCGCACCAGCGGGCGATCGACGTGCGCGATCGGGCGGCGCTTGGCGGCGCGTAGAGCGAGGTCCCAGTCCTCGTTCTGGCCGGCGGGGGCGCTCTCGTCCACCCAGAGGGTGCCGCGCCGGAAGACGAACGTCGACGAGTGCACCATCACCATGCGAGATCTCGCGAGGTCAGCCTTGGTGACCGTCTCGGTGCCCGCCAGGCGGGGCAGGCGGCGCCTGCCGTACTCGACCTCTATGGCGCAGCTAGCGAACTCGGCGCCGCCGGCGAGTGCGGAGGTCTGGGCGGCGAGCTTGCCGGGGAGCCATTCGTCGTCGTCGTCACAGAAGGCGATCAGGTCGGTGTCGCAGGCGGCGATGCCGGTGTTGCGCGCGCCCGGGAGGCCGGGGCTGAGGCGGTTGGGCAGGACGCGTACGTCGTGGAGGTCTGCCTTGCCCTCGCACGGGACGATGATGTCGGCCACCTGCTCGGCCACGAGCTCGGGGGTGGCGCCGTCGACCACGATGACCACGGAGATCCTGCCGTCGTAGTCCTGGTCCAGCGCCGCCCAGACTGCGGCTCGCAACTCGTCCGGCCGGTCGCCTCGCGTCGGGATCACCACGCCAACCGAGGGCATCCGCGAATCCACGACGGCGGCCTCGGTGCGCGGGCGTACCTCGGGAGCGGTGGGAGCCGTGGCGTCTGGGGGGTTGGGTGAGGGGGTCATGCGGTTTCTCCGCGGTAGCCGTACTGCGATCTGAGGGGCCAGGTGAGGGCGGCGACCAGGCTCTGGTGGCGGCGAGGGAGCGCCGAGCGCCAGGAGTCGTCGCGGGCGAGCCGGATCTGGCCGGTCGTGAAGCGCATCGGGTTGCCCGAGACCGTGTGGGACGTGGTGAGGCGGGCGGTGACGCCGTCCAGGAAATCGAGGGTGGGCGTCAGGCCGAGGCGCGTCGCGAGGGTCGTGAGCGTGGCGCGCGGGTCGGCGACCAGGTCCTCGTAGCGGACGCGGGTGACCTGCGCGCCGCGGCGGGCGAGGAGGTCGAGGGCGAGGTTCTGCGCGGTCCAGTGCAGGGACGTGCGGGTGGCGCCCCAGCGGGTCATGGGGGCGCCGTCCTCGGGGCGGGCGACGCTGCGCCGCCAGGAGTGGGCCACGGCGCGCGGATCCCTGACGACCTGGACGACTCTGACCGGGAGCCCGCCGGCCGCCAGGCAGTGCGCGAGGGAAGCGTGCTTGCTGGAGTCGATGACCACCTGGGCGCCGGGGACGCTCTCGTAGACCTGGCGGTAGGCGGTGACGTATTCGGCGAGGCCGGGGTGGGCGATGCGCGGGATGCGGCGGGTCCGGTCGATCCGCTGGCGCAGGTGGAGCACTCGCTCCGCCAGCGCGTCAGACCAGCCGCCGAAGGCCCGCGCGCCGACCAGCCGCCAGAACGGGCACTCGGCGAAGCGCGCTCCGCAGCCGCACGGCTCGTCGGCCAGCACGCCCCTGGCCCACAGATGGACGACCTCGCCGAGGGGCACGGCCCCCGGCAGCTCGCCGAGCAGGCGCTCCAGGAGCGTGGTGCCGCTGCGGCCGAGGCCACCCAGGAAGACCACCTTGGGAGGGCAGGGACGGTGAGACACAGATGCCGGACCTTCGCCTCGTGGATACGGACCGTGGAGACACTAGCGCGGAGCGTAATCGCCGGGTCACCGAATACACAAACAATCTTCGACCGATACGGCAGGCCTCGGCGACCGGTGGCGCGCCGTCGAGGCACGTGGCATCCCCGACGCCGGATACTTCCTGGAGAGCGTCGTGGCGCATCCCGACGGGGACTGCCAGGACATGATGGCCCCGCAGTAGGCACTCGTCGCTGACTGGTGGGCGGAGTGGCTTGCCTCCGCCTGTCCGGCGCTGCTGGTGCGTGGGGTGGATAGCTTCGTGCTGCCGACCATAATGGCCCGGCACGGCCCTGCGCGAGCTGCCCGGGTGCGGGCAGGGCACACGACGGCGAGCCGGCCGCCTTCGCTCAGGCTGTACGGGGCTTGCTCAGCACGCTCTGCCGAGGTACGGCATGCCGCACGAGCCCCCGTGGCACCGCGCGAAGGGGGCGGTGCCACGGAAGGCGTGCCCGGGTGGGAGACGTCGTTGCGGCGGGGTGGTGCATCGCCGGAGGAGCGTCTCCCTGGACAGGCGCCGACCACCTACGGCGGGTGGCGTTACCCGGGCTTGCCGTACAAGAGGAAAAGAACCCTCAGTGAGCGTCGATGATCATGCCGGCGCCGACCGTCACGTTGGTGGCCTCGTCGATCAGGATGAAGCCGCCCGTAAGCCGGTTGCGCGAGTAGTCGTCGACGAACAACGGCTGCGTGACGCGCAGCGTCACCCGGCCGATCTCGTTGAGACCGAGCGAGGGGGCGGCCTCGTCGCGGTGCAGCGTGTTGACGTCCAGCCGGTAATGCAGGTCGCGGATCAGGGCGCGGGCCGTGCGGGTGGTGTGCTTGATGGTCAGCTTGGAGCGGGGCGCGAGCTTGGTCGCGTCCGTCATCCAGCAGACCATGGCCTCCAGGTCCTGGGCCACGTGCGGCTGGTTGTTGGGGCGGGCGATCATGTCGCCGCGGGAGATGTCCAGGTCGTCCTCGAAGCGGAGGGTGACCGACATGGGCGGGAACGCCTCCTCGACCGGCCCGTCGAAGGTGTCGATCGAGGCGATCCTGGTGGACAGGCCCGAGGGCAGGTGGATCACCTCGTCACCGGCCTTGAGGATGCCGCCCGCCACCTGGCCGGCGTAGCCGCGGTAGTCGTGGAAGGCGTGGTCGGTGGCACGCTGCGGGCGGATGACGTACTGCACGGGGAAGCGCACGTCGACCAGGTTGCGGTCGGAGGCGATGTGCACGTTCTCCAGGTGGTGCAGCAGCGAGGTGCCCTGGTACCAGGGCATGTTCTCGGACCTGGACACCACGTTGTCGCCGTGCAGGGCGGAGATGGGGATGAAGGTCAGGTCGCCGACGTTGAGCTTGGAGGCGAACGCGGTGAACTCCTCGCGGATCTCCTCGAAGCGATCCTCGGAGTAGTCGACCAGGTCCATCTTGTTGACGGCGAGCACCACGTGCGGCACCCGCAGCAGCGACGTCAGAAAGGCGTGGCGGCGTGACTGCTCCAGCACGCCCTTGCGCGCGTCGATCAGGATGATCGCCAGGTCGGCGGTGGAGGCGCCGGTGACCATGTTCCGGGTGTACTGGATGTGCCCGGGGGTGTCGGCGATGATGAACTTACGGCGGGGCGTGGCGAAGTAGCGGTAGGCCACGTCGATCGTGATGCCCTGCTCCCGCTCGGCCCGCAGGCCGTCGGTCAGCAGGGACAGGTCGGTGTACTCGGTGCCGCGGTCGCGCGAGGTCCGCTCGACCGCCTCGAGCTGGTCCTCGAAGATCGCCTTGGAGTCGAAGAGAAGCCGCCCGATGAGAGTGGACTTGCCGTCGTCGACAGAGCCCGCCGTGGCGAAACGCAGGATGTCCATCTTTAGAAGTAGCCCTTGAATTGAATGCAGCCGGTCTGAGATTGAATACCGCAAGTGGTACGGACGGTCGACATTAGAAGTAGCCCTCTCTCTTACGGTCTTCCATCGCGGCCTCGGAGGCGCGGTCGTCGGCTCGGGTGGCGCCGCGCTCGGTGATGCGGGTGGCCGCGATCTCCTCGATGATCTCCTCGACGGTGGCGGCGGTCGACTGGACCGCTCCCGTGCAGGTCATGTCCCCCACCGTCCGGTAGCGGACCACGGACTCGAACAGCGGCTCGTCCTCGCCGCGCAGCACCACCTCGGAGTCCGGCAGCAGCATGCCGTCGCGCTCGAAGACCTTGCGCGTGTGGGCGAAGTAGATCGACGGGATCTCGATGCCTTCGCGCCGGATGTAGTCCCAGATGTCCAGCTCGGTCCAGTTGGACAGCGGGAAGACCCGGATGTGCTCGCCCTTGCGGATCCGCCCGTTGTAGAGGTTCCACAGCTCGGGACGCTGGTTCTTGGGGTCCCACTGCCCGAAGTCGTCGCGGAAGGAGAACACCCGCTCCTTGGCCCGCGCCTTCTCCTCGTCGCGGCGGGCGCCGCCGAAGACCGCGTCGAACTCGTGTTCCTCGATCGCGTCCAGCAGCGTGGTGGTCTGCAGCCGGTTGCGCGAGGCGCGCCTGCCGGTCTCCTCGACCACCCGGCCGGCGTCGATGGAGTCCTGCACGCTGGCCACGACCAGGCGCGCGCCCAGCTCAGCGGCCCGCCGGTCGCGGAAGTCGATGACCTCGGAGAAGTTGTGCCCGGTGTCGACGTGCATCAGCGGGAACGGGATCGGGGCCGGCCAGAACGCCTTCTCCGCGATGCGCAGCATCACGATCGAGTCCTTGCCGCCGGAGAACAGCAGACAGGGGTGCTCGAACTCCGCGGCCACCTCACGCATAATGTGAATGGCCTCGGCCTCGAGGACGTCTAGTTGCGACGTGGTGTAGTCGCGCTGGAGCATGGAAGCTTCCTCCGGCGTTCTAGCGGTGAAGGTCCCGAATCCCGGCGAGCAACGTCGGCGCCAAGTCCGGTAGGGAAACCAGGATATCTGGTAGTGACGGGTCTGCTTGGTTATAACGCAGCGTGGTGCCGTCAATACGGCTCGTGTGCGCTCCGGCGGCCTGCGCCACGGCGGCGGGCGCCGCGGAGTCCCACTCGTACTGGCCGCCCGCGTGCACGTAGGCCTCGACCTCTCCGGTGAGCACCGCGGAGATCTTCGCCCCGGCCGAGCCGATCGGCACCAGGTCGGCCCCGACCAGGTAGGCCAGCTTCTGTACGAACTCCGGCGGGCGGGACCTGCTGACCGCGATGCGGAAGCGGCCCCCGTCGTAGCCGGGCAGCTCGGGCGGGTCGGCCGTGGTGAGCGTGCGCCCCTGCGCCGGCAGCGCCACGGCGCCGGCGGTCAGCGAGCCCTGCTCCCACAGCGCCACGTGCACGGCCCAGTCGGCGCGGCCCTCCTCGGCGTATTCGCGGGTGCCGTCGAGCGGGTCGACGATCCACACCCGGGCGGCGCTCAGCCTGCGCGGGTCGAGCCGCTCCTCGCGGGTGGCCTCCTCCGACAGGACGCAGTCGCTGGGCCGCAGCCGCGCCAGCGCCTCCATCAGGAAGACGTGCGAAGCTCGATCGCCCTTGGCTCGCAGCGCGGCAGGATCGTCGAAGCCCTCGCGGATCTCCAGGAGCCGCTCGCCGGCCTCGGTCGCGAGATCGGCAGCAAGGGCGTGGTCGTCGCGAATCGTCATCAATAAGCTCCTTGCCCGCGTGCGACGGCCGACCAAGTCTTCCACAGGATCTGGAGGTCCAGCATGAGGGACCAGTTCTCCACGTAACGCAGGTCGAGGCGGACGGATTCCTCCCACGACAAATCCGACCTGCCGCTGACCTGCCACAGCCCCGTGAGCCCCGGCCGCACCAGCAGTCGTCGCCGCACGTCGTCGCCATAGCGGGCGACCTCTTCCGGCAGCGGCGGCCGGGGTCCGACCAGCGACATGTGGCCGAGCAGCACGTTGATCAGCTGCGGCAGCTCGTCGAGGGAGTGCCGGCGCATGCGCGCGCCGAGCGGGGTCACGCGTGGATCATTCCGGATCTTGAACAGCCGCCCGTCGCCCTCGCTGACCAGCGCGATCTTCTGCCGCTCCGCGTCGGGCCGCATGGTGCGGAACTTCACGATCGTGAACGGCCGGCCGTCGCGCCCCACCCGTGTCTGCCGGAACAGCGCGGGCCCCTGGCTCGTCATGCGCACCGCCACGGCGAGCCCGACCAGCAGCGGGGCGAGCAGCACCAGCAGCCCGAAGGCCACCACCCGGTCGAAGACGCTCTTGACCAGCTTGCGCGCCCCCGCCAGCTCGGGATGCTCCACGTGCAGCAGCGGCAGCCCGGCCGCGGGCCTGATCGTGGTGCGCGGACCCGCCACCTCCATGAGCGCGGGCGCCACCACCAGCTCGGTGTGGGTGCGCTCCAGCCGCCAGGCCAGCCTGCGCAGCGCGAGCCCGTCCATCTCCGGGCAGGCCAGCACGGCGACCGTGTCGGCGTCGACCTGCCCGACCACCAGCGGCACGTCGGTGAAGTCGCCCGCCACGGGCACCCCGCCGACCAGGCCGCGCGCCGGGTCTGGCAGGCAGGCCGCCACGACCCGCATCCCGTGGTACGGCTCGCGCCGGAAGCGCTGGACGAGCTCGTCGACCGCGGCCCGGTGGCCCACCGCCACCACCCGGCGCAGGCACGCCCCGGCGGCCCGGCGCCGGTGCAGCGAGCGGCGCAAGCCGTACCTGAAGATCAGGGTGAGGAGTGTGACCAGGGGCAGCGCGAGAACCACGTAGCCGCGGGCGACGTCGGTCTTGGTCAGGTAGGAGCCGATGGCCATGGTGGCGATCAGCGCGACGCCGCACTGCACGACGCGGCGGAACTCCTCCGAGCCGATGCCGATCATGCGGGGCTCGTAGGCCCTGTTGAGCGCGACGGCGGCGACCCAGACCAGCGGGAGCACGGCGCTGAGCACCAGATAGGGCATGACCCACGTGGTCAGCTCGCCGAAGCGGGTGAGGAAGGCGAGGGCGGCTCCGGCGCTGGCGCCGCCGAAGTCGGACAGCATCGCGCGGATGCGGTAGGCGCGGACCCAGTCGCGCGGGGCGGCCCGCCAGGTGAGGGCGGGCTCGGATGGGACGAGGGTCGTCAGCACCTCGCCGTCGCTCACGCACGCCTCCCCGTGACCTACCGTCAACAGATAGTCACCAGATGGTAGCGGGGAGCGACGGCCGACAGGTTGCGAACGGCTCTATGCGGTGATCAGCGAGGAGGGCCCGAAATGTTCAGGTCGGCGCGGTGGAAGTCGTTCTGCGTGGTCTCGAGCCCGCGCTCCATCAGTGACTCCACCACGTCTGCGGCGCGGTCGACCAGGAACGGCAGGTCCTTGCGCTCGGCGGTGGCGAAGTCCTTGAGCACGAACGAGGCCGGGTCCATCCGGCCGGGCGGCCGCCCGATGCCGAACCTGACCCGCAGGTAGTCGCGGGTGCCCAGCACCTTGGTGATCGACTTGAGCCCGTTGTGGCCGTTGTCGCCGCCACCCAGCTTGGCGCGCAGCGCGCCGTAGGGGACGTCGAGCTCGTCGTGGACCACGATCAGCCGCTCGGGCCCGAGCTTGTAGAAGTCGGCGAGCGCCTTGACCGGCCCGCCGGAGAGGTTCATGTACGACAGCGGCTTGGCCAGCACCGCCGCCCGGGTCTCCAGGACCTCGGCGCGGCTCTTGTGTGCCTTGAACCGTCCACCGGCCCGCGCGGCGAGCTCGTCGAGCACCATGAATCCGGCGTTGTGCCGGTTGGCGGCGTACTCCGCGCCGGGGTTGCCCAGCCCCACGATGAGCCAGCGTTCCATGCGATCCCCTCAAAACGGAAAAACGGGACAGCCGGCTGACCGGCTGCCCCGATATCCGGAACTACTCGGAAGCGCCCTCGGCGCCCTCGGCCTCGACGGGAGCGGCGGCCTCGACGGCCTCCTCGCCCTCCTCCTCGGCGGGAGCCTCGACCGGCTTGGCGACCACGTGCAGCACCAGGGCCTCGGGGTCGGCGGCCAGCGTCGAGCCCTGCGGCAGCTTGAGGTCGGCCGCGGTGACGGCCTTGCCGACCTCGAAGCCCTCGATGTCGACCTCGATGCCGGTGGGGATGTGGGTGGCCTCGGCCTCGACCGCGATGGACACCAGCTGCTGGTCGAGCAGGCCCTCGGAGTTGACGTCGCCGACCGTGGTGACCGGGATCTCGACCGTGACCTTCTCGCCGCGCTTGACCAGAAGCAGGTCGACGTGCTCGACGAAGCCCTTGATCGGGTCGCGCTGCACGCCCTTGGGCAGGGCCAGCTCGTCGACGCCCTCACCCTTGAGGTGGATCAGGACGTTCGGCGTGCGCAGGGCGAGCAGCACCTCGTGACCGGGCAGGGTCAGGTGCTTGGGGTCGATGCCGTGCCCGTAGAGGACTGCGGGCACCTTGTCGGCGCGGCGGATCTTGCGAGCGGCGCCCTTGCCGAACTCGGTGCGCGGCTCGGCGGCGATGCTTACTTCGGACACGACATCTCCTAGGGATGCTCTGGACGGGTTTCGCGCTCCCCCTCACCCGCCCTAGCGGAAGGCGTTACGAGCGCAACCTGAGTAGTCTATCGGCTTCAGGTGTCTCCCTCGAACAGACTCGTGACCGAGCCGTCCGTGAAGACCTCGGTGATCGCGCGCGCGATGAGCGGCGCGATCGACAGGACCGTCAGCTTGTCGAACTGCTTCTCCTCCGACAACGGCAGCGTGTTGGTCACGATGACCTCAGAGATGCGCGAGTTCTTCAATCGGTCCACGGCGGGGTCGGAGAAGACCGCGTGCGTGGCGGCGGTGATCACGTTGGTTGCGCCCTGCTCGTAGAGGGCGTCGGCGGCCTTGCAGATCGTGCCCGCCGTGTCGATCATGTCGTCGATCAGCACGCAGGTGCGGCCGCGGACCTTGCCGACCACCTCGCTGACCTTCACCGAGTTGGCCACATCCAGGTCGCGGCGCTTGTGGATGAAGGCCATCGGCGTGCCGAGCGTGTCGGCCCAGCGCTCCGACAGCCGCACGCGGCCGGTGTCGGGCGAGACGATGGTGGTGTTCTCCAGGTCGAGCTTGTTCTTCAGGTAGCTCTCGAGCACCGGCATCGCGAACAGGTGGTCGACGGGGCCGTCGAAGAAGCCCTGGATCTGCGAGGTGTGCAGGTCGATCGACATGAGCCGGTCGGCGCCCGCGGTCTTGAACAGGTCGGCCATCAGGCGCGCGGTGATCGGCTCGCGGCCGCGGCCCTTCTTGTCCTGCCTGGCGTAGCCGAAGAACGGCATGACCACGGTGATGCGCTTGGCGGAGGCCCGCTTGAGCGCGTCGACCATGATGAGCTGTTCCATGATCCACTTGTTGATCGGGCCGGTGTGGCTCTGGATCACGAAGGCGTCGCAGCCGCGCACGGATTCCAGGTAGCGCGCGTAGATCTCGCCGTTGGCGAAGTCGATCAGCTTGGTGGGGGTCAGCGAGACGCCGACGTGCCTGGCAACCTCCTCGGCCAGCTCGGGGTAGGCCCGGCCGGAAAAGAGCATGAGCTCCTTCTCGCCAGGCTGTTTGATGCCGCTCATGACCCGTTCTCCTGCTCGATGGCCTTCTGTGCCGCTTTGGCGGACTTTGTGCCCGCACGTCGGCGTAGGACCCATTGTTCTATGTTGCGTTGCTTGGCCCTAGCCACCCCGATCGCCCCGGGCGGGACGTCATCGATGATCACAGAGCCGGCCGCCGTGTAGGCGCCGTCGCCGACCGTCACCGGCGCGACGAGCATGGTGTCGCAGCCCACGAACGCGCCGTCGCGGACGATCGTGGGGTGCTTGTTGACGCCGTCGTAGTTGACGAAGACCGTGGAGGCGCCGATGTTGGCGTCCTGGCCGATCGTGGCGTCGCCCGCGTAGGTCAGGTGCGGCACCTTGGAGCGCTCCCCGACCGTGGTGTTCTTGGTCTCCACGAACGTGCCGACCTTGGCCGCGCGGCCCAGCACCGTGCCCGGACGCAGGTAGGCGTAGGGGCCCACGCTCACTTCCGGCCCGACCACCGCGCCGTCGCACACGGCGTTGCGCACCACGGCGCCCTCGCCGACCCTGGTGTCGGTCAGCGTGGAGGCGGGGCCGACCTCGGCGCCCGTCTCGATCCTCGTCGCGCCGTGCAGCTGCGTGCCCGGGTGGATCACGACATCCTGGGAGATCTCCACACCCACGTCGATCCAGGTGCTGTCAGGGTCGACGATCGTGACGCCGGCCCGCATGTGGGCCTCCTGCAGCCGCCTGTTGAGCACCTTGCGCACGAAGGCCAGCTGCACGCGGTCGTTGACGCCTTCGACCTCGACGTAGTCGGTCGCCACGTGGGCGCCAACCCGGTGGCCCTCCTCGCGCAGGATGGCCAGCACGTCGGTGAGATATTCCTCACCCTGCGCGTTGTCGGATGAGACCCGCTTGACCGCATCGGCGAGCAGCAGCCCGTCGAAGGCGTAGATGCCGGAGTTCATCTCGGCGATCGCCCGCTGCTCCGGCGAGGCGTCCTTCTCCTCGACGATCTCCAGTACGGCTCCCGCCGCATCGCGCACGATCCGCCCGTATCCGGTGGGGTCGGGCACCACAGCGGTCAGCACGGTCCCGGCGTTTCCGTCGGTGGCATGCCGTTCGAGCAGCTCGGTCAGCGTCTCGGTGCGCAGCAGCGGCACGTCGCCGTAGGTGACCAGCACCGTGCCGGCGATCGTGCCCACCTCCTCCAGCACGGTGCGCACGGCGTGACCCGTGCCGCGTTGCTCGTGCTGGACGATCGCCCGCGCATCCGGGCTGGACTCGGCCAGATGCGCGCCGACCCGCTCCCTGTCGTGGCCGATCACCACGATCAGCCGCTCGGGCTCGAGCCCGCGGGCGGCGGCGAGCATGTGGTCCACGAGCGCGCGACCGCACACTTCGTGGAGGACTTTCGGGGTCTGGCTCTTCATCCGGGTGCCCTCGCCTGCGGCGAGGACGACGACTGCGGCCGGGCGCGGCACACTCACGGACTGAGGCTCCCTGTGACGAGGGCGGATCTGGACAACGGTACGGCTACCGCACCGCTACCCACCCGACACCGTGAGGATACCTGCCCACACGGACAGCCAACCATGTACCCACGATCGACACGGACAGCTCCGGCGCCAGGACTCGAACCTGGACAACAGACACCAAAAGACTGCGAGCTGCCAATTACTCAACGCCGGAAAATGGACGCCTCTCAGCGTCCGGACCTAGCTTACCGACCTTGCCGCACTCGCGTGGTACCGAGTTCCCTCTAACGGTCGTCCATCGCATCGGTGCGGAGGACCGACACTGACGTGAGCCTGCCGTAGCCGAAACGTAAATAACGGCTCTCAAGGATTCCTAACTTACGATGCCGTAGGTTACGGTTGCGTAGCCCGGACATTCGAGCTCATACACGTCGCGAGAGGTAGTCCATGACCGTTACCGCCGAGCGCACGTCTCCCGGTCCCAAGCCCGAATCCGACGCCGAGCGCCGCACCAAGGGTGAGCTGATCACCTTCGCGATCGTCGTCGGCCTGCCCCTGATCGCCATCGCCTGCGCCGTGCCGTTCGCGTGGGGATGGGGGCTGGGGTGGAGCGACATCGTCATCGCCTTCGTCTTCTACGTCATCTCAGGCCTGGGCGTCACGGTCGGCTTCCACCGCTACTTCACGCACGGCTCGTTCAAGGCCAAGCGGCCGCTGAAGATCGCGCTGGCCATCGCGGGGAGCCTGTCCCTGGAGATGTCCGTGCTCGACTGGGTGGCCGTCCACCGCAAGCACCACAAGTTCTCCGACAAGGAGGGCGACCCGCACTCGCCGTGGCGGTTCGGGACCGGCTTCACCGCGCTGTGCAAGGGGCTGCTGTTCGCGCACATGGGCTGGATGTTCGAGGCCGAGCGGGTCAACCGCGAGAAGTACGCCCCCGACCTGCTCAAGGACCCCGACCTCATGCGGATGCACCGGTGGTTCGGCTGGCTGGCGCTCACCTCGATCGCGCTGCCCGCCGTACTGGGCGGCCTGGTGACCTGGTCCTGGCAGGGCGCGCTGACCGCGCTGTTCTGGGCCTCGATCGTCCGCATCGGCCTGCTGCACCACGTCACCTGGTCGATCAACTCCATCTGCCACGTGTTCGGCGACGAGCAGTTCGAGGCCCGCGACAAGTCGCGCCAGGTGTGGATCCTGGCGCTGCCCTCCTTCGGCGAGTCGTGGCACAACCTGCACCACGCCGAGCCGACCAGCGCCCGGCACGGCGCGCTGAAGGGGCAGATCGATCTCAGCGCCGAGATGATCCGTTTCTTCGAGAAGATGGGCTGGGCCTACAACGTGCGCTGGCCCACGCCAGAGCGCCTGGCGGCGAAGCGCATTGCCTGACAGCGGAGGATCTGTTCCCGGCACTTCGTCCGGGACAGCCATTATGGAGGGTGTGACCACACCCCGATCTCGCAGGCGCATGTCCGGAAGCGAGCGGAGAGAGCAGCTGATAAGCATCAGCCGCACCCTCTTCGCGGAGAAGGGGTTCGACGGGACCTCCATCGAGGAGATCGCCGCGACGGCCCAGGTGTCCAAGCCGGTGGTCTACGAACACTTCGGCGGCAAGGAAGGTGTCTACGCGGTGGTGGTCGACCGCGAGATGCAGAGGCTGCTCGGCATGATCACCCAGGCGCTGTCGGCGGCGCACTCGCTGGTCAAGCTGGAGCGGGCGGCGCTCGCGCTGCTGCAGTACATCGAGGAGAGCAGCGAGGGTTTCCGCATCCTGGTGCGTGACTCCCACGCCGCCAGCGGCACAGGCTCGTTCGCCAGCCTGATCAGCGAGATCGCCAGCCAGGTGGAGGACGTGCTGGCCGACGAGTTCGCTGACCGCGGCTACGACCCCAAGCTGGCGCCGATGTACGCGCAGATGCTGGTGGGCATGGTGGCGCTGACCGGCCAGTGGTGGCTGGACGTGCGCAAGCCGGGGCGCGAGGAGGTCGCCGCGCACCTGGTCAATCTGGCGTGGAACGGTCTGACGGGGCTCGACCCGCAGCCGGCGATCTCGATGGCGACCCGCGCCAGCCATCCGGTGATGACCGACAAGGACCTGCGCGAGCTGGAGAAGGCCAGGGAGAAGGAGTTCAAGGAGGCGGAGAAGGCCCGCCATCGCGAGCTCAAGGAGGCCGAGAGGGCCAGGGTTCGGGAGCTGAAGGAGCGCGAGCGGCTGCTGAAGGAGGCGGAGAAGGCGCGCGAGCGGGAGGACAAGCTCCGTCAGCGCGAGGCGCGCGTCGCCGAACGAGCCGCACGGCTGGAGCAACCAGAATAATTCGTTGCTGCGAAGTTAACGTTCCGTTCAACCAAGGTGGGCATATTAGGAAATATGTCCGCGGAACTGTTGGATCCTGGAAACGACCTGCCCCTGCCCCAGGAACGGTTCCTCAACCGTGAGGAGAGCTGGCTCCAGTTCAACGAGCGGGTGCTGGAACTGGCTGAAGACCCCTCGCTCCCTCTGCTGGAGCGGGTGCGGTTCCTGGCGATCTTCGCGAGCAACCTGGATGAGTTCTTCCGGGTGCGGGTGGCGGGTCTCAAGCGCCGGATGGCCACCGGCCTGCTGCTGCGGACCAAGAGCGGGCTGAAACCGCGCGAGGAGCTGGCGCGGATCGCCACCATCGCCGACGACCTGGCCAGACGGCACGCGTCGGCCTTCCACGACCAGGTGCTTCCGAAGCTGGCCGCGGAGGGCATCGAGATCGTCCGCTGGGACGATCTGGTCCGCGAGGAGCGCACCGAGCTGCGCAAGCTGTTCAGGGAGCGGATCCGGCCGGTGCTGACGCCGCTGGCCGTCGACCCCGCCCACCCGTTCCCCTACATCTCCGGGCTCAGCCTGAACCTGGCCGTCGTGGTGCGTAACCCGGCCACCGACCACACGGTCTTCGCCCGGGTCAAGGTTCCCTCGCAGCTGCCGCGGTTCGTCGCGGCCTCCAAGAACCGCTTCGTCCCGCTGGAGGACGTGATCGCGGCGCATCTGGGCCAGCTGTTCAAGGGCATGGAGATCGTCCAGCACCACGCCTTCCGCGTGACCAGGAACGAGGACCTGGACGTCGACGAGGACGTCACCGAGAACCTGATGCAGGCGTTGGAGAAGGAGCTGCAGCGCCGCCGGTTCGGCCCGCCGGTTCGGCTGGAGGTCGAGGACACGATCTCGCAGGAGGTCCTGGACCTGCTGGTGGAGGAGCTGGAGCTGGCGCCGCACGAGATCAACAAGATCTCCGGCCCGCTGGACCTGAGCGGCCTGCACGCCATCGCCGACCTGGACCGCGGCGAGCTGAGCTATCGCCCGTTCGTGCCGGCCGAGGCCATCAACGCTGAGGACGACGTCTTCTCGGTGCTGCGCGAGCGCGACATCCTGCTGCACCACCCCTACGACTCCTTCGCCACCAGCGTGCAGCGCTTCATCGAGGCGGCCTCCACCGACCCGCGGGTGCTGGCGATCAAGCAGACGCTGTATCGCACCAGCGGCGAGTCGCCGATCGTGGACGCGCTGATCGACGCGGCCGAGGCTGGCAAGCAGGTGGTCGTGGTCGTGGAGATCAAGGCCCGCTTCGACGAGCACGCCAACATCTCCTGGGCGCGCAAGCTGGAGCGGGCGGGCTGCCACGTGGTCTACGGCGTGGTCGGGCTGAAGACGCACTGCAAGCTGGCGCTGGTGGTACGCCAGGAGGCCTCGGGCGAGCTGCGCCGCTACTGCCACATCGGCACGGGCAACTACAACCCCAAGACCGCCAGGCATTACGAGGACTTCGGCCTGCTGACCGCCGACCCGCTGGTGGGCGAGGACGTCACGGACCTGTTCATCCACCTGACCGGCTACTCCAACCACTCCGCCTACCGGCGGCTGCTGGTGGCGCCGCACTCGCTGCGCGGCGGGCTGCTGGCCAGGATCGAGCGGGAGATCGCGCACCAGCAGGCGGGCCGCCCCGCCAGGATCCGCATCAAGACGAACTCGCTGGTGGACGAGCCGCTCATCGACGCGCTCTACCGGGCCTCGCGGGCAGGGGTCCCGGTGGACCTGTGGGTGCGCGGCATCTGCACCCTGCGCCCCGGCATCCCGGACCTGTCGGAGAACATCCGGGTCCGGAGCGTCCTGGGCCGCTTCCTGGAGCACTCCCGGATCTACGAGTTCGGCCTGGGCAGGCGTCCCGAGGTATGGATCGGCAGCGCCGACCTGATGCGCCGCAACCTGGACCGGCGGGTGGAGGCGCTGGTCAAGGTGACGGGGCAGCAGCACAAGAGCTACCTGATCGAGCTCATGGACCGGGCCATGGCAGAGACGACGAACGCCTGGTGGCTGAACGCGGACGGCGTCTGGGTCCGTCACCTGGGCGAGGATCTGCAGAGCCATCTGGTCAGCACCCGCCGTTGGAGGACCGTTGATGACTGACATGCTCCGGGCCGCCGGAGCGGTGGTCTGGCGCGGGGACGAGAGCGATCCCGAGGTGGCCGTCATCCACCGGCCGCGCTACGACGACTGGACCTTCCCCAAGGGCAAGCTGAAGACCGGCGAGCACATGATCGCCGCGGCGCTGCGCGAGGTGCGCGAGGAGACGGGCATGTCGATCGTGCTCGGCCGCGCGCTGCCGCCGATCCACTACCTCAGCAAGGGCCGGCTCAAGCGGGTCGACTACTGGGCCGGCCAGTCCGTCGAGGGCGCGTTCACCCCCGGCGATGAGGTCGACGAGCTGGTCTGGCTGCCGCTGAGCGCGGCCCGCGACCGCCTCACCTACGCCTGGGACGCCGGCTTACTGCACGCGCTGGTCGCCGCGCCGCTCGCCACAACCCCTCTGGTCCTGGTACGGCACGCCGCGGCGGGAAGCCGCCAGGACTGGACCGGCGAGGACGCCCTGCGCCCGGTGGACAGCGTCGGCAGGGCGCAGGCCGCCACGATCGCGCAGGTGCTGCCCGCCTATCGTCCCGAGCTGCTGCTCAGCTCGCCCAGCCTGCGCTGCGTGCAGACGCTGGAGCCGTACTCCGCCGACATGCGGCTGGAGCCGCTGCTGAGTGAGGAGCACCAGGACAGCGACAAGACCCCGGCGCTGGTCGGCGAGATCTCCGTGCCCGCGGCGGTGTGCAGCCACCGCAAGGTGCTCCCCCACGTGATCCACACGCTCAGCGGCAAGGACGTGCACCTGCGCAAGGGCGCCTTCGCCGTGCTGCACCGGCTGGGCGCCCAGGTGGTCAGCGTGGAGCGGTACTCCACCTGACCGGCAGCTCCTTGACGCCCCCGGTGAGCCGGTCGCTGTTCATCCGCAGTTCCTCGAACGGTACGGCCAGCTCCAGGTCGGGCAGTCGCTGGAAGAGCCGCTCGAAGACGGCGGTGAGCTCGACCCTGGCCAGGCTGGCCCCGATGCAGAAGTGCGCGCCGTGGCCGAAGCCGAGGTGCGGGTTGTCCTGGCTGCGGTGCAGGTCGAACAGGTCGGGGTGGTCGAAGGCGGTCTCGTCCCTGTTGGCGGCGTTGGTGGTCAGGACGACGGCCTCCCCGGCCTTGATGGTGATGCCGCCGATCTCGACGTCCTCCCTGGCGTAGCGGGGGATGCCGTGCAGACCGGGCGATCCCATGCGCAGGATCTCCTCGACGGCGGCGGGCGCGAGCCCGGGGTCGGCCTTGAGCATCGCCAGCTGCGCGGGGAAGTGGAGCAGGAGCAGCACGCCGTAGTCGATGCGGTTGACGGTGGTCTCGTGGCCGGCGAACAGCAGCCCGCCCGCGAGCTGGGCGATGGTGCCATCGTCGTCGATCACGTCGACCAGGTCCGACAGCACGTCCTCGCCCGGGTCGTGGCGTTTGGCGTCGATGAGGCGGGCCATGTAGCCGCCCATCTCCTCGCGGGCGGCCATGCCGACGGCCTCGTCCATGCTGCCCATCCGGGTGGAGACCTCGCTGAAGTAGCCGCGGTCGTCGAACGGCACGCCGAGCAGCTCGCAGATGACGTAGACGGGCAGCGGGAAGGAGAACTCCTGGTGCAGGTCGACGGGCGGCGTCTGGGCGGCGAGGTCGTCGAGGAGGCCGTCGACGAGGCCTCCCACGTGCTCGCTCAGCGCCTTCATCCTGCGGGCGGAGAAGGAGCGGACGAACAGCTTGCGCATCCGCTCGTGGTCGGCCTTCTCCGTCTCGAAGTCGCCCTGCGGGCCGCCGAGCAGCGCCGAGCCCGAGATCCTGGCCGCCTCCTCAGGTTTGGGATGCGAGCGGCCCATCCGGGCGTCGGCGAACAGCGCTCTGGCGTCCTCGTAGCCGCTCACCAGCCAGACTTCGTCGCCCGCCCGGGTGCGGACCCGGGCGATGCGTTCCTTGTGCCGCAGCTCGCGGTAGGCGACGGGCACGTCGAGGGGGTCACTTCGGTCGAAGGGGATCACCGGTAGGTCAGTCATACAACCTTCCTAACAGCTTGCAAGGTCTCCGCCCAGACTCGCGGGAACTCCTCGTGCGCGCGTTCTGCGGCGCCGCGCTCGATGCCGATGAGCAGACCGTAGGTGAAGGTGTCCTCGCCGGCCTCGCGGGCGCTCTCGGCCTCCTTGGCCAGCACCTCCTGGGCGACCACGCCGTCCTGGTGCAGGCCGAGGATGTCCTGGACGGCCTCGGCGTGCTTGGCCAGCCTGCCCATGCCCTTGCCGAGCGTGGGCTGCAGCGCCTCGGCGGTGTAACGGGCGCGTTTGGCGGCCTTGCGCACGTCGTGCATGGCGATCTCGCGCCGCTCGGGGTCTTCCACGGCCTGCGCGGTGTCGTAGGCCTTGGTGACGCGGTTCCAGTTGGTGGCCGCGACGCCGCTGAGGGTGTCGTCGGCGGGCTTGCGGGCGGGCTTGCGCAGGCCGGGATCGGCCATCAGCGCGTCGAGGTCCTCGAGCAGGGCGTAGTAGCGCTCGCCGCTGAGGGTCTCCTTGATCCGCTCGTAGGCCTGCTGCTCGCGCTCGTTCAGGTCGTCGCCGAGCCGGGTGGCGATCGGGCCGGTGACCAGCTCGGGGGCCAGGCCTTCCAGGTGGCGGGCGAACCTGTTCCTGATCACCTCCAGGTCGCGGGCCTCGCCCAGGACGTTGCCGAGCCAGCGCAGCTCGTCCTGGAGCGCCTGGGTGTCGCCGAGGAGGCTCTTGAAGGCCTTCAGCGCGCTGCGGAGCCTACGGCAGGCCACGCGCATCTGGTGCACGGCGTCGTCCTCGGCGCGCCGTACCCGGGGATCCTGGGAGAGCAGGGCGGCGACCTGCGACTCGAGGTAGTCCACGAGGACGTGGCCGGCCGTACCGGGCTCGGTGGGGACGCGGCGCGGGGCGGGCGGCTGGAGGAGTCTGGCCAGCTTGCTGGCGCTTTCCGCGGGCGTGGCGCCGGCCTTCCGCAGGCGCTTGCCGACCTTGGCCAGCAGCGGCGCCTCGCCGGCCAGAAGCTCGGCCTCGACCTCGCGCCAGCGCTCCACCCGGGGTTCGTCGCCGAGGACGGTGCCCTTGACGCGGTCGTCGGCGACCTCGAGGAGCCTGGTTTCGCCGTCCACCAGGATGCTGACGTTGCGGCGGGTGTCGAGTTCGGCCACGGCCTGCAGCTCGGCGCCGCGGGTGTAGGCGCGCACGAGCTCGGCCAGCTCATCGGGGACTGTCCTGGTGCTGCGGGTGAGGGGGTAGGTGATCTCCTGCCTGACCCCCTTGGCTTTGGGCAGCTTGAGGTGCCAGCCGGGATCGGAGCCGCCCCGCCTGCGTCTGAGCGTCACACCGCGGGTGGCCAGCCGCAGGTCGGGGGTGTCGTAGTAGAGCGCCACGAGCTGATAGCCCTTGGGGCCCACGACCTCCGCGAGCCCGTTCAGGTCAGGCACGGCGTAGTCAGGCGGTACGTCGAACTTGTCCTCGATCTCGATGCCCACAGCACCTCACAAAAGTCCGATTTAGCCCCATACTGCCACCGCTAGGTGAGCCTTTGTAGGAGCTCGATGCGGTTACCGACGGGATCGCTGAGGTAGATGCGGCGATATCCGGGGAAAAGCAGATCGACCTCCGCGCCCTCGGGAAGCTCGTCCACGAGGAAGGCCGGGTGCGCCTTGCGCGCCGGGCGGAAGTCCTCCTCGATGCCCAGGTGGACCTCGACACCGTCGCCGCGGAACCAGGCGCCGCCCCGCTTGGCCAGCTCGGGCGGCTTGGGCACCTCTCGCAGCCCGAGCACGCCCTGGTAGAACTCCCGCAGTTGCGGCTCGCTGCCCGGAGGCGCGGCCAGCTGGACATGATGAATTGCTTTGATCATTTCTGTGCCACCACGAAGATGCGACGGAAGGGGAACGGCGTGCCGTACTTCCTCGGCGGATACGCCTCATCGAGCCGTACGGCCAGCTCGGCGGTGAAGCGTTCACGCTCGTCCTCGTCCAGCCGGTCGAAGATCGGGCGCAGCGCGGTGCCGGAGATCCACCGCAGGACGGCGTCGTCGCCGTGGAGCACGTGGATGTAGGTGGTCTCCCAGGCATCGACGCGGCAGCCGAGGTCGCTGAGCTGGTCCAGGTAGCCCGTCGGGTCGTCGACGGGGCTGCCGCGGTCGTAGTCGCCGAGGCGCGCGGCCCACTGGGGCGAGCGGCACAGCTCGCGGATGGCCAGGTGGCTGGGCGCGTCGAAGTTGCCCGGCACCTGGAAGGCCAGCCAGCCGCCGGGGCTGAGCGCGTCGACCCAGTGCTCGAGCAGGTCACGGTGGGAGGGCACCCACTGCAGGACGGCGTTGGAGATCAGGACGTCGACGGGCCGGTCGGGGCGCCACATGGTCACGTCGGTGACGAAGAAGCGTGGCGTCGCGCCGAGCTCCCTGGCTTTTGCGATCATGGCGGGTGAGGAGTCGAAACCGTCGATGCTCGCCCCCGGCCAGCGCCTGGCCAGCTCGACGGTGAGTTCCCCGGTGCCGCAACCCGCGTCCACGACATAATCTGGATCGTCGGCACGCACCCGCGCCAGGAGATCGAAGAACGGTCTTGACCGCTCGTCGGCGTATCTGGCGTAGGTCGCGGGATCCCAGATATCTCTTGACATAAAGATAATTGGTATCGAGATATGTATCTCGATGTCAAGACAGTAGACTTGATGTCATGACGGAGGATTCACGGGACGAGGTCGACCGCCTCGTCGCGGCCTGGCAGACCGAGCGGCCCGATCTGGACGTGGCGCCGCTCCAGGTGCTCTCGCGCGTGTCGCGGCTGGCCAAGCACCTGGACCGGGCCAGGCGTGCCGCCTTCGCCGAGCACGACCTGGAGCCGTGGGAGTTCGACGTGCTGACCGCGCTGCGGCGGGCTGGCAAGCCGTACGAGCTGTCGCCCGGGGCGCTGCTGCGGGCCACGCTGGTCACCTCGGGCACGATGACCAACCGCATCGACCGCCTGGCCCAGGCCGGGCTGGTGCGCCGCCGTCCCGACCCGGAGGACCGGCGCGGGGTGCTCGTCTCGCTCACCGACACAGGCGTCGCCCGGGTCGACGCGGCCTTCTCCGACCTGCTGCGGCGCGAGCACGAGCTACTGTCGGCACTCGACGCGTCCGAGCGGGCCGCGCTGGCGGGGCTGCTGCGCACGCTGCTCGCGCCCTTCGACGCTTCGTGAGGCGGGAGGCTAGTCGCCGAGGCGGTCGGCGGCCTCCAGCCACTCGGCCTCGATCGTGTCCTTCTGCGCGAGCACGTCTCTGAGCTGCGTGTCCAGAGTGCCGAGCTTGTTGTAGTCGTCGGCGGCCTCGGCCATCGCGGCGTGCAGCTTGGACTCCTGGTCGGAGAGCTTGTCCAGCTGGCGTTCCAGGCGGTTGAGCTCCTTGCGCAGCTCGCGCTCCTCCTTGGCCGACATGCCCGGACTCGCCACGACTTCCCCGGATTTTTCGGGAATTGTGGGGGCTGAGCCGACCCTCGCCGTCACCGCGGCACCCGCGGCCCGCCGTTCCAGATATTCGTCGACCCCGCCGGGCAGCAGCGACAGGCGGCCGTCGCCGAGCAGCGCCACGCACCGGTCGGTCACCCGCTCGAGGAAGTAGCGGTCGTGGCTGACCAGCACCAGCGTGCCGGGCCAGCCGTCGAGCAGGTCCTCCAGCTCGTTGAGCGTCTCGATGTCGAGGTCGTTGGTGGGCTCGTCGAGCAGCAGCACGTTCGGGTCGTCCATGAGCAGGCGCAGCAGCTGCAGGCGCCGCCGCTCGCCGCCGGACAGGTCGCCGACCATCTTCCACTGCGCGTCGCCCTTGAACCCGAGGCGCTCGAGCATCTGGGAGGCCGTCCACTCCCGCTTGCCGACCGTGATGTACTTGCGGATCTCCTCGACCGTCTCCAGCACCCGCCGGGTCGGGTCCAGCTCGGCCAGCTCCTGGGACAGGTGCGCCAGCCGTACCGTCTTGCCCGTCACGACGCGGCCGGAGTCGGGCTTGACCGTGCCCGACAGCAGCCGCAGCACCGTCGACTTGCCCGAGCCGTTCACGCCGATCAGCCCGATGCGGTCGCCGGGGCCGAACTGCCAGGTGGTGCCGTCGAGCACCAGCGGCCCGCTGCCCGGACCGCCGGCGTGCAGGGTGACGCCCTCCAGGTCGTAGACGGTCCTGCCGAGGCGCGCGGCGGCGAAGCGCATCAGCTCCACGTTCTCGCGCGGCGGCGGCTCGTTGGCGATCAGCGCCTGGGCGGCCTCGATCCGGAACTTCGGCTTCGATGTACGCGCGGGCGGGCCACGGCGCAGCCAGGCGATCTCCTTGCGCATGAGGTTCTGGCGGCGCTCCTCGGCGGCCTGCGCGATCCTCGCGCGCTCGGCCTTGGCCAGCACGTAGGCGGCGTAACCGCCCTCGTAGCGCTCGACCCGGCCGTCGACGACCTCCCACGTCCTGGTGGAGACTGCGTCCAGGAACCACCGGTCGTGCGTCACCACCAGCAGCGCGCTCTTGCGAGCCGCCAGGTGGGCCGCCAGCCACGCGATCGCCTCGATGTCGAGGTGGTTCGTCGGCTCGTCCAGCATGATCAGGTCGTGGTCGTCGATCAGCAGCCGCGCCAGCGCCGTACGCCTGCGCTCGCCGCCCGACAGATCGCCCACCTTGGCGTCCAGGTCCAGGTCGCCGATCAGGTTGGCCAGGATCTCCCTGATGCGCTGGTCGCCGGCCCACTCGTGCTCGGCCCTGCCGTCCAGCACCAGCTCCCGCACGGCCAGGCCCGGCTCGAGCCCGTCGTGCTGGGTCAGGAACCCGATCCGCAGCCCGCGCGTATGTGTGACGCGCCCGCTGTCGGGTCGCACGCCACCGGCGATCACCGACATCAACGTGGTCTTACCACCACCGTTGCGCCCAACGACCCCTATCCGCTCTCCCTCCTCGACACCTAGTGAGACGTCACGGAGCAGCGGCTTGGGCCCATAGGCATGGGAAACAACCTCGAGATTGACCAGATTCATCGCTCCCCAAGGGTATACGTCGCCACGATGCGCTCCGATACACCTCGAGCCAGTCGCTCGGCTCTGGCGCTCTATGGCTCGAAAGGTCTGTCGCCTTTACGGCAAAGCCGCCGCCACCCACCGCCCACCGCACTTCGGCTGATGGCCCGCACCCGGCGCTTCTGGCGAGTCGATGCCAGTTGCTCGCCGCCACGGCGCTTCATTACGCAGGCACCCCGGTCCCGGGATCGCCGTGGTATCCGTGCTGCGCCACGGCGACCCGACCAAGCCGCTGCCCGCCCGGCAGGTCCGCGCCCCGGCCACCGCTCAGGTGCGCACCGTCAAGAACGTCCTGGATCGGGACCTTCCCCGAGCTCAAGGGCCGCCGTCACCGCGGCGCCGACGCGCGCCTGCACACCCACAAGATCTTGATCCATAAGTCTTGACGATCTGCTCACCGAACCCTGACAAGGCCCACACGACCTACCGCTCTCCAGGGGGAATCGCAAGGAAGGGCGCGATCAGATGCGTTCACAACGACCAAGGGGGACAAATGCTTGAATACCAAAGTATCGCTTGCGTGAACGACGCGGGCTTCGTCATGTACTTCAACCCGGAGTTCATCGACCCGAACACCGGCCAGTTCGTAGAAGGCACGCCCGACTCTCCCAGCTACCCGATCAACCAGTCCCGCGTGATCAATCTCGACCAGAGCAATGTCCCGGTAGGCGCACCGGTGAGGCCGCGGGTTCACGCTGACGGGGGCGAGAACGAATCTGGCGACACGCTCATCACGTACGCCCAGAACGGGCAGACCGCTACCTTCCAGGTTCAGGGAACCACGCTGGACTACACCGTCAAGCTCATCACTGGCTGACAGTGCAGCCCGGGCGTGCCCGCACCGGCGGACTGGTGCGGTCGCGCTCGGGCAAATCCCGCAGCCTGTATTGGATGCCTACTCATCGTGGAGACCCTCGTCGCGAGGCTGCGGACACCGATCGATAGGTCAGGCGCCGTCCCACGACTGCCCATGTTCCGCAGGTCGCGGTGCCTGACATCCGCCCCGAGATCGAGGCGCAGCCTCTCCCATATTCCGACCGCACCCTCGCTACCGATTCCACCGCCCGCAGGTGGCCAGCGCCTTCGTCGCCCAATCACACAGCGGTAGCCCACGTGGCCAGCGCGGCGAGCAGGGCAGCACCCCGCGGATCCCCCAGCTTGGCCAGTACCTTCGCCGTCGCGACACGGTTGTCGGTGTCATGGGGTCGGTGGCCGGCACGGCCGAGCTCACTGAACTCACCCAGTCCTTCTCAGGACCGCGCAGGATGGCCAGCGCCTCCAACAGCGTCTGGGTGCGAGTGCCGCCTCGGAAGGCGATCGCGGCCAGTACCTGCGGGGTCAACTTAGCCCGCCCCCACGGTCCCCCGACCCGCCGTACAAGGCGCCGGACGACCACCGTGCTCCTCCTCGCCGGCCCCGGCGCGGGAGGGCGGACGCGGAATCGGTGATGCGCCTTCCCTCGTGGGTTGCCGGGCGCCGCGGCGGCGAGGAGGGGGACGGCGGAGTTCGGCGCCCTGAACGGCGGAAAGCCCAGGGCCGGGCTGCCACGATCTCGAAGCGCCGTGACGGCGGGTCAGTGTCACCGACTCGCCGGAAGCGCCGGGCGCGGGTCAGCAACCGGTGTGCGGAGGGCGGCCGGAGGGGCGGCCTCGCCGTACAAGAAAAGACTCGCAGTACAAGAAGAGAGCCGTACAAGAAGAGAGTGGTGGATCAGGTGATCACGAGGAAGGGGCGATCACAAGAAGCGGATTAGATGATCATGGCGCCGGGGGCAGGGCCGGTGGCGGGGAGGGCGGTGCGGCAGGTGGCGGCGAGGGAGATGGCCAGGTCGCGGGCGTGGGCGGCGTCCGTGGCGAGGAAGGCGCAGGTGGGGCCCGAGCCGGAGACGATCGCGCCGAGGGCGCCGAGCTGGCGTCCGGCCTCGAGGGTGCGGGCCAGCGAGCGGCGCAGCATGATCGCGGCGGGCTGGAGGTCGTTGTGCAGCCGGGCGCCGAGCGCGCGGGCGTCGCCCGTGCGGAGGGCCTCGACGAGGGCGTCGTCCACCTGGGGCCAGCCGACGTGGACGCCGGTGGCCTCGCGCATGAGGTCGCATTCGGCGTAGACCTTGGCCGTCGACAGGCCGCCGTCGGCGAAGGCGAAGGCCCAGTGGAAGGTGCCGCTCGTCTCGAGCGGGGTCAGCCGCTCGCCCCTGCCGGTGCCGACCGCGGTGCCGCCGAGCAGGGCGAAGGGTACGTCGCTGCCCAGGTCGGCGGCGATCTCCATGAGGTCCTCGCGGGGCAGGCCGAGCCCCCACAGCTCGTTGCAGGCCACCAACGCGCCGGCCGCGTCGGCGCTGCCGCCGGCCATGCCGCCCGCGACCGGGATCGACTTGCGGATCAGCAGGTCGGCGCCGAAGGTGCGGCCCGCGTGCTTGGCCAGCGCCCTGGCCGCCCGGATCGCCAGATTGCTCTCGTCGAGCGGCACCTGGTCGACCTGCCTGCCCTCCACCCGGATGGTGATCTTCTCGGCCTCGGCGGCCACGACCTCGTCGTAGATCGAGACGGCGTGGAAGACGTTGACCAGGTCGTGGAAGCCGTCATCGCGCAACGGCCCCACAGACAGCTGCACGTTGACCTTCGCGGGCACCCTCACGGTCACCGAACTCACCGATCGATCGTATCGGGGCTCGTCCTGTCCTGCGTCAGTTCGTGATCCGGCCTCCTGCCACGTCGATCGTCAGCCCGACGCGTCGGAGGCCAGGAACACGGGGACCTCCGGCTTCAACGTGGTCTCCCGCGGAATCCTGGACGCGCAAACAGCGGCGCAGCGGGTGCGTGGCGGCGATTCTTGGCGGGCATCTGCGCGGCCACCTTCTCGGTGCGGATCGAGGAGGGCGCGATGCAGCATGGGTGTTCTGTCGGGTTTTCGGACACTATTGGTTCCATGTCCTACACCACGGTGATCGAGGTTCCCCAGTGGCGCGGCTCGAGTTCGCCCACCGCGCGGCGGCTCGTCGAGGGCGCGCGGCTGCTGGCCGACATGGCCCCGGACGCGCGACGGGTCCGCGTCGAGGTCTCGGAGTCACTGTCCGACACCGCCTCCCGGGTACGGCAGGCCCTTCCGGAATCCGGGTTCGCCTTCACGGCGGGCGGCGACTGCGGCGTGGAACTCGAACCCATCGCAGCAGCCCACCGGCGTTACGGCGACGGCCTGGTCGTCGTCTGGTTCGACGCCCACGGCGACCTGAACACGCCCTCGTCGTCTCCTTCCGGCGCCTTCCACGGCATGGTCCTTCGTGCTTTGACGGGCGAGGGTCCTGCTGAGCTGGTGCCCTCCCAGCCTCTCGATCCCCGCCGGGTCGTGCTGGCCGGGGTACGCGACCTGGATCCCGCCGAGTCGGCGTTCATCGCGGAGTCCGGCATGCACCATCTGCCCGATCCCGCCTCCCTCATCGAGAGGGTCGCCGACCTGTCCCCCTCGGCGGTCTACATCCACATCGACCTGGACGTCCTTGACCCCGCCACGTTCTCCTCGGTCGGCTGCCCCGCTCCCGGCGGCCTCCAGCCGGACCGGCTGCTGTCCCTGGTGAAGGGCCTGAGTGACCGCTTCGAGATCGCCGGCCTGGGCATCACCGAGTACGAGTACGAGCCCACCCTCCCCCGGGACCAGGCCCTCCTGGCGTCCCTGGTCTCCGTCCTCGTCACCACCTGCGCACAGCTCTGACACCGTGCCGCTCCTGGGCGTGGCTCATGACTGCTCCGTGTCCGGCGCCGGCGAGATCGTCGCACCGGCCGACAGCAGTCTCTCCGCCAGCGCGCGACAGCGTCTCCCCAGCTCCGGAGGGTCGAGTACCTCGAAGTCGTGCCCCAGCAGGAGCACGTGCATGAGCACGAAGTCGAGGCTGCCGCCGCCACTGAGCACCTCGCAGAGCTCGATCCCTCGCGGTCTTACGACGGCCGCCGCCGCCGGAATCTGCGCGCGCACCGTGTCGGCCGACGCGTGCACGAGGAAGCGCGCCTGGTGCGGGTAGACGCGACTCGCCACGCTCTCCTGCACGTACGTGGCCGCGTCGGGCGCCGCGCGCGGGCGGAAGCGCCACGTCCGTGCGGACACATCGGTCATCCGGTCGACGCGGAAGCTGCGCCAGTCGTCGCGATCGAGGTCGTAGGCGAGGAGGTACCAGCGCCGGTCGGAGGCGACCAGGCGGTAGGGCTCGACCCGCCGTGGTCGCATCTCGTTCCCGGACGGATAGTCGAAGCCGGCCTCGACCTCGTCGCGGCAGGCTCTGGCCAGCGTCATGAGCACCTCGGGGTCGACCGGCGTACGGCCGCCGCCGAAGGACTCCACCGAACCGGACAGCGCGCGCACCTCATGCCGCAGCCTGGTGGGCAGCACCCGGTCGAGCTTGGTCAGCGCCCGGAGCGCGGCGTCGCCGGCGCCTGCGACCGCGCCACCCGCGCCGGCGAGCAGCGAGACCGCGGTGGCGATCGCCTCCTCGTCATCGAGCAGCAGCGGCGGCAGGTCCTGCCCCGGGCCGAGCTGGTAGCCGCCGCCGACGCCCTGGCCGGCATGCACCTGATAGCCGAGGGTGCGCAGCCGCTCGACATCACGCCGTACCGTGCGCGGCGTGACCCCGAGCCGGTCGGCGAGCTCCGGGCCGGTCCAGACCTGGCGCTGCTGCAGCAGGCCGAGCAGGGTGAGCACGCGCTCCGTCGTGCCCCGCTCGTCAACCATGGAGCCAGCCTGCCAGAGATAGCGGACCGATACTGTCCGCTAGGGGCGCGAGGGTGGCTCCATGGACGCAGACGAACTCGACTGGAACAGGACGCTGCGCGAGCAGTGGGAGTTCCACTGGAACCTTCAGCTTCGAGCCCGGCTCGACGGGCTCACCGACGAGGAGTACTTCTGGTCGCCGGCGCCGGACGGTTGGAGCGTGCGGCCGCGCGGCACTTCGACCGCGCCCCGGCAGCTCGGTGCCGGGGACTTCACGATTGACCACGCCTCCCCCGTGCCGGTCCCCGCGCCGTTCACCACGATCGCCTGGCGACTCGGTCACGTCATCGTCGGCGTGCTCGCCGCGCGCAACGCGGCGCACTTCGGCGCGCCGGCGGCCTCGTACGACAGCTGGGAGTACGCCGGCAGCGCGGCCACCGCGCTCGACCAGCTCGAGGCCCAGCTCGACGTCTGGCTGAACGGGGTACGCGGCCTCGGCGAGGCCGGACTCCGGGTGCCGGTCGGCCCGAAGGAGCCCTACCCCGAGCTGCCCATGGCCGCTCTGGTGCTGCACATCAACCGCGAGCTGATCCACCACCTGTCCGAGGTCTGCCTGCTGCGCGACCTCTACCTGCACACATCCAGGAAGGACTCATGACCATGAAGACGACCCATCTCGACCCTGAAGAACTGCTTTACAGCCCTGCCTTCACGCAGGGCGTGATCGCACCCGCTGCCCGGACGCTCTACGTTGGCGGCCAGCTCGGCAGCGACAGCACCGGAAAACTGCTCGACGGAATTGAGGCGCAAACCGCTCAGGCAATGCAGAACGTGCTGAGTGTCCTTGCTGCCGCGGGTACCGGTCCCGAGCATGTCGTCAAGCTCAACATCTACCTCGTCAATGGGGTGGACGCACAGGTGGGATACGCGGCGTCGCGATCAGTATGGGGCGACCACCGCACAGCCATCACAGTCGTTTCCACCGCAGGACACGGCCGCCCGGGCGCGCTCGTGGAGATCGACGCAATAGCAATCATCCCCGAATAGACCGAACCCCCAGATCGAGGCTGTCACCACGTGACCCAACGCGGCTGAGGCAGCCGACGGTGACAAGCTGCCCCAGCAGCGGCCGGGCGCGAAACCGGGCTCGCGGAACTCAAGGCATTGCTCGCGCTCCGCAGCCCAAGCCCTGCGCGCCGTACCCCGCGCAGGTTACGGCGCACGGGGCACGACGTGCGGGATACGGGGCGCGGGATACGGGGCACGGCGCGCGGGGCACGGCGCGCGCTGTGAAGCTGAGCTCTGGCTGTCGACCGTGGCCGGAGGCTCAGCCCGTTCGGTCGAGGGTGGCGGCCTCGCGGGCGTCGATGAGCTCGTCCCAGTGCTCCTCGGCCCATGCACAGACGGCGTTGATGGGCTCGATCATGCTCCGACCGAGGCCCGTGAGCTCGTACTCGACACGCATGCCGTCGTCGTGCACCGTCCGCGCCACGAAGCCGGCGCGCTCCAGCCCCCGCAGCGACTGTGTGAGCACCTTCGCCGTGATCCCCCGAAGCGGGACTCGCAGCTCCGAGAACCGCCGAGGCCCGGATTCCAGACACCGGATGATCATCCCGGCCCACTTGTCCCCGATCCGAATCGGCATGAGATCGGACGGACAGAGCGGATCGAACATATCCGGATCAAGCGGCTCCCTCATGCCCTCACCCTAACCACCCACCCCCGACGCCCACACGAGACAGCGAAGGTCCGCCCACCCACGAAATCCAAAGGCCCCGGGATCGCCCGAGCTTCGCCGTAACCACGCAAAATCCACCGAAGCCAAGCAAGGCCACCAACAGCCAAGGCAAGCGAGCACCCAGCGCCCCCACCATGCCGTACGGCATGCCACCCCGGACCAGGGACAAGCTTCGCCCAACCTGGTGGCCCCCTGGACCCTGGCACGCTCCACCGGAGCCAGCCCAGCTTCGCCGACACCTTGCGACCCCCACACCCCAGACGAGCTTCGCCCAACCTGGCAGCGCCCCCGGAACGAGCTTCGCCCAACCTGGCAGCGCCCCCGGACCAGACGAGCTTCGCCCAACCTGGCGGCGCCCCCGGAACGAGCTTCGCGGAACCTGGCGGTGCGCCTGGATCGGGCATTCGCTGGAGCGGAGCCAACTTCGTTGGGCCTGGCGAGACTCCACGCCCCAGGGCGAGTTCGCTGGCGTGACCCTCCTGGAGCCGGGGCGAGCGTCGCTAGGTCAGGCGAGGTCCCTGGAGCCAGGGCGAGGTGCGGTGACGCCGTGTGGGGATTCGGTGGGCCTGGCGAGGTTCCCTGGAGGTAACTGGGTGGGTTTGTACCGTCCCGTGCATCGGGTCGACGTGGGTTCGGCTCGCGGGAAAGCAGGTGAAGCATGAGCAGGATCATCGTATTCGGAGCGGGCGGCAGGGGCGGGCGCGCCATCATCCACGAGGCGGTACGCCGCGGCCATCGGGTCACCGCGGTCGTCCGAGACCCCTCGAAGCACGCGGACCTCGCGTCTGACGGTGTAGAGATCGTTGCGGGGGACGTCACGGACGTGGAGGCCATCGCACGCCTGGCCAAGGGGCACGACGCCGCCGTCAACTCCACAGCCGACCTCAACGCGGACTTCGACGCCTTCTTCAGCTCGGCTGCCCGGGCCACGCTCGACGGCCTCACCAGAGCGGCCGTCGACCGGCTGGTGACCGTGGGCCTCGCCTCCCTCCTCAATGACGCCTCCGGAGTTCCGCTCATGGACACGCCGGGGTACCCGCAGGAGTACCGCTCCTTCTACCTGGGACATGAGGCAGGCATGCGAGTACTCCGGGAGACCACCACCCCGGTCGACTGGGTGGTGCTCAGCCCTGCCGGCGACTTCGACCACGACGGCACGCCGACCGGCCGCTACCGCCTGGCCCCGGGAGATGCGGACAGCCGGATCACTTACGCGGACTTCGCCCTCGCCGTCCTCGACGAGATCGACACCCCAACCCATCACAAGACCCACCTCGGCATCGAAGCCGCCTGACGCTCCCCAGCTGGGGACATGAACTCGGCCACCTACCCCCAGTTCGCGCGCACCAGGCATCCCTCTGGCCCTCCAACGCTCGGATTTGAGCACCCTCCTTGCCCTGACCCGTTGAGCGAGGAGGGTGCGGCTAGTGCCCCAACGCGGTTCTCGCCGAAGCACCAGGTGCTCGCCGACTCAAACACGTCGGGTACAGCAGGCGATCACGTCCACGGAGCAGCGTGATCCATCGAGCTAAGACGCGATCACGCCCATGTCGGAGAATCGATCGCGCCCGGATTAGAGACGCGTCCACGTCGCGCACGCGGCCACACCCGGATCGGGAACGCGCTCACGCCCATGTCGGAGAATCGATCGCGCCTGGACTAGAGACGCGTCCACGTCGCGCCCGCAGCCCTGCCTGGATCGGGAACGCAATCATGCCCCGGTCGGGGACACGGTCACGCGCTGACCCGGAGCGCGATCACGCCCTGGTCGCGGACGCGGCCACGCCTATCACGGAGGCCAATCGCGCCCGGATTAGAGACGCGTCCACGCCCGAATCGGGAGCGCGATCATGCCCGGGCCGGGAAGACGGTCACGCCCGGGTCGGGGCCGCGATCATGCCCCAGGTTAGAGGAGCGCACGTGTGGACCAGGTGCGCATCGGACAGCTCCGGGTCGGGCGACTTGGGCACTTCCGGGCGCGCGCTCGAACGTAGCCGAGGTGGGGCTCGCGGACTCGGATGAGCGGCTCGGGCGTGACCGAGGTGGGGTGATCGGGCACGCGCAAGGTGCGCGCCCAGTAAACCCCCTGGATGCGCGGGCCGGACGTCCTGATGTGGGTGCCCGAGGACGACGTGGGTGATCGAGGACGACGTGGGTGTCCGAGGTGGCTGGGTGGGTTACGTGGGGCGGGTGGCGCCTCGGTAGCGGGGGCGGTAGTAGGGGGAGTCTATGAAGCGGGTTTTGCGGACTACGTCGCCGGTTTTGGGGGCGTGGATCATGAGGCCGTGGCCTAGGTAGAGGCCTACGTGGGTGGGGTCGCCCTTGCCGCCGCCGAAGAAGAGGAGGTCGCCTGGGCGTAGGTCCTTGAGGGCTACTCTGCGGCCCTGGCGGAATTGGGTGCCCGTGTAGTGGGCCAGGTGGACGCCTGCTTTGGACCAGGCGTAGAGGGTTAGGCCGCTGCAGTCGAAGCCAGTGGTGTGGGCGCCTCGGCCTATCCCCAGGGTGGCGCCGGTGGGGGCGCCGCCGCCCCAGGAGAACGGCGTGCCCAGCTTTTCGAGCGCCGCGGTTACGGCGATGTCGCCCTTTTTGCTGGGCTTCTCGAGCGTGGCCCTTCGGCCGCCTGATTGCGGGGTGGCCGGGCTCTTGCCGCTCGGCGGGAGCGTGGTCGTGTGCTTCAGGTTGGGCGTGTTCTGGTCGGGTGCGTTCTGGCTGGGCGTGCTCTGGTCGGGGGTGCTCTGGCTGGGCGTGCTCTGGTCGGGGGTGCTCTGGCCAGGTGCGTTCTGGAGCGCGCCCGTTGAGGTGGCGGTGGTGCTCGGGGGCGATTGAGATGCGGCCGTGCTTGATACCTCTGGGGATCTGGAGGGTTCGGAGGGGCCTGCTGGGTTTTCGCTAGTGGGCATGGACCAGCGGGTCAGCCATGGGGGGATGGCGGTGGGTGGGATGCGGTGGACGCCCACGCGGGTGAGGGCCTCGTCCAAGCGGTGTCTGCAGGAGTGGGGCGGGAGGGTGACGAGTAGGCGGAACGTCGCGTGGGGGTTGTGGAGGTAAGGCTCCAGTTGGGGATCGGCGCCCTGGGTGTGGGTGGCACGAGCTGTCAGGGCATCCGGCCGGGTGGCATGTGATCCGGTGGCGTGGCGCTCTGCTGGGTGAGTGGTTGCGGTGCTTGGGTCTGGGTGAGTGATCGCGGTGGTGGGAGCTGGCTGAGTGAGTGTGGTGTTGGGGCCTGGGTGAGTGATCGCGGCGCTTGGGCCTGGGTGAGCGATTGTGTTGCTGGGCGGCCAGGTGTTGGTGTTGGGCTCGTGCCAGGGGGCGTAGGCAGCGAACCAGTGGGCGTAAGGGGGGAACCAGCGGGTGTAAGTGGCGGGGAGGGTGATCGTGGCGTAGCAGCTGGCTGGGTTTCGGGTGGGTTCCGGCTGGAAGGTCTGTTTGGGGTGGGTTGCTGGGGGCTTGGTGGGGGGTTCGGTGGCGGTAGCCGTACTGGGGAAGGCGGAGAGTGCGGCGAGTAGGCCGCCGCCGAAGGTGAGCAGCCTCAGTGGGGAGAGTGCGGTCATGGGGGCTCCTGAGCCTTGAGGTGCGTGTACGGGAGGCTCAGGATGCGTTGGGCGGCATGGGACGCAGGCGGCCGAGCGCGGTTCTGTGGATGGGGGAGCCGGTTCGGCCTGCCTGTGGACAACGACTTCCGGGGGTGCACGCGCTCTGGACCTGGAGCGGGTTGTTGGATACGGCTTCTGGTGGGTGGCGGACGGCGGTGGGGCTGCTGGGGTTTAGGGGAGGGCGGGGGTTGGGACGTGGGTGGTGAGGATTTGGGCTCGGTGGTTCTTGGCGGCCTCTGCTGGGTCGTAGGTGGGGGCCGTACAGAGGTAGAGGGTGTTGCCGCCCAGGGCGCAGGCGAAGACGCCCAGGTCGCCGGTGCTGATCTCGTCGAGGAGGTGGCCGCCTTCCTGGACTCTGACGGCGCGGTTGCCGCCGGCGTCGGCGACCCAGACGGCGCCTGAGGAGTCGAGGGCTATGCCGTCGGGGCTGATTCCCGCCAGGTCGGCCCAGATGCGGCGGTCGGTGAGGGCCCCGTCGGGCTCCAGGGTGAAGGCCGTGAGGCGCTGGGCCCAGGATTCGGCGACGATGAGGGTTTTGCCGTCCGGGGTGATGGCGGGGCCGTTGGGGAAGGCCATGTCGTTCGCCACGACTGTGACCGCGCCGTCGGGGTCCACGCGGCGGAGGTCCGTCAGGGGGATCTGGCCGGTGAAGTCGATCGTGCCGATGTACGCCCGTCCCTGGGCGTCGACCACCATGTCGTTGCTCATCCAGCCGACTTGGCCTTCGGGCGACAAGTCGGCATAGAGGGTGGTCTCCCCCTCGTGTACGCGGAGGAGCTTGTTG
Organism: Nonomuraea sp. NPDC050536; assembly: GCF_044457685.1. Taxonomy (NCBI): domain Bacteria; kingdom Bacillati; phylum Actinomycetota; class Actinomycetes; order Streptosporangiales; family Streptosporangiaceae; genus Nonomuraea; species Nonomuraea sp. NPDC050536. The sequence goes on from NZ_JBITHD010000007.1 coordinate 390,952, forward strand.
TCCGTCATCGAGACCACCAGCAGGCTTCCGTCGGGCAGCCAGCCCAGGCCGGATGGCGAGCCCGGCACCGATGCGACCGTCTCGGTGTCCCCTGACGGCGAGACGGCGTACACCTCGTGCCGCCAGAAGTCCGACACCCACAGCCGGCCGTCGTGCCACCGTGGCCCCTCGAAGAAGGCGCCACCACTGACCAACGTCTCCAGCATGTTCATCCTGTGCTCCCACAGGCCCGGCGCCCCCGTCGGGCGCCTCTCACCCAGGACGTAGTAGCCACCATCAGGATTTCGACGTCCCCACCGCACGATTTCCAAGATTTTTCGGTACGGCCCAGCCGTCCCCTCCCCTGGTACGTCCAATCCCGCAACCAGGTGTACGGCAAGGCCACCCAAACCGTGGCACCGTGGGTCCGGTCTTCGGTTGCTCGCCGTATAGGGCGCCGACTTTCGCCGTACACCGTCTCGCCGACCCGGCGCCTGTGAAGGCCGCGGATGGGTCACCCGTGAGGCGGGGCGAAGTTGGAGGTGGGGCAAGGGTGTGCCAGCCGTGGTTACGGCTTGGGTTTGTGTTCTGCGATTCGGGCGAAGGCTGTTACATCCAGTTGCTCGCCCCGGGCTTGGGGGGAAACCTCGGCCGCCACGAGGGCCTGTTCCGCGAGGGCGGGGGTGCCGGCCCATGTGGCCAGGGCCGCGCGCAGGGTTTTGCGCCGCTGTGAGAAGGCGGCGTCGATCACCGCGAAGACCTCCTCGCGGGTAGCAGTGGTGACGGGTGGCGGGCGGCGTTCGAGGGAGACCAGGCCGGAGTCCACGTTCGGCACCGGCCAGAAGACCGAACGGCCGACGGGGCCGGCTCGCCGTACCGAGGCGTACCAGGCCGCCTTGACGGACGGCACGCCGTACACCTTGGACCCGGGCGCCGCGGCGAGGCGGTCGGCCACCTCCAACTGGACCATCACCAGGCCCTTGCGCAGCGAAGGCAACACCTCAAGTAGGTGCAAAACCACCGGCACCGCAACGTTGTACGGCAAATTAGCCACGAGCGCCGTAGGGGAAAAGTCCGACAAATCGGTGGAAGTCAAACGTAGGGCGTCCTGATTCACCACCGTGAGCCGGTCGGCGAGCCCCCGGTCGGCCACGGTGAGCGGCAGCTGCCGGGCCAGTACCGGATCGATCTCCACGGCCACCACGTGCGCGGAAGCAGGCAGCAGCGCGAGCGTGAGCGACCCCAGCCCGGGCCCCACCTCGATGACCACGTCGTCACTCGACAGGGAAGCCACCCGGACGATCCGCCGGACGGTCCCGGCGTCGATCACGAAGTTCTGCCCGAGCCGTTTCGTCGGACGAAGATCTAGCTTGTCCGCCAAATTACGTATTTCCGCGGGCCCCAGCAGGTTCATCATTTCAACCACGTAGACAACATCCGTCCAGTCTCCCGCATCGAAGAACCTGTGATGGCGGACGGGGGCATCTAAAGGGGAGGATGGGATGCACGACGAAGGGACATCCCTGATGGAGCCAACGGGCGCCGCCCCGCTCCGTCCCACCGACCTGCGGGAGATCGGCCCGTACCGGCTGCTGGGGCGGCTCGGCGAGGGCGGCATGGGCACGGTCTTCCTGGCCAAGGCGCCAACCGGGCGATTCGTCGCGGTCAAGGTGGTGAAGGCCGAGTTCGCCAACCAGGAGGGTTTCGCGATCCGGTTCCACGCCGAGGTCGACAACGCCCGCCGGGTGGCCTCCTTCTGCACGGCGCAGGTCCTGGACAACGGCAACACCGCCGACGGCCGCCCGTACATGGTCACCGAATACATCGCGGGCACCCCCTTGTCCGATCAAATCGTGAAATATGGGGCGCTCGACCCGGGGCCACTCCACGGCGTGGCGTTAGGCGTCGCCGCCGCCCTGGCCGCGATCCACGTGGCGGGACTCGTCCACCGCGACCTCAAGCCCGCGAACGTGATCCTCTCGCTGTCCGGACCCCGCGTGATCGACTTCGGCATCGCCAGGGCGCTCGACCGCGAGACCGGCTTCACGCTGTCGGGCGAGCTGCTCGGCAGCCCCGGCTGGTGGGCCCCCGAGCAGGTGCGCGGGCAGGCCGTCACTCCGGCCGCCGACATCTTCGCCTGGGGCTGCCTGATCGCCTACGCCGGCAACGGCCGCCACCCCTTCGGCCGCGGCGACCCCATCACGCTGGCCACCCGAGTCCTGAACACGCCCCCCGACCTGGGCGCGCTGCCGGCGCCGCTCAATGACCTCGTACGGCGGGCCACGGCGATGGACGCCTCCCACCGCCCCACGGCGCAGGAGCTGCTCCTGGCCCTGGTCGGAGCCGCAGCCCCGGCACGCCCCGCGGCGGCGGACCCACCCACGCTGGTCGCCGACAACGTCCTGACCGGCTGGAAGCCGCCCCAGAACGTGGTCGAGACCCCGGACATCACGGCCGCCTTCGCCACCCCACCCCCCAGCGACACCACCCGGAACCCCGGCTCCGCCGCTCCGAAGGGAGGAGCCCGTGGCGATACCGCCAGGATCGCCAGGGAGGAGCAGGAGGCACGCGAGGAGCTGGCCCGCTGGGCGATCCCGGGCACGACCCCGCCACGCCAGCCCGACACCGAGCCCCCCAAACCCCCCAGACCACGCGGCACGAGGTGGCTGATAGCCGCGGCAGCGGCGGTGCTGGCCATCGCCGTCACGGCGGGCATCCTGATCGTCACCACGACCCGCAACGCCCCGCACCCCACGCCGAGCACCCAGAACCAAGCCCAGGCGCAGGACCACCCGAGCGACGTCGGCCGCCGCTTCGCGCTGAGCGAGGACTTCGACGGCCCGTTCCTGACCGTGGCGAGCACCCCTGAGTGCGGGCTGAAGGACTACCAGGGCACCGCCGCGACGCAGGGCCAGCTGTGCCTGCTCAGATGGACGATGCTGAACCCGGGCGGTGAACGGGCCCAGCTCGGCACCCCGGTCCTGACCCTGATCGACGACCGCAACGGCCGCCACGATCCGCTGCCGGTCTCGACCAGGCTGCCGGACAACCTCGTGCCGGGCGGCCGCATCGACGGCGTGTTCGTCTTCGACCTGCAGCCCGCCCGCAAGCCGGCCCGCCTGTCGGGCACCATGCTGCGGAACGGCCGGCAGATCGAGGTGCGGCTGTGAAGGCGCTCATGGCGATCCTGCTGGCGGCCACGGCGCTGGTCCCGTCGGTACAGCACGCGGCGGCCGACTGCTCCAGGGCGGGCGCGAGTGACTTCGACGGCGACGGCCAGGACGACGTGGCGGTCGGTGACCCGTTCGCCGACACGGTCTCGATCATCTCGGCCGGCAAGGTGATCCCGGTCGACGTGCCCGCGCAGAAGGGCGACGGGCTGGGCTGGTCGGTCCGCCTGACCAAGCTCAATGCCGACGGCTGCGCCGACCTGGTCGTCGGCGCGCCCTACGCCGACGTCAACGGCACCGTGGACGCCGGCGCCGTCTACCTGGTGTACGGGGGGAACGCCGCCCCGGCCAAGAGGCTGCTCGCCCCCGAGCCGCAGCGTGACGCCCACTTCGGCTGGTCGCTGGCCGCCAAGGGCGACCTGGTCGCGATCGGGGCGCCGTACGAGGACCAGGCCCAGCTGGCGGACGCGGGCTCGGTGTACGTGCGCAAGGGCGAGGGCGCGCTGCGCAGGATCCAGGAGGACACCGAAGGGGTCCTGGGCAACGCCGAGGTGGGCGACCAGTTCGGCTGGTCGCTGGCGTTCACGTCGGGAAACGGGCTCGCGGTCGGCGTGCCGTACGAGAACGACGACGGACCGGGCCGTCAGGTCGCCAGCGGCAAGATCGACTCGGGCTCCATCACGGTGGTGAAGGATGTGCTGGCGCCCGCGCTGACCAGCGTGAAGTGGGATTCGCCGACCAAGACCGCCGGTGACAGGTACGGCTACGCGGTGGCCTACAGCGACAGGGGCGGGCTGGCCGTGAGCGCGCCGGGAGCCGGTTACGTGCAGCTGTTCGACGCGGCCATGAAGACGGGCAGGACGATCCGCGGCGTGTCCGGGGTGATGCTGGCCGCGGCGCAGGACGGCAGGCTGGCGATCGGCTCGGCGAGCGGCGTGCAGGTGACCGGCCAGGGCGAGGATCGGACGATCCCCGCGCCGGGGCTGTCATCGGTGGCGTTCAGCGGCAACAAGGTCTTCGTGGGCCTGCCTGACGCGGGCCGCTACGGGACGGTGTCCTCGGCGGGCCGCAACGACAGCGCGCTCAAGCCGTACGAGCCGGCCAAGGGCGCGGACTTCGGAGCGTCGGTGGCGGGCTAGCCGAACAGCTGCGCGCTACGGCTGGACGGGCAAGGTGTGCGAGGGAAGGACGGTTCCTGCGGGGATGACCCGGATGACCGTGCCGTCGCGAGGGAAGCTGTCCAGGGGCGGCTCGACCCTGTCTCCGGCGCGCAGGCGGATCCGCTGCTGCCGCAGCACCTCGCGCACGCTGGCGCCGGTGGTGCGCGTCCACGCCCCCGCCCCGCTCGCCTGCACGTAGACGCGACGGCGGGTGAACATCGTCAGCGCCATCCCCTGCAGCGGCACGGCGCCGCTCGGCGGGGCGGAGATGCGGCCTCCGGCCTGCGTGATGTGCAGCTCGGTCAGCGCGTCGCCCACGTTGCCCGCGGTGACCAGGCGGCGCGTGGTGTGGCCGTCGACGGTCAGCGTGATGGGCCTGGCGTGCTTGACCACGATCTGCTCGCCGTCGGCCAGGTCCTCCTGCCCGCCGGGGAACAGGTAGTCGCCGAAGCCCACCTCGACGTGCGCCTCGTCGAGCAGTTCGTGCACCGAGCCGGCGAAGCTGCGCACGGCGACGGCGTGGCCGTCGACCATGATCCGCACGTCCTTGGTCAGGTACGAGACGGTGACCAGGCCGGCCACGACCAGCGCCACCGCCACGCCGACGACGAGCGTCCACGGGGATCGCCACTGCATCCCTGGGCGTGGCGCCCGCCTCTTTCCGCGCATCGAGGACCTCCGGGTGGCTGGGGACGCACGACGCTAGCGGCGGCCCCGGGATCACCTCCACCGGTTCACGGAAAGATGGTCACCATTGGCCGAAGACGGTGACCCCGTTGCCTTCGATCGCCGCGCACAACGCCTCGGGCTGGACGGACTTGACCTCGGCCAGGCAGCGCAGGGTGATGGGGATGAGGTAGGGGGCGTTGGGCTTGCCGCGGTGCGGCACCGGCGGCAGGTAGGGCGCGTCGGTCTCGACCAGCAGCAGTTCCGTGGGCGCGACCTGGGCGGCCTCGCGCAGGTATCCGGCGTTCTTGTAGGTGACGGGCCCCGAGAACGACATGAAATATCCGGCTTCGGCGCACTTTTTCGCCATTTCGGCGTCGCCGGAGAAGCTGTGGAAGACGACCCTGTCCGGGGCGCCCTCGGCGGCCAGCACCTTCAGCACGTCGTCGTGGGCGTCTCGGTCGTGGATGACCAGCGCCTTGCCCGTGCGCTTGGCGATCTCGATGTGCGCTCTGAAGCTGGCGTGCTGGTCGTCCTTGGCCGCCCAGTCGCGGAAGTAGTCCAGCCCGGTCTCCCCGACCGCGCGCACCTCGGGCCGCCCGGCCAGCGCCTCGATCTCGGCCAGCACCTCGGGCGTGGCCTCGTGGGCCTCGTTCGGGTGGATGGCCACCCCCGCGTACACGTCCCGGTGCTCGGCGGCCACGTCGGCGTTCCACCGCGAGGAGCGCAGGTCGTAGCCGATCGTGACGAGCCGGACCACGCCCACGGCCCGCGAGTCGGCCAGGATCGACTCGACCGTGGCCGAGGCCGCCTGCGCGGCCTGTGCCACCGGATCGCCCGAGGAGGCCTGCCGGTTGCCGACCATGATGTCCAGGTGGCAGTGGCTGTCGAACACCTGAGCGGGCAGCGGATCAGGGACGGCGGGAATCTTGCTCACGCCCTCTAAAGTAACGTCCATGCGCTATGGCATTCTCGGCAGTACCCGCGCCTGGCGCATCGACGGCACCGAGGTGCCGCTCGGCGGCCGTGCCCGGCGCGCCCTGCTGGCACTGCTCTTGCTACGGCCCGGCGAGAGCGTCTCCCCCGACCGGCTGATCGACGTCCTGTACGGCGAGCGGCCGCAGAAGAACCCGCACCACGCCCTCCAGTCCCAGGTGTCGCGGCTACGGGCCGACGGCATCGAGATCGAGCTGGGTCCGACCGGCTACCGGCTGGCCGTCGATCCCGACGACGTGGACGCCCACCGCTTCCTGCGGCTGGCCGAGCAGGGGCGACGGGCGCTCGACACCGATCCCGACCGGGCCGCCGCGCTGCTGGACGAGGCGCTGGGGCTGTGGCGGGGTCCGGCGCTGGCCGAGGTGGACGAGACGCACGCCGTACATCTGGAGGAGCGGCGGGTCGCGGCGCAGGAGGACCGGGCCGAGGCGGACCTGCGGCGGGGCGCCCACCGGGCGGCGATCTCCGCGCTGGGCGAGCTGATCGAGCGGTATCCGCTGCGCGAGCGGCTGCGCGGGCAGCTCATGCGGGCGCTGGCGGGCGACGGCCGGCCCGCGGAGGCGCTGATCGTCTACGAGCAGACCAGGACCCTGCTGGCCGACGAGCTCGGCGCCGACCCCTCGCCCGAGCTGGCGGCCCTGCACCAGACGTTGCTGCGGGGCGAGGCCGTGCCCAGGGGGCACGTCCCCGCCGTGCCGCTGACCAGCTTCGTCGGGCGGGCGGACGACGTGGACGGGGTCGAGGAGCTGCTCGGGCGGGCCCGGCTGGTGACGCTGCTCGGCCCGGGCGGCGTGGGCAAGACCCGGCTGGCCATGGAGGTGGCCAGGAGGCGTCCTTCGGCCTGGGTGGCGGAGCTGGCCGGGGCACGAGAAGGCGACGACCTGGCGCAGGCCGTGCTCGCGGCGCTGGGCGTGCGCGCGGGCGCCGGGATCGGCGGGCAGGACGAGACCGCACCGCTCGACCGGCTGGTCGCGGCGCTGTCGGAGGGTCCCGTGCTGCTGGTGCTGGACAACTGCGAACAGGCCGTCGAGGGCATCGCCCGGCTCGCGCAGCGGCTGCTGGATGCCTGCCGCGACCTGCGCGTGCTGGCCACCAGCCGCGAACCGCTGGCCGTCACGGCCGAGCACCTGTGGCCGGTCAAGCCGCTGCCCTCCGCGGAGGCCGTGCGGCTGTTCACCGACCGCGCGTCGGCCGTCCGGCCGGGGTTCGCGGCCGACGAGGCGGTGGAGCGGATCTGCGCCGCGCTGGACGGGCTGCCGCTGGCGATCGAGCTGGCCGCCGCGCGCACGCGCACCCACGAGACGGCCGAGCTGGCGGCTCGGCTGGCCGACGAGGACCGCTTCCGGCTGCTGTCGCGCGGCAGCCGCACCGCCGACGCCCGCCACCAGACGCTGCGCGCGGTGGTGCGCTGGAGCTGGGACCTGCTCACCGACGCCGAGCGCACCATGGCCGCCCGCCTGACCGTCTTCTCGGGCGGCGCCACGGCCGGGGCCGCCGCGGAGGTGTGCGGGCTGCCGGACGCCGAGGATCTGCTCGACTCGCTCGCGGACAAGTCGCTGGTCGAGGTCGCTTCCGGCCGCTACCGCATGCTCGAGACGATCCGCGCCTTCTGCGCGGAGCAGGAAGATCTGCGCAAGGTACGGCAGGCGCACGCCGCCCACTTCCTCGCCCTGGCCGAGCGGGCCGACCCCCACCTGCGCCGGGCGACCCAGCTGGAGTGGCTGGCCAGGCTGCCGGCCGAGCACGACAACCTCCAGGCGGCGCTGCGCTGGGCGGCCGAGTCCGGCCAGGTGAGCCTGGGGATGCGCCTGGTCGCCGCCCAGGTCGGATACCTGTGGATGCGCGGCATGCGCGTCGCGGCCACGGCTTCCGCTGTCGCGCTGCTGGAGCAGGCGGGGCCCGATCCCGATCCGGCGCTCGGCGACGACTACCTGCTGTGCGCCCTGATCGCCGCCTCTGACAGGGCCGGGCGTGCGGCCTGGCTGGCCTGCCGTCCGGCGGCGGAACGCCTGGTCCTGGCGGGAGCGTCCGGGCGCAGGCATCCGCTGGTGACGTTCCTGTGGCCGATGATCACCGCGGGTTCGGGTGACCCCGCTGCCACGCTCGCGCTGCTGGACAGGGGCTCGGCGAGCGAGGATCCGTGGGAGCGGGCCGCCGCCCGGCTGGTGTGGGGCTATCCGCGGCTGGCCGCGGGCGACCTGGACGCCGCCGGGCAGGAGTTCGAGGCGGCGCTGGAGATGTTCCGCGCGCTCGGCGACCGTTGGGGCGCGGGCTTGGCGCTCGACTCGCTGGCGTGGCTGGCGAGCACCCGCGGCGACCTGGCCAGCGCGCTGGCCCGCACCGAGGAGGCCATCGCGCTGGCCGAGCAGCTGGGGGCCGAAGAGGACCTGGCCGACCTGCTGTGCAACCGCGGCGACTACGGCACCGACCTCGCGCGCAGGCGGGCCGACTACGAGCGCGCGGCCGAGCTGGCGCGCAGGACCGGCACCCGCACCTACCTGGCCACCGCGCTGCGCGGGCTGGGCGACGTGGCCCGCCAGGAGGGAGACCTGGCCGGCGCACGCAAGCTGTACGAGCAGGCGCTGGAGCGGTCGGACCCGCAGTGGGTCAAGAACGCCGGCAACCAGGCCAGGCTCCTGGTCGGCCTGGGCCGCATCGCCGAGGCGGAAGGCGACCGCGGCACGGCCCGCTCACGCTACGTGGAGGCGCTGGAGGCCGCGACCACCTCGGGTGGCCTGTCCGAGGGCGCCCGGGCCGTCGAGGCGCTGGCCGGGCTGGCGCTGCCCGACGCGCCTGAGGAGGCGGCGGTCCTGCTCGGGGCCGCCACGGTGATCCGCGGGGTGGCCGTGCCCGGGATCTGCGACGTGGCGGCCGGGGCGCGGCAGGCTCTGGGAGACGACGGGTTCGAGGCGGCCCGCCGTACCGGGGAGGGCATGTCGCATGTGGAGGCGCTCAGGGCGGCCGGCGTGCGGGAGGACGTCATTGAGGGCTCACCGGTCGGACGCCTGCAGTGAGCCGGCGGTGAGTGCGCGGTGAGCGGCCCCGGCCAAGCTCTGAGGCATGGACATCCTGATCTCCGGCGCCAGCGTCGCCGGCCCCGCCCTGGCCTACTGGCTGCGCCGCTACGGCTTCAACGCCACCATCGTCGAGCGCGCGCCGCAGCTGCGTGACGGCGGGCACGCCGTCGACTTCCGCGGCGACGTGCACCTGTCGGTTCTGCGGAAGATGGACGGCGTCCTGCCCGCCATGGAGCGCGCGCAGACCGGCATGGGGGCCACCTGGACCGTCAACGCCGCGGGCAAGAAGATCGCCCGCATGCCCGCCGACCTGTTCGCGGGCGACATCGAGATCCAGCGGGGCGACCTGAGCCGGATCCTCGTCGACGCCTCCGACACCGAGTACATCTTCGGCGACTCGATCACCAGCATGACCGAGGACGCCGACGGGGTGACCGTGACGTTCGAACGCACCCCGCCACGCCGGTTCGACCTGGTGATCGGGGCCGACGGGCTGCACTCCACGGTCCGCGCGCTCACCTTCGGCCCCGAGGCGCGCTTCGCCAAGCACCTGGGGCTCTACGTCGCCATCTTCACCATGGAGAACTACCTGGGTCTCGACCACCTCGGGCTCTCCCACACCAGCCCCGGCAGGCTCGCCGCCTACTACAGCGCCAGGAACAACACCGAGGCGCGGGCCATGTTCTTCTTCGGCTCCGAGCCGCTGACCTACGACCGGCGCGACGTCGAGCATCAGAAGCGGCTGCTGAGGGAGGCCATGTCGGGGGTGGGCTGGGAGGTGCCCAGGATGCTGCGCGAGATGGAGCGCGCGCCGGAGTTCTACTTCGACTCGGTCAGCCAGGTCCACGTGGACCGCTGGTCGCACGGCCGGGTCACGTTGCTCGGCGACGCGGCCTGGTGTGCCTCGCCTCTGTCGGGCGTGGGGTCCGGGCTGGCCCTCGTCGGCGCGTACGTGCTGGCGGGCGAGCTGGCCGCGGCGCGCGGCGACCACCGCGTCGCCTTCCCCCGCTACGAGCAGCTGATGCGGCCCTACGCCACGCGCGCCCAGAAGTCGGGCGAGGGAATCGCCGGGATGATGGTGCCCCAGGGCAGGTTCATGACCTGGATGATGCGGCAGAGCCAGCGGCTCATGCCCTACACGCCGGGCATGAGCCTGATCGCCAAGTCGGCCAGGAAGATGGCCGAGGCCATCACTCTGCCGGAGTACCCAGTCGGGACAGCTCCTCGTCCACGACCTTCGGGTCGAGCTTCTTGAACAGCGGCACCGGCGGCGCCAGCGGGGTGCCCGGCTTGATCGGCCGGTGCTCCCAGCGCGCCGCGCCGTCGTACTCGCCGGTGATCACCGGGTACGGCGTGCCGCCGTCCTCGTCGACCTCGCGGATCTCCGGCATGCCCGACCAGACGCCCTCGCCGCCGAGCATGGCGTGCACCTTGTTGGAGGAGCTCGGCAGGAACGGCGTCAGCATCGTCTTGGCGTCATCGACCACCTGCAGCGCGACGTGCAGGATCGACTTCTGCCGCTCGGCGTCGTCCTTGAGCTTCCACGGCTCCTGCTCGGCCAGGTACTTGTTGGCGTCGCGGACCACGTCGAGCGCCTCGGTGATCGCGTTCTTGAAGCGCGAGCGGCCCAGCTCCTGGCCCACCGGGGCGAAGGCGTTGCGCGAGCGCTCGAGCAGCCGGCGGTCGGCGTCGGTCAGGTCGCCCGCCTCGGGGATCTGGCCGAAGTTCTTGGCCGCCATCGAGATCGACCGGTTGACCAGGTTGCCCCAGGCCGCGACCAGCTCGCCGTTGTTGCGGTTGACGAACTCCTGCCAGGTGAAGTCGGTGTCCTGGTTTTCCGGGCCGGCGACCGCGATGTAGTAGCGCAGCGCGTCGGCGTCGTAGCGCTCGAGGAAGTCGCGCACGTAGATCACGACCTGGCGGGAGGAGGAGAACTTCCTGCCCTCCATCGTCAGGAACTCGCTGGAGACCACCTCCGAGGGCACGTTCAGCCCGCCGAACGAGCCCGGCTTGCCGTCCTTGGCGCCCTGGCCGTTGTAGCCGAACAGCATCGCCGGCCAGATCTCGGCGTGGAAGACGATGTTGTCCTTGCCCATGAAGTAGTAGCTCGTGGCGTCGGGGTTCTGCCACCACTGCCGCCAGGCGTCCGGGTCGCCGCTGCGCCTGGCCCACTCGATCGAGGCGCTCAGGTAGCCGATCACGGCGTCGAACCAGACGTAGAGCCGCTTGTTCGGCTGGTCGCTCCAGCCGTCGAGCGGGATCGGCACGCCCCAGTCCAGGTCGCGGCTGATGGCGCGCGGCTGCAGGTCGCCGAGCAGGTTCAGGGCGAACTTCAGCACGTTCGGCCGCCAGTCGCCCTGCTTGGACTGCAGGTAGGAGCCCAGCACCTCGGCGAAGGCGGGCAGGTCCAGCATGAAGTGCTCGGTCTCGACGAAGATCGGCGTCTCGCCGTTGATGCGGCTCTTGGGGTTGATCAGCTGGATCGGGTCCAGCTGGTTGCCGCAGTTGTCGCACTGGTCGCCGCGCGCACCGTCGTAGCCGCAGATGGGGCACGTGCCCTCGATGTAGCGGTCGGGCAGCGTCCGCGCGGTCGACGGGGAGATCGCGCCCATCGTCACCTTCGGCACGATGTAGCCGTTGGCGTACAGGCCCTTGAAGATCTCCTGCGTGACGGCGTAGTGGTTCTTGGTCGTGGTCCTGGTGAACAGGTCGTATGACAGGCCGAGCGCGGTCAGGTCCTCGGCGATCACCCGGTTGTACCGGTCGGCCAGCTCGCGGGCGGTCACGCCCTCCTTGTCGGCCTGGACCTGGATCGGTGTGCCGTGCTCGTCGGTGCCCGACACCATCAGCACCTTGTTGCCCGCCATCCGCTGGTAGCGGCTGAAGACATCGGACGGCACGCCGAATCCGGAGACGTGCCCGATATGACGGGGGCCGTTGGCGTAGGGCCACGCGACGGCGGTGAGGATGTGCTGGGACATAGCCCCAAGCCTACGGGCTTCTTCCCGCTCGTACGGCAAGCCCTCGCGAACCCATGGCAGCGGGAGTCAAGGTCGGTATACTCGATGGTATGACTGCCACCACCATCAAGGTCTCGAAGTCCACTCGTGACCGGCTGCACAGGCTCGCCACGGCTGACGGACTGACACTCGCCCAGGAGATCGAGAAGCTCATCGATCTGCACGCCCCACGCCCCAAGCCCACCATTGGCGGCTACCGGAGCGGGAATCCGATGAGCGCAGAGGAGATCGACGCAGCGCTGGCTGAGGGATTCGGCGAGTGACGGCGATCGTCGTAGACACCAGCGCGATCCTTGCCATCCACGACGAGGACTACCCTGAGCACGGCAAGATCGCCGCGTTGCTGAACGACACCACCGATTCGCTGTTCGTCTCGCCTATGGTCGTCGCGGAAGCGGACTACATGCTCAGCAAAAGACACGGAGCACTGGCCGCACGGCGCTTCGCGCTCGACGTGATCACAGGAGCCTATGAGCTGGCCGAGTGGACGACCGAAGATCATGCCACGGCACTGCGCATCTCTGACGGCTTCGATGATGGCAAGGATTATGTCGGCATCGCGGATGCCTCGAACGTCGTTCTTGCCGATCGATACAGGACGACCAAGATTCTGACGCTTGATCAGCGGCATTTCCGGTGCCTGCGGCCCCTGTGGGGAGCCGACCACTTCACCCTTCTCCCCTACGACACGGATTAGAGGTGGCCAGGCCCCTAGTCGCGGCGGTCGGTGCGGGCCTCGACCCTGCGGACGATCGAGGTGCGCAGGGTCAAGGTCTTGCGCGTCCCAAGCCGGTTGTGAGCCGCGCGAGCAGGGTTTGCGCGCTGCCAGGCGCGCCCATCAAGGGGGCGCCTGAGCGGAGCGAAGGCCTATGTGCTGGGGGTCAGTGCTTGGTGGATTCTTCGCGGGTGACGGCCTCGGCGGCTTCCTCGGCGGCCTTGGCGGCGACGTCGACGTAGGTCTCCCTGGTGCGCCGGATGCCGAGGATGCTGATGAAGAGCGAGGCGAAGATCGTCTGGAAGCTCATGATGAGCGCCGTCGCCGCCGGCACGACCATGCGCAGCGACTCCCGGGGGTCGAGCGCACCGAAGCTGCGGACCTGCCAGTGGACCAGCGACATCACCAGGCCGACGAGACCGGCCAGCGCCAGCAGGCCGCCGACCACGAGGCCCTTCTCCAGGGTGACGATGTCGATGAGTTTCCTGATCCGTGGCGACTCGGGGAGAAACCCTTCCTCGGCCGCGTAGATCTTGGTGAAGACCGCGAAGAGGACCGCCTGGAAGCCGATCACCACCGCGGCCGACGCCCCGACCAGGGTGTCGACGTCGAAGGCCAGCTCCCCGATCTCGACGGGGCCGAACGTCAGGGCGGTGCCGGCGATCACGCCGAGCGCCATCAGCAGCAGGCCCGGATAGAAGAACAGCCACTTCGGGCTGTACAGGAGCAGGAAGCGCAGGTGGCGCCAGCCGTCGCGCCAGGAGCGCAGGTGCGGCGGGCGGGAGCGGCCGTCGGGCGACAGCGTGGTCGGCACCTCGCGCACGTCCAGGCCGGACAGCGTCGAGCGGACCACCATCTCGCTGGCGAACTCCATGCCGCCCGTCTGTAGCTGCAGGCGCAGGATCGAGTCACGGCGGAACCCGCGCAGCCCGCAGTGGAAGTCGCCGATCGCGCTCGGGAAGAACAGCCGCCCGATGAACGACAGGACAGGGTTGCCCAGGTAGCGGTGGAGCGGGGGCATGGCGCCCGGCGCGATGCCACCCTTGAAGCGGTTGCCCATCACCAGGTCGGCGCCGTCACGCAGCTGCTCGACAAAGAGGGCCAGGGCGGTGAAGTCGTAGGAGTCGTCGGCGTCGCCCATGATGACGTACTTGCCGCGGGCGGCGCGGATGCCGCCCATGAGGGCGTTGCCGTATCCCTTCTCGTCAACGTGGACGACCCGGGCGCCGGCATCACGGGCGAGCTGCTGAGAGCCGTCCGTGCTGCCGTTGTCGGCGATCAGGACCTCGCCCTCGATGCCGTTCTCCTCCATGCACGCGACTGCCTTGCGCACACAGACTTCCACGGTCTCGGCCTCGTTGAGGCAGGGCATGACCACCGTCAGTTCCACGTCTCAACCCTTCAGTCACGACTGTTCCAGTGAACCATCATGCACTCTGCCCGGGCATGCCCGCGTCAAGACCACAAAACGACTGGCATTCTTTAGAGCATGGTGAGCGTCGCGGAGGCGGCCCCTGTGGGTCGCTCCGCCCCTGGCCCTGTGGCTCGTGTGTGGATGTTCCTGTGCAGGCACCGGGTGTTCGCCGTGGCATTCGCCGTGGGCGGGGTGCTGCGGCTGATCACCATGCTCGGGTACGGCCCGGCCATGTGGTTCAACGACTCCTACGAGTACGTATCGGTTGCGTTGCATCCACGTCCCAGCGCGATCAGGCCCGATGGTTACGGGTTCTGGCTGATGATGCTCAAACCCTTCCACAGCTTCGCACTGGTGATATTTACCCAGCATCTGATGGGTCTGGCCACCGCCGCCTTGATCTACGCGCTGTTGCGGTGCAGGTTCGCGCTGCCCAGGTGGGGAGCGACGCTGGCGGCCGCGCCGGTGCTGTTCGACGCCTACCAGATCCAGCTCGAGCAGCTGGTGATGTCGGACGTGATGTTCACGCTGATCGTCGTGGCCGTGATCACGCTGGTGCTGTGGAAGCGGCAGATGTCGTGGCGGGTCGGCGCCGTGGTCGGGCTGCTGCTGGCGCTGACCGCGCTCACCCGGTCCATCGGCCTGCCGATCCTGGGGCTGGTGGTGGCGTACCTGGTCATCAAGCGGGTGGGCTGGAAGCCGATCGTGGCCGTGGTGATCGCGTGCGCGATCCCGGTCGGGTCCTACATGGCGTGGTTCTCCACAAACTTCGGCAAATACGCCATGACCAACAGCGACGGCACCATCCTTTACATGCGGACCGCGATTTTTGCCGACTGCCAGAAGATGGGGGTCGGCGGCTTCAAGCACACCGACCTGATCCCGCTGTGCATCACCGACCCGCCCGACCTGCGCAAGCCCTACGCGCAGTGGTACCTGTGGGGCACGGGCAACGGCAACGGCGAGGGCATCGGCGAGGTCCTGCACCGCTACGGCGGCAACAAGAAGTTCACCTACATCACCAACGAGATGGCCAGCGAGTTCGCCAAGCTCGCGATCATCTCGCAGCCGGGTGACTACCTGCGCGTGGTGGGGATGGACTTCCTGCGCACCTTCCACTGGGGCAGGCCGGTCTTCCCTGATCCCGACACCTACGAGATGTACGAGTTCAAGCCGTACTACGAGCTCGGCGCGAACGGCCAGCCCAAGCGGCTGCCCAGCTGGTCCTCCCCCGGCGGCCGGGTCGACACCGACGCCTTCGCCTACGAGCAGGGCCCGCCCGAGACGAAGATCGTCGCCCCGTGGGCCGACATCATGTCCGCCTACCAGCAGGTCTTCTACCTGCGCGGCATCCTGCTCGGCGGCATCCTGCTGATCGGCCTGTACGGCGTGGCGGTCCGCTGGCGGAAGGTCGGCGGTCCGGTGGCGTTGCCGTGGTTCGCCGCGTTCGGGCTGCTGCTGGCTCCGGCCGCGACGGCCGAGTTCGACTACCGGTACGTGCTGCCGGCCGTACCGCTGGCCTGTGTGGCGGCGGCGATCACGTTGCGGAAGGTGTCACGGAGACGGAAGGGGTCGGCGGCTTCGGCGTCGGCGCCGGAGTCACCCACGATCGCGCCAGCATCCGGCTCCACCAGTCTGCGAACGTGATCGTCTCGGCCGACAGCACCGGGGAGAGCCACCAGAAGT
Organism: Nonomuraea sp. NPDC050536; assembly: GCF_044457685.1. Taxonomy (NCBI): domain Bacteria; kingdom Bacillati; phylum Actinomycetota; class Actinomycetes; order Streptosporangiales; family Streptosporangiaceae; genus Nonomuraea; species Nonomuraea sp. NPDC050536. The sequence goes on from NZ_JBITHD010000007.1 coordinate 406,775, forward strand.
TGATCAGCACGATGAGCGCGAACGCGCCGACCGCGGCGGCCCCCATGGCCCGCCGTACCGGTGGGGCGTCGGCGCCGCCCAGCAGCAGGCCGGCGACGAGCACGCACGCCAGCACCATGAACGGCACGAGCGGGATCATGTAGAACAGGTACATGGTGCGGTGGTCGGCGATCGCCCAGTAGAACCAGGGGATCCAGCCGACCGCGTAGGTCAGCAGCACGGCGCCGGCCCGCCAGTCGCGGGTGGCGACGTACCAGACGATGAGCGCGAGCAGCGCGAGGATCGAGGCGTACCAGAGCGCGGGGGTGCCGACGCCGAGGATCGCCTGGGCGCAGCGTTCGGCGCCGCAAGGCACGCCCTTGGGCTCGACGTAGTAGAAGGTCACGGGCCTGAACTGCACCGGCCACGTCCACGGCTGTGACATGTAGGGGTGGTAGGCGTCCAGCCCGCTGTGGTAGCCGAGCACGTCCAGCTGGTACTCCAGCCATGACCGCATCGAGTCGATCACGAAGAACAGAGGCCCGGCGGAGGTGGCCTGCGCCCAGTTGCGCCCGTATCCGGCGTTGGTGACGAACCACCCGGTCCACGACAGCAGGAACGTGGCGGCAGGCACCAGCGCGAACGAGGCGAACCCGGAGGGCAGGTCCAGCGCGAACGCCCCCCGGTACGGCTTCCGCAGCCCGATCGCCCGCCTGGCGCCCATGTCCCAGCACAGGGACAGCAGCGCGAAGGCCACCAGGAAGAAGATCCCCGACCACTTGACCGCGCACGCGGCCCCCAGGCAGACCCCGGCGGCGATCCGCCACGGCCGGTAGCCGAGCCGGGGTCCCATGGGCGTGATCGGCGAGCTCTCGTACCAGGCGACCAGCCGTTCCCGCACCCGGTCGCGGTCGACGATCAGGCATCCGAACCCGGCCAGGACCCAGAACATCAGGAAGATGTCGAGCAGCCCGGTCCGCGACAGCACGTAGTGCAGCCCGTCGAGCGACAGCAGCAGCCCGCCCAGGCAGCCGAGCAGCGTGGAGCGGGTCATCCGGCGCGCGATCCTGGCCAGCATCAGGATCGACAGGGTGCCCACCAGCGCCGCCGCGAAGCGCCAGCCGAACGGGTTCATCCCGAAGATCCACTCGCCGAGGCCGATCATCCACTTGCCCAGCGGCGGATGGGCCACGTAGGAGGCGCAGTCGTCGACGTTGGGGCACTGCTTGAAGATGTCCAGGCTGCCGGCGATCAGGTGCTTGTCGGCGATGGGGTTCTTGGCGTCGCCGAGCATGGTCCGCTCGACCCCGTACTTGAGCAGGGAGTAGGCGTCCTTGATGTAGAACGTCTCGTCGAAGACGACCGCCTTCGGCTCGGACAGGCGGTAGAAGCGCAGGAACCCCCCGAACAGCGCGACCGCGATGGGGCCGAGCCAGCCCCACAGAGGGCTGCCCTGCATCGGCGGCACGAGCCTGTGTGCTGAAACCCCCCAGTTCTTCACGATGCGCACCCTATGGGGTTGGAGATCCCCTGTGAACCGCGTCGTACAGCTCGCGCTTGGGGATGCCGGCGGCCTTGGCCACGTCGACGATCGCGGTCTTGCGCGGCTTGCCCGCCTCGACCTGGCGGGCCACCTCGGCGACGAGGTCGTCGATGTCGGTTTCGGTCTCGCCGGGGACGTGCCCGGCCACGACCAGCGTGATCTCGCCCCTGACGTCGCCGGCCGCCCACGCGGCCAGCTCGGCGAGGCCGCCCCGCCGTACCTCCTCGTAGGTCTTGGTGAGCTCGCGGCAGACCGCGGCGGGCCGCTCGGGGCCGAACGCGTCGGACATGGCCTTGAGCGAGTCCTCCAGCCGGTGCGGCGACTCGAAGAACACCATCGTGCGCTCCTCGGTGGCCAGCGCGGCCAGGCGGCGGGCCCGCTCGCCCGCCTTGCGCGGCGGGAAGCCCTCGAAGCAGAACCGGTCGCTGGCCAGCCCGGACACGGCCAGCGCGGTGGTGACCGCGCTCGGGCCCGGCAGCGCGGTGACCGTGATGCCCTCCTCGACGGCGAGCCTGGTCAGGCGGTAGCCGGGGTCGGAGACGCCGGGCATGCCTGCATCGGTGATCACCAGAACCGTGCGACCCTCCTTGAGTGTCTCGACCAGCTCCTTGGCGCGGGCGACCTCGTTGGCGTCGTAGTAGGACACCACCCGGCCCGTCAGCTCCACGCCCAGCTCCGCGGCCAGCCTGCGCAGGCGCCGGGTGTCCTCGGCGGCCACCACGTCGGCGCTCGCCAGCGCCTCCCGCAGCCGCGGCGAGACGTCGCCCGCCTGTCCTATCGGGGCTCCTGCCAGCACCAACCTGCCTCGTTCCGTCACCCAGCCATTGTTGCAGGGCACCCCAATTCGACCGTGTTTCTTCGGTTACCACCGGGTCGGGACCCGTACGATGTCCGAATGGCGGTGACCTCTTTCGCGTACTCGACCTTCGACGATCCGAAGGTCAACGAGAGCAGTCCCCGGGGCAGGTCCATGCGTGACCGGCTCGTCCCGCCGATGCGTGGCAGCGTGCTGTGGGGCTGGATCGGCCCGCTGCTCGTCACGATCTTCGGCGCGATCCTCCGCTTTTCGAACCTGGGCTACCCCAAGGCCGTCGTCTTCGACGAGACGTACTACGCCAAGGACGGGTTCTCGCTGATCACGTGGGGCGTCGAGCGCATCACGATCAAGGACGCCGACAAGCTCCTCATCGCCGGCAACACCGACATCTGGCAGCACTGCACCCCTGAGACGCTCGACAAGTGCGCCTCCTACGTGGTGCACCCGCCGCTGGGCAAGTGGATGATCGGTCTCGGCGAGATGCTGTTCGGGATGACCCCGTTCGGCTGGCGCTTCGCCGCCGCGCTGATCGGCTCGCTGTCGATCCTGGTGCTGGCAAGGGTGGCGCGCCGGATGACCCGCTCGACGCTGCTCGGCTGCTTCGCCGGGCTGCTGCTGGCACTGGACGGGCTGCACTTCGTGCTGTCGCGGACCGCGCTGCTCGACATCTTCCTGATGTTCTGGGTGCTGGCCGGGTTCGCCTGCCTGGTGGTCGACCGCGACCGGACGCGCGAGCGGCTGGTCGAATGGTACGAGACCTCCCCGATGTCGCCGCGCGGGCCGTGGCTGGGCCTGCGGCCGTGGCGGATCGCCGCGGGCGTGTGCCTGGGTCTGGCGATGGGGGTCAAATGGTCGGGGATCTTCTTCCTGGCCGCCTTCGCCGTCATGACGCTCATGTGGGACTTCGGCGCCCGGCGCGCCGTCGGCGTGCGCAACGCCTACCTGGGCGCGTTCACCAGAGACCTGCCCAGCGGGCTGGTGGGCATGGCCGTCGTGCCGTTCGTGACCTACATGGCCACCTGGACCGGCTGGTTCGTCACCGCCACCGGCTACGGCCGCAACTGGGGCCAGGCGACCTCGGCCGGGCCGTTCTACTTCGTCTTCGACTCGATGCGGTCGTGGATCTCCTACCAGTGGCAGGTCTTCAGCTTCCACAACGGCCTGGAGACCTCGCATCCCTACATGTCCGATCCGTGGCAGTGGCCGCTGCTGCTGCGGCCGGTGGCCTTCTACTACGAGGGCAAGCAGAACGCCTGCGGCGTCAAGGACTGCTCGGAGGCCGTGCTCGGCGTCGGCACGCCGGTGATCTGGTTCGGCGCGATCGCCGCGCTCATCGCGCTGATCGCCTGGTACGTGGCCTCGCGCGACTGGCGCGCCGGCGCCGTGCTGCTGGCGTACGCCGCGGGGTGGCTGCCGTGGTTCTACTGGGCGATCGCCGACAACCGGACGATGTTCCTGTTCTACGCGATCCCCATGGTGCCGTTCATGGTGCTGGCGATCACCTTGTGTGCCGGGCTGATCATCGGACCGGCCACGGCCACGCAGACGCGGAGAACCGTGGGAGCCGCTGTCGTCGGGGCCTTCAGCCTGCTAGCCTTGATCAACTTTTGGTGGTTGCACCCGATCCTGTCGGCGGAGCTCATCCCGTACACGGAATGGAAGGCCAGGATGCTGTTCGACAAGCGCTGGATCTGAGCCTGCAGACGTGGAGTCACGGAATGGATTCGTAGGGTAGTCGCAGTGCAAGACCCGATACGCGCCGGTTTCGGCCATCGTCAGGGCTGGGGTCCATACGGCAAACTTCGAGGCATGAGTGCACCGGATGTCGCCGCGCTCCTGGCCGAGTTGGAGCGCTCCGAGCCGGACCTGGCCGATGAGGCCAGGACCGCGGTCGAGTGGCTGACCGGCGGGGAGCCGCTGGAGACGGTGACCCAGCTCGACGTGTGCGAGTTCCTCTGGTACACGCTGCCGCTCAAGGTAGGCGGCGACCACGAGCGGCTCGCCCGCTCGCTGGGCAAGCTGCTCGAGCTCGGCGGCATGCCCCGCTACGCCGCGCTGTGCACCTCCCAGACGACCAAGAAGATCCTGTACACCTACGCCCGAGACGGCGAGGACGCCGGCACCACCTTCTACCAGCGGGCTCTGGAGCGGACAGGGGTGCTCCCGCCGAACGTGGCCGAGCTGCAGTGGAGCATGATCATGGGGCCGGAGGAGCTGGGCGCGCACGTGGCCTGCTCCGCCGCGCTGGAGCTGGCCATCGTCTCCGGCGAGCCGGGCGACCGGCACGCGCTGACCCGGCGCTGGCTCACCGAGCCTCGGACGGAGCTGGGCGGCGACAGCTGGCTGCACCGCGTGCACGGCGAGCGGCTGAACCGCTGGGTACTCGGCCGCGGTCCGGCCCGGCGGGAGCTGGCCCAGCCGTTCGAGGTCCGGCTGCACGCCCCGATCTCACCGCAGCCTCTGCCCGCCCTGCACGGGCTGCTGTCGCTGTCGCTGGAGGGGCTGCCGATGCGGCTGGCGCCCTCGCCGCAGGCGCTGCGGCTGCGCGACCTGGCCGAGCGGGAGCTGGGCGCGCTGAGCCGCGACGGCGCCCGCCTGTCGATCACCGAGAACGGCCGGCGGCTGCTTGAGGACCCGCAGGCCATGTGGGAGGCGGTCACCCGCCTGCTGGTCGGCACCGGCGGCCACGAGCTGGACGTCGCCGCGCGCGAGGCGGCACTGCTGTTGCTGGCCGACTGCACGCTGATGTCACCGGCCGAGCTGAACGAACGTGTCGGCGAGGTCGTCGGCGCCGAGGGCTGGCATCCCACGTCGGGCCCCGACGACATCGCCGGCTCCCTGGCCGACCTGGTCGCCCAGCTGACGGCGCTCGACCTGGCCTTCTCCGACGACCTGGCCATCCGCCTGACCAGAACCGGCCAGCTGGCCGCCCTATCGTCCCTCCGCACTCACGCCCTACGCCCCCGCCAGTACGTCGCCTAGCGCTGTTCCAGTCTCCTGCGGAGGAAGTAGGCGTAGGTCGCCATGCCCAGCGTGATCCCCCAGGGCAGCCACGACAGGCTGGGCGCCAGTTCGCCCCAGGTGTCGGCCCGCAGGAACTCGGGCCGCAGGAACATCCACGACCGCACCCCCGACTGCGTCAGCAGGATGGCCGCCGCCGCTCCCGGCACGACGGCCATGGTCACGGGCACGCGCCTGCCGCCCACCCACGGGAACCACCGCGGGAACACCTCGCCCCACCGCTGCACCAGCCCCAGTGTGAGGACCGCACCGCCGAAGCACAGCCCGGCGAACAGCACCTCCGACAGCGCCCCGGCCCCGGCTGTAGGGTCGCCCTGCCTCAGGAACTCCTTGGTCACCCCCAGCGGGATGCCCATCGCCCAGGCCAGCCGCGAGGCCCCGTACGGCAACGCGAGCACGGCCGCCGCGTACGCGGCCCAACTGCCGATCTTCGGCATGGCCACGGCGCCCGCGCTGACGGCCGCCCACGCCCACAGCACGCCGCCGGCGATCGAGAACAGCATGAACGCCAGCGCCCCGTCCCACAGACCGGTGTAGCCCATCAGCGCGTAGACGAGGTTCTGCATGACCCGCACGTCGGGGACGACCACGACCAGCCCCACTGCCAGGATCCACGCGAAGATCCGCGCCGCCCTGGACCCACGCGTGAGCGCCCACGCGGCCACGACCCCGGCCAGCCCGACGGCCACCATGCCCACGCTCAGCGGGAGCGACTCCGCCCTACCGAAGACCGACCCCACCTGCGCGGCTCGCCAGTCGTTGCGTCCCAGCGGGAACCCCGCGCCGCCCAGCGCCCAGTATCCTCCGAAGGCCGTGAGCACCATCGACCAGGTGCCGGCCACCCATGCAATCTTCATGGGAACCACCCTCGCGAAGGCTCGGCACCGCCTCCTCCCCCGTGCGAGGGATCCGCCTCCCCCGGCCTTCGGCTAGACGCGGCGCTCGACGTGCAGGAGGTACTCCTTGCGGTCGAGCGGGTTGTGGTCCGTCCGCGGCCTTCGCGGCGGTGGGCCGGAGACCGGCTCGTAGCGGTCGAAGGACGTCTCCAGGACGCCCTCGCCACTGGTCAGGGTGGGCAGCTGGAGCTGCAGCCCGTGGATCCTGGCCGCGGGCACCTCGCCCTCCAGGCCCGTCGCCGACGGCTGCGGGATCGCGCCCAGGCGGACGAGCGCCGGGAGTACGGTGCCCAGCAGGTCGGGCGGGAGCTCCAGGGTGAAGCGGTGGACGGGCTCGCACACCCGGGTGCCCGCCTGGCGCAGGGCGTCCATGAGGACCAGCGGGGTCAGGTTGCGGAAGTCGCCGGCCGTACTGGACATGCTCTTGTCGAAGACCGCGTGCGCGTGGCTCTGACGCGGCGCGTAACCCGAGTGGGTCATCGTGACCAGGCAGTCGGTGACCTGCCAGCCGTGCAGGCCCTGGGTCAGCGTCTCGTGCACGGTCTCCTCGACCGCCTTGAAGAAGGCGTACGGCATGGCGCCGAGCGAGACCCCGAGGCGGAACTCCACCCCCGTGCCCGGCTCGACGCGCAGTCCGACCGTGGCCAGGAACGGGTTCGCCCCCAGGAACTCGGCCGCCTCGCTGGTCCCGGCCACGCGCTCCACGCAGATCGTGGTCGTCTCGCGGAAGGTGACCTCCAGGCCGTATTCCTCGGACAGCGTCGCCTGGATGACCTCCTTCTGCACCTCGCCGTAGAGCGAGACGGAGATCTCCTGCCGCACGCCGTCCTGGCGCAGGTTGATCAGCGGGTCCTGCTCGGCGAGCTGGGTGAGCGCGACGTGCATGGCACCCCTGTCGGACGGCCTGCGCGGCTCGACCACCGTCTCCAGGCTCGGCGGGGCGAAGAAGTGCTGCAGCTTGTCGGGCGTCGCCCCGATCCGGTCGCCGATCTTGATGCCTGCCAGTCCCCAGAGCTTGCCGATCTCGCCGGCCCTGACTGATTCGCGAGGTACGGCGGAGCCACGGTCGAAGACGCTTACCGCGGTGACCTTGCCCTGGTCGAGGCTCTGGCGGTTGCTCAGCGTGCCGGAGAACATGCGGACGTAGGCCACCTTCTCGCCTGCCGGGCCACGCTCGACCTTGAAGACGGCGCCTTCCACCGGGCCGTCCTCGTCGGGGTGCGCCGCGGGCAGGAGGGTTCTGATGCCCTGGGTGAGCTCGTCGACACCGGCGCCGGTGATGGCCGAGCCCGCGTAGACCGGGTGGACCGCGGCCTTCCTGGTCTGGGTCGCCAGCTCTTCGTGCAGCTTGCCGTACGGGATCCGCTGGTCGTTGACGAAGGCTTGGAGCAGTTCGTCGCTGTGGTCGGCCAGCGCAGCCTGCCATGCTCCGCTGCTCGCCTGGAACCTCGGACTGCGGGTGCCCAGGTTGTGGGCGTCGCCCATGGGGACGATGTCCGAGGCGAGTTTTACGGAAATGTCCTGCAATAGGTCGTCATACCGGGCGCCGCGGCGGTCGAGTTTGTTGACGAAGATCAGCGTCGGGATGCGGAGCCGCCTGAGCGTGCGCATCAGCACCCGGGTCTGCGCCTGGACGCCCTCGACGGCCGAGATCACCAGCACGGCGCCGTCGAGCACGCTCAGCACCCGCTCGACCTCGGCGATGAAGTCCGGGTGGCCGGGGGTGTCGATCAGGTTGACCGCGACGTCGCCGATGACGAACGACACCACCGCGGACTTGATCGTGATGCCGCGCTGCCGTTCGAGTGCGAGCGAATCGGTCTGTGTGCTGCCGTCGTCGACGCTGCCGACCTCGTCGATGACGCCGGCGTTGTACAGCAGGCGCTCGGTCAGGCTGGTCTTACCGGCGTCGACATGCGCCAGAATCCCCAAGTTCAACGATCTCACGAAGCGTCATGTCCTTCAGATGGGTGGATCTTGCCTGGGTGGACATGGACGTAGCTCGCATCTCGACTCCCGAGATCGATGAACAGATGCCACGGAGTACACCAGACGCCTCCGCGGCCGAACAACGGATTTTCAGCCGAGCGCCTCTTTCAGGCGCTCGTAGGTCGGCGCCAGCTCGTACAACCCTGCTGCCAGCGCCTTGTCATCGCCCGACACGGCAGGAAGCTGAAGCCCGCCCACGATCCGCGCCTGCGCGGCCGCGATGCCCGCGGCCTCCGCCATCCCGAGCATGGCCAGGCAGGCGGCCAGATCGTTGAGCCGCCGCGCCCCCACCCGGATCCCGAACGCCTGCAACAGTCCCCTGATGCCGTCGTCGAGACCTTCCTCGACCATCTCGGCCAGCCGGATCGCCGCCGCGGCCTGCCCCACGGTCCCTTCGGGAACGGGCAGGTCACTCCTGCCGCCGAGCCACGCGACCCCGTCGGCGAGCGACCTGCGCAGCGCCGCATCCGGCCGTACCTGCCGCTGCCGGACGAACCCGGCACGCATCGCGAACGGCCGCTCCAGATACCCGACCGTCTCTCCCCGCCACGCCTCGACAAATGCCGGTATGGGCAACGTCGCATACGGATACCCCTGCGGATCGTGCATCACCACCAGGTCGCCCTCGATCCCCAGCACCACCACATAGTGATCGGCCCCCACCGCGCCGTTCGCCCCCGGCTGATGCCCCAGCAACCCCATCTCCACCGGCCCGGCGATCACCGGCCCCCGCGCCCTGGCGCCCTTGAGCCGATCCACCGCCTCCTCGTCCGACCCGCCGTCGCTCCGCTCACACCCCCACCCCAGCAACGCGATGGCAGCATCCACCCCCTGCTCCGGATCCCACCCGAAGGGATCGAACATCGGGACCCGCCCCCCGATGATCTGCATCCCATAGGGCGACCCGGTAAGCACCTCGATCACCCCGGCAGCAGGAGCCGCCTCCCCCATCACCATCGCCAGCGAGTTGGAGTAGCAGTAGGGCCCAGACCCAACGTAAGAAACAGCCATGCCCCCACCGTGCCCCCTGACACGGTGTCACCCTCAACCCCCAGCAAGCGATCCGACAACGAAGAGCCCGGCGAACAACCCGACCACCAGGACCCGCACCCACCGGGGAACGCCGGGCGTGGCCACCCAGGCCGCCACCGGATACGCGATCAGCCCGCCGCACACGATCAGGATGAGCGAGCCGTCAAGCGCCTCCGCAACCCGCCAGATCGCCACCAGAAAGGCCCCACCCAGAATCGCGACGGGCCAGGCGGGCCGCACCCGCAGCAGGTAAAGCAGCGGCCAGGCCAGCACGATCGCACCCCACCGCCCGACGTTCCAGCCCCACAGGAACAGCCCGAGACATCCGGTGTACTCCCCACACGAGGAGGAGTCGGGAAACAGCGCGACCACCAGCCACGCCCACGCGAACAGAACGACTGGGAGAGCAACCCCGACCACCAGAGCCTTGGTGATCTCTTCGGACGACACCCAGATCTTCATGCCAAGGACATTACGACTACTGGGAAAATATGGAACGCATGAGAAAGATGTGGACAATGGTGTTCGTAGCCGTGCTCACCGGCAGTTCAACCGCGGGCGGAATGACCGCGAGTTCAGCCGAGAGCGCTACCAAGGGCTCTCACAGCAGCCCACCTGTTCGGGTCGTGGCGACCGACCTGACCGTGCCGTGGGGGATCGCGTTTCTCCGCGGCGGCGACGCGCTGGTGACCGAGCGCAACTCGGCCAGGCTGCTGCGAATCACCAGGGCAGGCCAGGTCAGCGAGGTCGGCACGATCGAGGGCGTCAACGCCTCCGGCGAGGGCGGCCTGCTGGGCGTCGCGGCCAGGGGCAACATGGTCTTCGTCTACTACACCGCGGCCGACGACAACCGGATCGTCCGTTACGACCTGTCCTCCGGGCGCCTGACGAATCCGAAGGTGCTGGTCACGGGCATCCCCAAGGGCAGCCAACACGACGGCGGCCGCCTCGCCTTCGGCCCCGATGGGTACCTGTACGCCGGCACCGGCGACGCCGGCGACTCCAGCCTGGCCCAGCGGCTCGACTCGCTCGGCGGCAAGATCCTGCGGATGACCGTCGACGGCGCACCCGCCCCCCGTAACCCGTTCGGCACGCTCGTCTACTCCTACGGCCACCGCAACGTCCAGGGCCTGGCCTGGGACTGGGCGGGCCGGATGTACGCCACGGAGTTCGGCCAGAACACCTGGGACGAGATCAACGCCATCAAGTCGGGCGGCAACTACGGCTGGCCGGTGGTCGAGGGCAAGAGCAACGACCCCCGCTTCATCAACCCGATCGTCACCTGGACCCCTGCCGAGGCCTCCCCCTCCGGCCTGGCCTTCGCCAAGGGCTCGCTCTGGGTGGGCGCGCTGCGCGGCGAGCGGCTCTGGCAGGTCCCCCTGCGGTGGAACGGCACGCCTGGCACGCCTATCGCCCACTACACCGGCGTGTACGGCAGGCTGCGCGCGGTCGCGACGACGCCCGGCCGCGACCTCTGGGTGTCGACCAGTAACAAGGACGGCCGGGGCACCCCGCGCACCGGCGACGACAAGATCCTGAACGTCAAGCTGTAGCACAGGCTCGGCGTCGTTGAGATCTGCCTCTGTCAGGGTGGTGAAGCGGCGGATACGGGCGCCCACGGCGTTGCGGTGCAGGTAGGTCTGGAGGGTGCGGAGCAGGGATTCCGCACCCTCCCGGCGTCGGGGGCGAGGAGTTCGCCGATCGCTTCCCTGGCGGCGTCCGAGCCGTACCACTCCAGGAGCATGCGATCCAGCCCGGCGGCGTCGTGGGCGGTGACGGTCGAGGTGGTGTCGCGTAGGAACGCGGCGCGGCCCTCGCGGGCGCTGGTGCGGATGCCGAGCGACCCGCGTTCCGGCTGACCGCGTCGGAGTTGACGCTCTCGAGCACCTGGTAGCGCTCGGTCCTCTACTACTTCGGCTACCCCCCTTCACCCCCACCCGTAGCCGCGCTTTGCGTCAGGAAAACCGGTGGACGCCGTCGGTACGGTGGCTCGCATGAGTATGTTCGATGTTGATCGTTTTGTTGCCGACGGGTTCGCCAAGCTGGAGGCGGCCGTGCCTCGCGAGGTCGGCGATGCGGCCAGGGCGCTGGTGTGGCAGCAGATCGGCCTGTCGCCTGATGACCGTTCCGGCTGGCAGCAGCCCGTGGTGTGGGCCGCGGACCTGACCGGCGAGGGCCCCTTCGGGGAGTTCATGCGCAGCCCGCGGCTGCATCAGGCGCTGGATGAGGTGGCCGGGCCCGGCGGGTGGGTGCCGCGTGGCTCCCTCGGCAACATGCCGATCCGCTTCCCGGGCGTGGAGCCTGCCGACGATCGGGGCTGGCACATTGACGGCTCCGTGGCCAGGCCCGACGGTTCATGGGCCGTGTCGGGGCGGCCGGAGACGATGTTGCTGCTCGTGTTGCTGTCGGAGGTGGGCGACGACGACGCTCCGACCCGCATCAGGGTCGGCTCGCACCGCGACGCCGCCCGGATGATGGGTGAGCAGGTGCTCGACCCGTTCGAGGCAGGACCGCTGCTGGATGCCGCCTCCAAGGACCGCCCGGTGGCGTACGCGACCGGGCAGCCGGGCGACATATACCTCGTGCACCCCCTGACCGTCCATGCGGCCGACGAACATCGAGGAACGCGCCCGCGTTTCATGGCCCAGGCACCGCTGTTCCTGACCACACCAGTCGCACCAGGCGACGCCAACGCCCTGGCGCGAGCCGTCCTCTAGCTTCCCCTCCGGCTTGATCGATCAATACCGAAGCCTCTTCAACCGGCCAGGCCACCAACGACCTGCACGTCACGCCATCGCCGATCTCGTCGGGCACACGGGCATGAGCGTCACGGAAGCCGTATCCAGGCCCACACGATGACCACCAGCTTCGGCGACAGCCGGACATCGAAAGAGGGCTCCGGAGGAACTCCGGAGCCCTCTTTACCACACCGAAGGCCGCATTGATCAAGTGCCGCTCGTGGCCGCCATACCTAGCCGCAGTGTTCGAGGGGGCTGTCGTAGGTGGCCGTCCCGGCCTTGCCACCCCACCTGACGCACTTGTCCGCCGCGCTCGCCCGGACCGGACCCGCGTAGTACTCGAAATTGCCGCTGTCGGTCACCCGTGACTTGCCCTGCACCTCCAGATAGGCGCCCACAGCAGAGCCACTGCCCAGCGACGTCTTCTTGATCGTCGCCACGCAGTTGTTACCGTTGCCCGAGTTGTACAGCAGGTAGACCGTCCCCGCCGAGCCCAACGCCGCCGAGTCGATCACCTTGTAACCGCTGCCGCACACCTTCTCCGCCGTGTACGGGTTGGTGCTGCCGCCGCCGCAGCCGTTCTTCGAGGTCACGTTCTGGATCGGGTAGCCGAAGGTGACCCCGTTGAAGACGGCCTTGCGGATGTTGCCCGGGTAGCCGCTGCCCTGCCGTACCTCGTAGTGCAGGTGGGGCGAGATGTTGTTGCCCGGCTTGCTGGTGTTGCCCACCGTACCGATCTTCTGGCCCTGGGCCACGTGGGCGCCCGCGGCGACGGCGCGCGAGTTCAGGTGCGCGTAGAACGACGTCCAGCCACCTCCGTGGTCAATCTTGACGAGGTTGCCGTAGCCGTTGGTCGAGCCCTGGTGGGCCGAGATCACCACGGTGCCGGCCGCGGCGGCGACGACGGTGTCCCCGAGGTCGGCGCCCGGCGTGCTGCCCCGGTTGAAGTCGATCTCCCACGACCGGTGGGCGCTGCTCGCGCTGGAGTTGCCATTCCAGGTCTGGCCGCAGGGGAAAGGTAGCTGGAAGTTCGTGGAGGCGAGGGTCGACACCTGCGGCGCCTCCGCCTGGTTCGGGGGGTCGTTCTGGTCCGTCGGAGACGGCGGCGGATCGTCGTCCGTCACCGTCTGCCACGCCGCGGCGATCGGGCTCGCCGACGCGGCCTGACCGGTAGCGAGGCCGGCGAGCAGGGCTATCCCTAACGCAAGCACCCCTATGGGTCTCATACCGATCCTTTCTGCACGATGCGGGGGACGACGTCCCAGCCGCGCCGCGCACTGTCTGCTGGATCTCTGGTAGTGCTCTTGCTGGCGACCCAGCTTGCAGGTACGGCGTACAGAGAACATCCAAAATCGGCATAAAGGCCTAGCCGGCCGTCCGCTTCTCCGGTTATGACCAGTACGGAGGTCGCACCCTTAACCAGGCGGATGCAGGGCGGGTTCAACGGCGGCGAGCAGCTCAAGCATGGGCTCTTGTGTCTGTTCAGCGAAAGCTGCCTCCACGGCCACGGCAGCGGGCCCGTCTGTGAGCCAGGCGAGGACCTGCTGGTACACAGAGCTGCGACGGTCCCAGAAGGCGTTGGTCAAGCGGTTGCCTGACAAGCCGTTCAGGACGAACTCGTGGAGGTGCTTGATTGCTGCGTCGGTGTCGAGCTTGCTCCAAGCGCTGAGGCAGGGCATCGGATCCATGCCTGTGGCGGCCAGGGCGCACAGCACCGTGTCGACCGGGGGGCGGGCCGGATAGTTGCGCAGCGTTTCGTGCCACCATTCACTCAGGAACCCCGCTATGGCATCGCGCTCGTCAATCGGCCAGGTCCGCCAGTCGACGGAGGCGAGCTTGCCAAAAACGATCTCGGGATCCGGATAGACGAAGGCGTCTTCTGCCGCGCATTCAAGCAGGCGCGGCAGAAAGTAGCGGAACTCGGTGACACCACCCCACGTGTTAAGGGCCTTGCCGGCGTAGCGGGCCAGCGACGCAGCTTCCACGGACCTGACCGGCCCGGCCAAGAGGCACAGCTCATCGCCTGGATCGACGCAGTGCGGACAGCCGATCACGCGCTCAGGTCGCTCAACGCGTCCGAAAACTTCGTACAGTCGCTGCTTCGCTGCATCCCATCCCGACATTGATCCATTATCGGCGGGCACGCTTGTCCAACGCAGAAACGGCGGTGTTCGCCCTCGAAGAGGGGTCTTCGAGTAACGCGTCTTGGGTGGGGTTTCCTCGAGTACGGCTGAGTTGTGTATTCAGAGGGGCAAGAAGATCGCTTCCCGGCTGGTTCGAGATCGTTTCCCAGGTCCCTACTCGTCGGCCTGGTTCTTGCGGCTCGACCACGATCCACAGACACCGCGCCTCTGGCCACTGGGAACTCGCCGCCAACCTGACCGCGCGCACCCGCTACACAGTCCTGTCTACGCTCCTGCCAGTCAGAGCCACCCGGATGGCACACGTGACCCCACCCACGAGCAGGACAGCAACCGCGAAGACGACCCGCACGAGGCCGGCGGCCGAGGAGGGCGCAGCGAAGTAGACACTCCCGAGCCCGGCCACGGCGGTCACCCCGGCGAGCACGGGCCCGGTGGAGTTCAACGCTGAGATCGCTGACGCCAGCCGTGGCTCGACCAGCGAGGTGATCAGTGCGATCAGTGGGCTGTACCCGGCAGCGTGCCCGGCCCCGGCCAGGAGCAGCAGCGGTGTGGCCACGACCGGCTGCCACTGATCACGGCAGAAGAGGACCAGCAGGCTCGCCCCGACCGCGAAGGCGATCGGACCCGCGATCGGCAGGGCGCGCTGCAACCACTGCAGATATCGGTTCCAGCTCAAGCTGAGTGCGCCGAATCCCAAGGCGTACGGGACGAACGCCAGCCCCGCGCGAAGCGGCGAATAGCCCAGCGCGGTCTGGAGGTGCAGGGTGAGGGTGAGTAGGAAGACGGTATAGCACCCCATGATGGTCCAGCACGCCACCAGTCCCGGCTTCACCCCGCTCGGCCGTACCGAGGCCATGTCCAGCAGCGGATACCGCGCCCTGTTCTCATAACGGATGAATCCCACCGACAGCGCGGCACCGCACGCCAGCGAGATCCAGACCCAGACGGGCCAGCCTAGGTCGCGGCCGAAGATGAGCGGGACCGTGATCGCGGCCATGGCTGCGGTCAGGACCGCCACCCCACCCGGGTCGAGGCGTGCCTGCTCGTCCACGCGGGAGACAGGCAGCAGGCGCGGGCCTACGGCCAACGCGATCGCGCCGATCGGGAGGTTGAGCAGGAAGACGGGCCGCCACGACAGGCCGAAGAGGTCGGCGCTGACGACCAGCCCTCCGATGACCTGCCCCAGCGCGACTCCCAGGGCGAGCACCATGCTGTAGAGGCCGATCGCCCTGCGGCGTGCCGTACCCTCCCAGTGTGTCTGGATGAGCGAGAAGATCTGCGGAGTGAGCAGCGCCGCCCCCATGGCCTGCGCGATGCGTGCGAGCACCAGCACGCTCACGCGGATGACACGGATCGGAAGATCGCTTCCCGTCACCGAGCTGATCGTTTCCGTGACTGGTCAGCACTGTTGTGAGGTTGGTGACTCTTCTCTCCCGCTTCCTTCTCAGTCAAGATCGTCGCGACAAGGGGAGAGACGATGGAGACAGCGGATCGGTATCGGCGCTTCGGAGAACACCTCGAGTCGAGCACCACCGACGTAGGCACCCGCCTCCGACGAGTCGAACAGCTCGACGAACGCCACACGATCACGAGCCTGCGACTCGCGCAGCACGAGCCGCTCGGTCCTGATCGGAGCGGCGGCCAGACGGCGGATCCAACCTCAGTCCAGCCGGCAGCTATCGCGCGCTGCACCACCCCGCCTTGAGGCGCTCGTGCCGCCTGGTTCCCGACCAGCACGGCGTGTCCTCGCCGACCATGACCGCGTTCCAGGTGCGGGCCGGGTCCTTCATGGCGTCGCACCCCCTCGTGAACCGCGGTCAGAATGTGGCGATCGGGTTGACCGGGCTGCCGGACGTACCGGCGAAGCGGACCGGCGCGACTGCGAGGTGGAAGTCCCACTGGCCGAGCTCGGCAGCCGTCGTCGCGCACGCCTCCAGGTCGCAGTTGTCGAGCATCCACAGACCCATAGCGACGAGGCTCACGGCGTGAACCGGCATCAACACGTCTTCGTACCCCGATGGCTGAACGTCCTGGGGGGTGTCAGCGCCGATCAGCGCGACCTCCCGTTCATGCAGCCACGGCAGGCAGGACGCGTGCCAGCCGGCCTGAGTGAAACCGCTGGCCGCACCGGTCTCGTGCCGGACGCGGCCATAGCCGGTCCGCAGGAGTACCGCATCGCCGGATCGCACCCGCACACCCTGGCGACGCTCGGCTTCCTCGAGATCGTCGGGCAACACACCCTGCCCCGGTTCCAACCACGGCACATCCCGCACGCTCGCAATGTCCAGCAGGACACCACGCGTGATGATCCCGTTCGCCGCCGCCGTGACGGACGCCCACGCCGATCCCGTTGCGGCGTCGACCAGCGAGTGCGACCGCCCGTTGTACATCGTGCCGTCCCAGAAGATGTGGCACGGCGAGTCGACGTGGGTGAGGGTGTTGCCGTGGAACGTGATGCCGAGCCGCTCGGACGAAAAGCCCCAGCGCCGGTCGTTGCGGAATCCCGGCACCGGCATGTTCTCGGCACCCGGCATGTCGGCGGCGCACGGGCAGGTCGTCGTCGACCGCTCCATGTCTTCCGGTACGGCAACCTCCCATGCGCACGACACGCTCCTGCCGTGGCGCACGGCCCGCGCCGCCGCCAGCCGGACGTCGTCGGTGATGTGGTTCAGAGTGCCGAGCTCGTCGTCGTCGCCCCACCGTCCCCAGTTCGACAGGGTGTTGAAGTACCCGAGCACGTCGTCCTGTGTAGGCATCGGTCGCCCTGCCGTCATCCCAGCATCGACTCCTCCGGTCACGTGGTTGAGGCACCGCAGGCAGGGTATCCCGCCCTCTCCTTTGATATGACCTCGCCGGGGCCGGAGAGACGGTGTGAGCAACCTCGATCCAACCCCCGGCGAAGCCCATGTCAATCCCCATCCATTACGCACAGAACTTCTGGATAGGCGCTTAGAACTGGTCTATGCAAAGAGATCAAGTTCAAGCGAGAGGCTTCACTTGTCCGAACTGCGACGAGCGGCGGCGAACATCGCGGCCCGGGAAGGAGCGAGGCTGCATACACGCGGCCACGGAGCCGTTAGTCGATCAGATGCCGGTTGGCCCGGCTCCACGCGACACGGGCGCGGAGCTCGTCCAGATGCCCTTCGGCAACCCAGGTGGCCTGGGGCTCGTGGCCCTGCTCGGCTAGGCGTCGAACAGCGTCGACGTCCTGTTCTTGAACGGTGATGACGGCATCGACCAGGCCCGCCGTGTCGGTCAGACCGTACGCGCCGGCGAACACCTCCAGGCGGCGACGCCGGTCGGGTGGCTCGGGGTAGCGCAGCCAGCGCAGGCACTCGGTATCGTCGCGGAACGGAGCGACGTATTCGAGTGCGTAGGCGACATCATGTCGGCGCGGCGCCGGACGGGCGTGGTCCCAGTCGATGATTCCGATCGGCCGACCACCGCTCCAGACGACGTTCCAGGGGCCGAAGTCACCATGGCAGACCACCTCATCTCCCACCGATCCATCGGTCGTGGTCGACGAGCACGTCGTCTCAGCAGGGCGGTACCTGGCAACAGCATCGTGGTAGTCGCGCAGCAGGTGGGCGAAGGGGATCAGTCCGCGGTCATCGATGACTTTGGCCCAGCCATCCGGTCCAGACTCCCCGCCGATCCAGGTCAGACACGTCCGGTGAAGGTCCAGAACGGCGAGCACGACGCCTTCTGCTCCCACCGGACCACCTTCAGACCGTGCTCTACATTCACCACATCCAAGGAGCTCGTCTTGCGTCGTTTCAGCGTCGTTATCGGAGCCGTGCTCACCGCCGCCACCGCGCTCACCCTGGCCGCTCCTGCCCATGCCGACACCACACCGGCACAGCCCGACGCCACTGCGATCGAGTACGGGCTGTAGAGCGTCCACAAGCCAGCCGCCGCAAGAAGCCGAGATGGATCCGGCGGCCGAGGTTGACCGATGCCGAGGCGGTGTGTGGCCGTGGCGCAGGTGCATATTGACACGTCCTCGCCCGTGGCCCGCCACATGCGCCGTGAAGCGCCGACTTGTGAGGGTGCGGTTCGTGGCCGGGGTAGCCGCCCGTAGCGTGCCGTAGGACGCCGGGTGGGATGGCTCGTGAAGCGGGCCATCCGGCAGGCTCAGGCAGATCAGGTGCTCAGGAACGTTGCCGAACTGGTCACCGCGCCCACAGGCACCGATGGACACCCAGCAAGGCACTCACCCAACAACAGGCAGAGGCGGTGCTCAAGGCCGCAGAGCCTTCCGAGCTTCACGCCTACGTGGTCATCAGCCTCAATACGGGCATCCGTACCGAGGAAGCCCGTGCACTGCGCTGGGATCACGTCGTCGCCTGGATACCTGACCTCAAGAAGTGGCAACCGGTGACCGAGGTTGGGTTCAAGCACAAGAGGTTCGCCATCTACGTATGGCGCGCCGACCGAGTAGGAGGTGACACCAAAACCCGCAAATCACGGCGCACGCTGGAGCTGCCCAAGCTGGCCACTCAGGCACTCCGACAGCACCACGCCCGACAAGCCGCCCGCAAGCTCAAGGCGGGCGACGCATGGCAAGATCACAACCTGGTGTTCTGCACAAGCATCGGGACTCCGCTCGACGCGGCGAACGTGCGGCGGTCATTCCGCAGGATCACCAAGAAAGCAGGGATCGGAACCGAGTGGCGTCCTCGCGAGCTGCGCCACTCGTTCGTCTCGATCATGAGCGACCAGGGCGTACCCATCGAGACCATCGCCGATCTCGTCGGGCACGCGGGCACCAGCGTCACGGAAGCCGTGTACCGGCACCAGCTCAGACCGGTGATCACCAAAGGTGCCCACACGATGAACACCATCTTCGGCGACAGCCGACACGGGTAGAGAGTCCGAGTGAGATGGCTCCCCGACTGGCTCCCATCGACTTCCAGACATGAAAAAGGGCTCTGGATCAACTCCAGAACCCCTTTTCACCTGCATCTTCTTGGTGGGGTGTTCACGAGTGTGCTTGAGCAGGGATGGAGTCGGTACCTGGAAGATCGCTTCCCGCGCTCGTCGTGATCGTTTCCCGGAGCCCGTATCGGTGCGTTCGCGTTTCCTGCGCCGATACCTGAGCTCGTGGGTTGTAGAGCTGTGGCGTTATGAGGGAAGCCAGGAGGGCCACCACGGTAGAACGCAATCGCCCCGGGGCGCCTCGGCGGCCACGTCGTACAGAGGGGTCCGAGCAATCTCGGAAAATCCAACGGATGTGGGCCTGACCTGCATGGATAGAGCTTTACCGGCCATCCAAGTGATCATATTTTCCCAAGGAGTCTCCGCAGGTCAACAGCAACATCGTTGGACTCACGGCCCTACTACCGGGGCCCCTCTATGGGCGAGCCCAGCCACGCTCCAGCGACGGCACCAAGCGGGTCAGGCCCGAGCCGCCTGAGCACTCCTGCCACCGCCCGGCGCGACGGCGTGCAGGCGTTCGTCCTGCAGCTTCATGCCACCCCGCGTGGTCACCAGCGAGCGCGAGCCAGCACGCCGGCCAGTTCCGGATTGTTCCAGCTGTCCACGACAAGGACCTTCTCCTTGGGGAGATACCACAGGCGCTGGGTGAAGCGCTTGACCGTCTTATTGGTCTTGAAGGAGTAGCACTCCCCCGCCCACTCCCTGTACTGGGCCTTTCGCGCGCCCACCGGCCGGAACCCGTTCACCAGGGGCCTGTCCGACGGGAATCGCTCACCGTGGTCGGTGTCCGACCTGAACCGGCAGGCGTTCACGCCGGTTCCGGGCGCGAATTGCCGGTCGGTGCGGTACCCCTTCATGTCATTCCCGCCCTTGATCGTCTTGGCGCCCACCAGCTCGAAACTCGGACAGTTGACCTTGTTCTTGCCACACTTCTCGGTCGTGACCGTCAGCCAGTCGGGGTTGACGGTGAGGCGACGCACGGTCCATCCATCGGGCACGGTCAAGGTCATGCCGCTGAAGGTGATCGTCTTGGTCTGCGCCGCAGCCGGAGCAGCCGGGGCCGCCGCAAGGAGTGCCACCAGGGCCGCGGCTACCGTCATCGTCTTGATCATGCGCAATTAGAGTGTCGATCTGCCCGAAAAGTTGCGACCTACCGCCAGGTCGTCGTCGGTGACTGGCACGAACTCCGCCACCGTCTCCACCGCGGCCGCCAGTCGGTGATTGATCCACCAGACCGACAACCGGACAGCCTCGCCTCGACCGCTGGATTCCGCATGCTCAGCGGCCGGTTCCTCACGCGCTCCCAGCGGCCTGACACCACCAGCGCCCTCCGTCCCAGCCGCCACTCGAGCCAGAACCGGCTCATCCAGCGGCCTCGAGACCCCGGAAAACACGAGATCCCGTCCGATCCAGATGATCGGATGACCTCCTGCTGGATCTGGTCGCCGAGCCCGATCTGTCGCGCATCCGATGGAAGGATGTGGAGGAGTATGAGCATGGTCGCCGGCTCGGGCTGATCGATGATCGGTCGCATCAGGGTGTTCTCGCGGCTCGCGAGGAAGTAGTCGGGCTGATCGAGTCGCGACAGGGGCCCTTCGCGCAGGACTGGTCGCCTCTGCCCTCGGAGGACTGGCGAACGCCCGTGCTGCCTGATGATGTTCGGCCTGGCGATGTGAACTCAGGCCTTTGGATCAGTTAGTCATCCGGCAGGCATCTGGATGCAGGTGTTGATCTTGGTTGTGGTAGTGACTGCCAGAACTTCCCCGCTTACAGTGTGGAGTTGTCGGACCACATGGCGTGAAGCAGATCGGGTGGGCGCATCTGCGCTCTTTCGTGGAGGCGGATGTGACGTCACTGCTGGATCGTTTGTCCCAGGCCGAGGCGGCTGCCGCAGAGAAGGCGGCCACGCTGCGCGAACAGCTCGCCGTCGCAGAGGAAGAGCTGCGGCGTCTGTCTATTACGCGCGAAACGGTCCTGACCCTGTCCACCCAAGACGACGAGCGCGAGGCGAAGGCCGTGCGAGGCGATCCCGCGCAACCGTCGGACGGTCACGAAGATAAGCCGGGGAACCCAGAGGGGCCCGTCGAAGTGGCGACTCTGCCGCTGCTGCGGGGGGTTCGCCGGCAGACGGTGGCGCTGCTGGCCACAGCTCAAAGACCGATGCGGGTCCGGGACGTGGTGGTGGCGCTCGGCCAATCGGACGATCGAGGGAAGGTCGAGTCGATGCGGTCGCGGTTGCTACGACTGGCTGCCGACGGGTGGCTGGTGCGCTGCGAGGGCGGTACTTACGCGATCGCCTCGGGCGTGAATGGCAACGCCCCGGCCTGGGAGGTTGATTGATCGTTAATCCCTGATCGCGGCCATGCCGTGAGCGAGCAGGGTGCCGCCGAGGGATCAGCTCGGCGGCACCCGAGGTTGCGTGAGCACCCTCCAGGTTCTAACTGACAGTGGCTCGCGCACTCCCGAGAGTAACCCGGATGGGATGTCTTGAGGAGAGGCGTCGAGCCTGGATTTCGCCTGCCCTGCCGCTGGGAGAGACGGGCGGGAAGGATCGGCGATGCCCTCACCAGGGCGAAAACATGTCCGCCGCAGGTCAGCTTCCACCGGATCCGCCGGGCGGGACAGGCCAGAGCCGGACGGACAGCCCAGCCTCCAACTGGGCGATGGTGGCCACTATGGGTGGGGTGTGACCCTCGACGCGGAAACCTCGGCCACGATCACCGGCTACCGCCCGCAGAAAGCTCCGCCAGAGTGGGACCACATCTGCGGGCATGTGCGGATGCTGGTCGCCGCCAGCGCTGAGCGCTCCCCCTACCGGGTGGAACGGCTGCTCACCGCGACCACCCGGCTGGCCGTGTGGTGTCACCGCTCCGGCCTGCCGGACAACCCGGAGGTGTGGTTGCGACACGAGACGATCGACGCGTTCGTCCTGACCGGCTGCACCGACCTGGCCCCCAGTTCGGCGCAGACCTACCGGTCCTGGCTGCGGCACATGCGCGCCACGCTGGCCTGGCTGGAACGCGGTGAGCAGACCCCGCCACCGATGAGAGCCCCGACGACCGTGAGCACGCCATACTCGACGGCGCAGCTCGGCAGATTGCGCTCGTGGGCCGAACACCTGCCCGGCCAGGCAAGCCTTGATGCGCTCGCGCTGATGGCGCTCGCGTTCGGCTGCGGACTGGCGCCCCGCGAAGTGATCGCGGTCCAAGGCTGCCACCTGCGGCGCCTGGATTCGGGCGCCGTCGTGGTCCACGTCCCGGGCACCACACGGCTGATCGTCTGTCGCGCGGCCTGGGAGAACACCCTGTTCGACCTTGCCCAGCGAGCGGGCGACGGATACTTGTTCCGGCCCCGCCGCACCGCCCGGCACGCCAAGAACCTGGTCAGCTCCTGGAACGTCCGCCACCGGCCCACCGGCAACCTGCCCGACCTGTCGGTACGCCGGCTGCGCGTCTCCTGGATCGTCGAACTGCTGACCGCCCGGATCCACCTGGACGCGGTGGCTGAGGCAGCCGGGATGAGCACCTCCGCACTGGCCCGCTACCAACGTTTCGTCCCCGCCCTGGACGAACAGACCGCGGTCGCGCTGCTGCGCGGCCGCACCGGTTGAGTACGGCGAAGCCACGCGCCTGGCCTCCGCATACCATCCGCGCCCAATCCGCTCGCCCCCGGCCGCCTGCCAAGCAGGCGATGCAGGTCCCCGACGCCGTCGCAGACCACTACGCCCGCCTGCTGGACGCCTCCGGCGTGATGACGTTGATCGAAGACGAACTCGGTGTCCGCCCCGGACCGGCCGGGCTTCCAATCCGGGCTGTGCTTGTCTGCCTGCTGATCTCCATCCACTACACCGGCAAGGCCGTCCTGGCTCAAGCCTGGCGACTGGCCGACTTCTCGCTGTCGTCCACCGCCCGCTGGCGCCTCGAGCTCAACCCCGACCGGCCGCACCCCGACGACATCCTCGGCTGCGAGGCCAGCAGTCAACGCTTCTACCGGGCTTTCGACCGGCTCACCAGCCTGCTGGACCCCGCCCGGCACGACCGACGGACCCGTCTGGCTCAGCACGAGGCCGACCAGGTCTCCGAAGCCTGGGACGACGACGATCCCGAACACCGGCGCAAACGCGAGCTGCTGCAACAGGTCGTCACCTGGCTTGTGCTCACCCCGGTCAGATGGGCCAAGGGCCGCGGCTACCTGGCTGGCTTCCATGGTGATGTCGGCATCGACGGCACTGCCGTTCCAGTCTTCGCCCGTCCGCCCAAAACCAGCCGCTCCACCGGCGAGCTCTTGGCCTCCACCGAGATCACCGCGGGCTGGCACCACTCCGCCGGCGGCGATCCACCGGAGTTCGGCTACAGCGCCACCCTCACCGTCGCCGCCCGCACCCGCTCGGTCCTCGGTTCCTTCCCGCAACTGGCACTCGGCCTGGTCGTCGACACTCCGCACAAGCGCATTGGCGCCAACGCCATCACCACCCTGCGCCCCCTGGCCGAACTCGGCCTGCCAAGGCGGTTCGCCGCCGTCGACCGCGCCTATACCGACCAGACCCCTGAACACTTCGCTCATCCGATCCGCCAGCTCGGCTACCGGCTCGCTCTGGACTACAAGGTCGAGCAGCGCGGCGTCCAGGGAAGCGTCCATGGCGCGTTGCTCATCGACGGCTCCTTGGCCTGCCCCCTCATCCCCGACCGGCTGGCCACTGCCACCACCGGCCTGGACGACCAGGTTGTCCGCACCCCGCCCGAGGAACTCACCCAGTTGATCACCGCGCGGGAGCCGTACTTCCTCCGGCGCAAACAGAGCGCAGACACCCGCGGCGCGGTGCGCCTGCAATGCCCAGCGGCGGGCACCTCGCCCTCGCTCACCTGCCCCCGCTTCGAGCGCCTCCACCGGCCCGCACCGGCCCGACCCGCCAGCGTGGATCTGTCCGACGCCCGCGCCCGCGCGGCCCACCCGGCAGCCAAGCCCCGCGTCCTGCCACCATCGCCAGACCAGTCGCGCGACGACCTGCCCAAGATCTGCCACCAGCAGACCATCACCCTGCACCCCACCGATCTGGGATACCGGGACAAGCTCCGCCAGGACCTTCCCTACCTGAGCCCGTCCTGGACCGGCACCTACAAAACCGTCCGCGCCATGACCGAGGGCATCAACGGCCGCGTGAAGAGCTTCGACATCGATCTCGGCGACCCGAAGAACCGGCTCGCCCACGGCCGCGTCGCCCAGACCATCCTCACCGCTCTGATGGTCGCCGTCGCCAACGACCACTTCCTTGATGCGTGGCGGCAGACCCACCAGCCGGAACCCGTCCCAGCCGATGTCGTTCCCGAGCCGGGCGTCGACCGTCCGCAAGAGCAGCCCAGACCTACTGGAAAGCCTCCGCCGGACGGTTAAGCCACAAACCGGTTCATCAAGGCCCAGCATCCCGCCAGCCGCAGGCTTCGCCATGCCCACCAGGCCATTACCACGCCCACACGGCCGCGTGACAGCACCAGAGCTTCTCATCTCGTCGGCTCCCGGAGCCCAAACCAGGACGAACCAGGTTCGGAAAACCCCTGAAACGACGAGATCCCATCTGATCGGGATGATCAGATGGGATCTCGTCAACCTTGGCCAAGCCGTCTTAACAACGGCTCCTGGTGGAGATGAGGGGATTCGAACCCCTGACCCCTTCGATGCGAACGAAGTGCGCTACCGGACTGCGCTACATCCCCAAGGACTCGACCAGGTTAGCAAACTCCGAGAGGTTCTCGCGCCATCCACTCAGTCCCCCACCGCCCGCCGTGGCGGCTCGGCGTACTGATCGAAGAGCACATCCGAATGATGGGCCGCGAATTCGATGATCTCCGCCTCCGCCTGCTCGGCCGCGAGCTCCGCCGCCCGCCGCTGGTCGCGCAGGCGACGCGCCCGGTCCGCGCGGAGCTTGGCGGCACGCTCGCGCCGCTCCCTGTCCACGTTGACCGCGATGCGCAGGAAGGCCATGTACGTCACCATGAACACGCCCGACGGCGCCACGCCCCACCACGGGATCATCTTGACCGCGGCCGTGACGACCGAGGCGATCACCAGGAGCGCGGTGAAGAACAGCAGCCTCCGCCGGCGCGCCACGATGATCGCGCGACGCCGTGCGCGGAACTGCCGCGGGTCGATCGGCGGTTCGGGGACGACCTCGATCTCACCGGTCTCACCGAGTTCGACGGAGGCGGACTCCGAAGCCGACTCCTCCAGCTGCGTCAGATCCGGGATCTGATGCTCGCCCGTGTAGTACTCCTCCTCGAGCTCAGCGAGCTCCGCGAGGTTGGTCTTGTCCCGGCGCAACCACATCGGTACCAGGACACAAAGCCACATCACGACAATGAGGAGATAGAGGAAGGCGCTGCTCACGACCACCTCCAGGCAGCATGAAGACACCTGGGCGTTCTTGGCGTCTTCGATGTGCTCACGTCACGCACCGTAAGACCGCGTGTCACTAATTGACGAGCATTCGATGCGGTGTGTCGCGAGATCGTCAAACCTCTTCTACCGGAGACCCACCGTGAGCGGCTGACTCACGGGCGCGACGCCACTGCACGAGAAGCCCGCCGGGAACATCTTCGACGGTCAACGCATAGCAAATGTGGTCGCGCCAGGCTCCATCGATGTGGAGTTGACGACGCCGAATGCCTTCTTCCCTGAAACCGAGCTTCTCAACCACTCTTCGACTGGCCTGATTCTCGGGACGGATGTTCGCCTCGAGCCGGTGCAGGCCCGTCGTGAAGAAGCAGTGATCGACCGCCATCGCCAGCGCGGTGGGCGTAATGCCCTGCCCGGCCAGCATCCCGTCGATCCAGTACCCCACCTGGGCGGATCGGGCGGATCCCCACACGATGGCGCCGACGGTCAGTTGCCCGGCGAACCGCCCGTTGTGGGTGATGACCCACGGCAGCGCGAGCCCCTGGCGCGCCTCGCGGCGCAGGGTGCCGACCATGGAGACGTACGGCCCGAGCCCGGTCCTGAAAAGGGGCGTCTCCGGATTGCTCGGCTCCCAGGGGCGCAGCCAGTCGGCGTTGCGCAGCCTGGTCTCGCGCCATACACGCACGTCACTCAGCCGCAGCGGCCGCAGGCCAACTGGCCCCTCGCTCAGAGTCGCCGGCCAACCACGAAGTCGATCCACATCTCTCATCATCCCCCCATCGGGGTCCATGTCGCCACGGATCAGCACCCGCGTATCAGCGCGGGTGATCGCCTCCGCGTATCTGGTCCACCGCGTGCTGAAGGACGGGAGCCAGTACGGCGAGGCCGTCGCGGACGCCGCCCGAGGAGCCAGGCAAGTTGACGATCAGCGTGTCGCCCGCCTGACCCGCCAAGCCGCGGGAAAGGATGGAAGCCGGGACTTTGTCACGGTTCGCCTGCCGGATGGCCTCGGCTATGCCGGGTATCTCCCGAGAAATCACTCGGGCGGTCATCTCCGGCGTCCGATCGGTGGGCGTCAGCCCGGTGCCTCCGGTGGTGACGACCACGTCATATCCCCCGGAGACCCCGTCCCGCAGAGCCCCTTCGACCGGCTCCCCATCGGGCACCACGACCGGCCCGTCCACGACGCACCCGGCGTCCTCGAGCAGCGAGACCAGCAGCGGCCCCGACTTGTCCGGATAGACCCCGGCCGAGGCCCGGTTCGACACCGTCACCACCAATGCGCGGATCATGAGCGAGTCCAGCGACCGGTCTTGCCGCCGAGTTTCTCCTCGACGCGCACATCCGTGATGACCGCGGCCGGGTCGACCGCCTTGACCATGTCGATCAGCGCGAGCGCCGCCACGGTCACCGCGGTCAGCGCCTCCATCTCCACGCCGGTACGGTCGGCCGTCTTGACCACGCAGGTGATCTCCACCCCCGAGTCGACGACCTCGAGCGACACCTTCACCCCGTGCAGCGCGATCGGATGGCAGAGCGGGATCAGGTCGGGCGTCCGTTTCGCGCCCATGATGCCCGCGATCCTGGCCACCCCGAGCGCGTCGCCCTTGGGCACCTCTCCCGAGCGCAGCAGCGCGACACATTCGGGCGACAGCAGCACCCGCCCGGTCGCGGTGGCCTGGCGGGCGCCGACGTCCTTGGCTGACACGTCGACCATCCGGGCGGCGCCCGTCTCGTCCAGGTGGGTGAACTCGCTCATAGCGGCATCACCTGCACAGCGGTCCCCGAGGGCACCTCGGTCGTGTCCTCGGGCACCACGATCAGCGCGTTCGCCGAGGCGAGCGCGGCCAGCTGGTGCGACCCCTGGCCGTGCACGGGCGTGACCGTGCCGTCGTCGGCCAGGACGCCCCGCAGGTAGGACCGGCGGCCTGCCGGGGACCGCAGGGATGCCAGGACGTACGCGGTCACGGTCTCCGGCGGTCCGGCCGGCAGGCCGCGCATCTTCCGCAAGGCCGGCCGTACGAACACCATGAAGGAGACGTACGACGAAACGGGGTTGCCGGGCAGCGCGAAGATCGGGATCTGGTCGTCGCCCACCACGCCGAAGCCCTGCGGCATGCCGGGCTGCATGGCGACCTTCTCGAATCGAACCGTGCCAAGCGGCGACAGAGCCTCCTTGACCGGCTCGTAGGCGCCCATGGAGACGCCGCCGCTGGTGATGATCGCGTCGGCGCGCACCAGCTGGGCGTCGAGCTGGTCGAGGAAGACCGCCGGGTCGTCGCCGACCGTGGCCGCGCGGAAGCCCTCTCCGCCCGAGTCGCGCACGGCGGCGGTGAGCGTGAAGCTGTTGGAGTCCCAGATCTGGCCTGGCCTTAAGGCCGTACCGGGCTCCACCAGCTCGGCGCCGGTGGACAGCACCACGATGCGCGGGCGAGGGCGTACCCAGACGCGGCGGCGTCCGACCCCGGCGATGATGCCGAGCTGGGCGGGGCCGATCACCGTGCCGGGCTTGAGGACGACCTCCCCGGCCTGCACGTCCTCGCCGGCCCGGCGGATCGCGTTGCCGACCTGGACGGGCCGGTTGATGGTGACCTGCGCCGTGCCGCCGTCGGTCCACTCCACCGGCACGACGGCGTCCGCCCCGGCGGGCACTGGGGCGCCCGTCATGATGCGGACGGCATGGCCTGGGCCGACGGCCCGCAGCTCGTCCGACCCGGCCGCGACGTCGTCGACGACCGGCAGCGTGACCGGGACACCGGAGACGTCGGCGGCGCGTACGGCATAGCCGTCCATGGCGGAGTTGTCGAAGGGCGGCAGCGGCACCGGCGAGGACACCTCCTCGGCCAGCGTCGTGCCCAGCGCCCGCTCCAGCTCCAGCTCGAGCGGCGCCAGGGTGCGCACCGTGGCCAGGATGTCAGCCAGGTGCGCGTCAACCGATTTCATCGAGGAACTCCCGCAACCACGGGACGAACTCCGGCGCCAGGTCCGGCCGGTCGGCCGCGAACTTGACCACCGTGCGCAGGTAGTCGAGCTTGTCGCCGGTGTCGTAGCGGCGCCCGCGGAACAGCACGCCGTGCACCGGCCCGCCCTCGTGCGAACCGCGCGAGGCCAGCGTGCGCAGCGCGTCGGTGATCTGGATCTCGCCGCCGCGGCCCGGCGGGGTGTTCTCCAGCACCTCGAAGATGGCCGGGTCGATGACGTAGCGCCCGATGATCGCCCAGTTGGACGGCGCCTCCTCCATCGGCGGCTTCTCGACCAGGTCGGTGACCCGGACGACGTCCTCTTCCGAGGTGGGCGAGATGGTGGCCACGCCGTACATCGAGGTCTGCTCGCGCGGGACCTCCATCAGCGCGATGACGCTGCCGCCGTAGGTGCTGCGCACCTCGATCATGCGTTTGAGCAGCTCGTCGCGGTGATCGATGAGGTCGTCGCCGAGCAGGCAGGCGAAGGGATGGTCGCCGACGTGCTGCTTGGCGCAGAGCACGGCGTGGCCGAGGCCCTTGGGCTCGCCCTGCCGTACATAGTGCAAGGTCGCCAGTGAGGCGGGCTCGCGCACCTGCGACAGCCGTTGCTCGTCGCCCTTGGCCTCGAGCGTGGCCTCGAGCTCGAAGGCCACGTCGAAGTGGTCCTCGATGGAGCGCTTGTTCTTGCCGGTGACCATGAGGACGTCGAGCAGACCGGCGGAGGCCGCCTCCTCGACGACATACTGGATCGCGGGCTTGTCGACGATGGGCAACATCTCCTTGGGTGTTGCCTTGGTCGCCGGTAGGAACCGGGTGCCCAGACCCGCGGCGGGCACGACGGCTTTCGTCACAGGGTCGAAGTCAGCCATGAGTAGACCCTAGTGGAGGTATCTGTGGACAAGACGAAGCTGCGCCGCCAACTGATTGAGGCGCGCACCTCCCTATCCCCCGAGGAGCGACGGGCAAACGCGACAAGCATCCGTGAAACCCTCCTAGATCAGCCGTGGGTGCAGATGGCCGGGCTGGTTGCCTGCTATTGGTCTACAGGTAGCGAGCCCGACACGCACGGCTTGGTCTTCGCCCTGTGGAAACACGGTGCAACCGTCATCCTGCCTGTGCATAAAGAGGATGACGATCTGGACTGGGCGGTCTATGACGGCCCGGACACGCTCGCACGCGGACGTTCCGGGATCATGGAGCCCATAGACACCCGCCGCGGTGTCGACGCCATCCGCACGGCCGCCCTGGTGATCGTCCCGGCTCTGGCCGTCGACCGGCGGACGGGGGTACGGCTGGGCCGCGGCGGCGGCTCCTACGACCGGGCTCTGGCCCGGGTGGGACCGAACGTGCCCACGGTCGCTCTGCTCCACGAGGGCGAGCTGCTGGAGGGGATCCCGGCGGAGCCGCACGACCAGGCCGTCCGTTTTGCGGCGACACCTTCGGGACTCACTAGGCTTATGTGACCGAAAGTACGAGAGGGGGGCCAGATGACGTTGAATGTCTGGCTCCTTCTCGGTGCCGCGATCGTCATCGCGGCGATCGCGTCCGTGCGGGTGGCGCATCGCAGCGGTCTGCCCAGCCTTCTGCTGTTCCTGGCGTTCGGCCTGCTCCTGGGCGAATCGGGGCTCGGCATCCCCTTCGACAACCCCGAGCTGGCCCAGCAGATCGGGCTGACCGCGCTGGCAGTGATCCTGGCCGAAGGTGGTCTGACGACCAACTGGCACCACGTGCGCGGGGCGGTGCCGCTAGCGCTGATCCTGGCCACGCTGGGCGTCGCGGTCAGCATCTTCGTGGTCGCGCTGGCCGTGTTCGGGCTGCTCGACATGAATCTGCAGGCCGCGCTGATCCTCGGCGCGGTGCTCGCCTCCACCGACGCGGCGGCGGTCTTCTCCGTTCTGCGCAGGTTGCCGCTGCCGCCACGACTCGCGGGGATTCTGGAGGCGGAGTCCGGTTTCAACGACGCGCCCACGGTCATCGCGGTGGCGCTGCTCAGCAACACCGGCACGCACGTGCCGAGCGCCGGCATGTTCGTCCTGGAAACCGGCTACGAACTGCTCATCGGCGCCGCCGTCGGGCTCGCCGTGGGGCCCGCCGGGGCTTTCGCCCTGCGCCGGGTGGCCTTGCCGGCTTCGGGCCTGTATCCGATCGCGGTGCTCGCACTGACCTTCGTCTCGTACGGCGGGGCGGCGCTGCTCCACGGATCCGGATTTCTCGCCGTGTATCTGACGGCGTTGATCCTGGGCAACTCCCGCCTCCCGCACCGGGCCGCGACCCGCGGATTCGCCGAGGGCGCCGCCTGGCTGGCCCAGATCGGCCTGTTCGTCATGCTGGGGCTGCTGGCCAGCCCGGCCGAGATGCCCTCCGCCATCGTGCCGGGCCTGATCGCGGGAACGGTCCTGGTGCTGCTCGCCCGCCCCATCTCCGTGCTGCTCAGCGCGCTGGTGGCCCGACTGGCGCGGCTGGGCAGGGTGAACCTGCGCGAGCAGGCGTTCCTGTCGTGGGCCGGCCTGCGCGGAGCGGTGCCGATCGTGCTGGCCACGATCCCCTGGGCGGCCGGAGTGCCGGGTTCGAAGGTCATCTTCAACGTGGTCTTCGTGATCGTCATGGTGTTCACGCTGCTCCAGGGCCCGACGCTGCCCTTCGTCGCCCGGCTCCTGGGGGTGGCGGCGCCCGCTGAGGCGCACGACCTGGAGGTGGAGTCCGCGCCGCTGGAGGAGCTCAACGCCGACCTGCTGCAGATCAAGGTGCCTCCCGGCTCCCAACTGCACGGCGTGGAGATCTTCGAGCTGCGCCTGCCCGCCGGAGCGGCGATCACTCTGGTCGTGCGGGAGGGCAAATCGTTCGTCCCCTCGGGCACCACCCAGATCATGGAGAACGACCAGTTGCTGGTCGTCGCCACCGCCGCCTGCCGCGATCAGGTCGAGCGCCGCATGCGCGCCGTCAGCCGCCGCGGCAAGCTGGCCGGTTGGTACGGCGAGCGCGGAGTGGAATAGGTGTTTGACCGTATCGGTTACCATTAGCAGTCTCAAAGCTCGAGTGCCAGAGCGTGAAGGAGGAGCGCGTGCCGACCTATCAGTACGCCTGCAACGACTGCGGTGAGCAGCTCGAGGTCGTCCAGAAGTTCACGGACGACGCCCTGACCGTTTGCCCCAACTGCCAGGGAAACCTCCGCAAGGTGTTCTCCGCGGTGGGCATCGTCTTCAAGGGCTCGGGTTTCTACCGCACCGACAACCGCTCCTCGTCGACGTCCACCTCCACGACGACGCCCTCGTCGTCGAAGTCCGAGAGCAAGCCGTCCACCGAGACGAAGTCGACCCCCGCTCCCGCCGCCGCCTCCAACTAGTCAGGCCGGTCGGCGTGCGCGCCGAGCAGTTCAGGCGTGAGCTTGTCGAGCAGCTGCTCCAGCTCGGGGCACGGACCCCAGTCGGCCACGAGCTTCTGCAAACCGTCGCGTGAGTGGCGCAGGAGCGCCTGCGCGGCCGCGTCACCCACGGGGGTCAACCTCAGCGACTCGCCATCCGGCGAGCGCTGCACCAGCCCTGCCTCGATGAGCTGGTCAACGTACGCTCGCCCTTCCTCTCTGCTGATCTCGGCGCGTTCGGCCAGGTCGTCGGCCTGGACCCAGCCCTCGCCGCCGAGCCTGGCGATCACCCAGACGCCCTGCGGCGGTATGCCGTCCAGCCCCGCCAGCGCCCCGAGCCTGTCGTAGTAGCCTCTGCGCAGGTCGGCATTGGCCAGCCGTACCAGCCCCCGCTCCACCTCAGCGAGCGAGGAGCGCTCCGCGGACGTCGCGCCCAGGCCCTCGCCCAGGTCGGAGGCCTTCGTCGTCTCCCTGAGGCGCTGTTCGGGGATGAACCAGCTCAGCAGGAACGCCACGAACAGGACCGGCGTGCCCACCCGGAAGACAGTGGCGATCGAGCCCGCGTAGATGTGCAGGAAGTCGGCGGCCAGCTGCGGCGGCAGCTTCTGTATCGCGGTCGGGTCCTGCTGGACCGTGGCCGGGTCGAACCCCGCCGGCAGTTTGGTGGTCGCCAGCAGTCTGGCAAGGTCGTCGTTGAGCGTGCTTGCGAAGACCGAGCCCAGCGTGGCCACGCCGAACGAGCCGCCGATCGAGCGGAAGAACGTCGCGCCCGAGGTGGCGACGCCGAGGTCCTTGAACTCGACCGCGTTCTGCACGACGATCACCAGCACCTGCATGGTCATGCCCAGCCCGATGCCGAGTACGAGCAGGTAGACGCCCATGATGAACAGGCTGCTGTGCTCGGTCAGCGTCGACAGCAACCCCATCCCGACCGTGGCGATGCCGGTGCCGGCGATGGGTAGGAAGCGGTACCTGCCTGTCCTGGAGATGATCTGCCCGCTGACGATGGACATCAACAGCATGCCCGCCATCATCGGCAGCAGGTGCACGCCGGACAGCGTCGCGCTCACGCCGTGGACGGTCTGCAGGTAGAGAGGCAGGTACGTCAGCGCGCCGAACATGCCGAACCCCACCACGAACCCGACGATCGACGTCATGCTGAACGCGCGCAGCTTGAACAGCCCGAGCGGCATCACCGGCTCGGCGGCCCGCCGTTCGACGAGACCCCAGGCCACCAGCAGCACCAGCGCGGCGACGGCCAGCCCGATGATGACCGGGCTGTTCCAGGCGTAGATCGTGCCGCCCCAGGTCGCGATCAGGACCAGGCAGGACGTGGCGGCGCCGAGCAGCACCACTCCCGCGTAGTCGATCTTGTGGGTGGTCCTGGTGTCGTCGCCGGGCAGCACGGCGACGATCACCACCAGCGCGATCGCCCCCAGGGGCAGGTTGATGTAGAAGACCCAGTGCCAGGACAGATGGTCCACGAACAGGCCGCCGAGCAGCGGGCCGATGACGCTCGACACCGCGAAGACCCCGCCGAACCAGCCCTGGTACTTGCCGCGGTCGCGCGCGGAGACGACGTCGCCCACGATGGCCTGCGCCAGCACCATCAGCCCGCCGCCGCCCAGCCCCTGCAGCGAGCGGAAGGCGATCAGCTGGCCCATGCTCTGGCTCAGCCCGCACAGGGCCGACCCGATCAGGAAGATCACGATCGCGGCGATGAACAGCCTCTTACGGCCGAACTGGTCGCCCAGTTTGCCCCACAACGGCGTGGACACGGTGGAGGCCAGCATGTAGCCGGTGACCACCCACGACAGCTGCTCCAGGCCACCGAGGTCACTGACGATGGTGGGCAGCGCGGTGGACACGATCGTCTGGTCGAGCGCCGCCAGCAGCATGCCGAGCATGAGCGCGACGATGATCAGGCCGAGACCCCGTTGCCGCATGATGATCCTCCCCTGCGGCGATATTACTCTGCGCGTTTTCGTGGCCACTTCCGGTTATCCACAGGTGAACCGATCTTGCCTGGCTGTCCACAGAACGCCGTTCTCCTCCTGCCGTGCCCTCGCGCCATGCCACTAATCTCGGCGCCATGGTCAATCGCGCAGACATCGGCGTCATCGGTGGATCCGGCTTCTACTCCCTGCTCGACGACGCCGAGGAGGTCCAGCTCAGCACGCCGTATGGCCCGCCGAGCGACGTCGTCACGGTGGGCAGGATCGGCTCGCGTTCCGTGGCCTTCATCCCTCGGCACGGGCGCGGCCACCAGTTCCCGCCACACCGTATTCCCTATAGGGCCAACCTCTGGGCGCTGCGCTCGCTGGGCGTGCGCCAGGTGCTCGCCCCGAACGCGGTCGGCTCGCTGCGCGCCGAGTACGGGCCGGGCGCGATCGTCGTCCCCGACCAGATCGTCGACCGCACCTCCGGCCGCGCGCAGACCTACTACGACGCCGGCGGCGCCGTCCACGTCTCCTTCGCCGATCCTTACTGTCCCTCCGGCCGCGAGGTGGCGGTGGCCGCGGCCCGCTCCGGCGACTGGCAGACCGTCGACGGCGGCACGCTCGTGGTCATCGAGGGCCCGCGCTTCTCCACCCGCGCCGAGTCCCAGTGGTTCGCCGCCAACGGCTGGACCATCGTCGGCATGACCGGCTACCCCGAGGCCGTCCTGGCGCGCGAGCTGGCCCTGTGCTACACCTCCCTGGCCCTGGTGACCGACCTCGACGCGGGCGTGGAGGCCGGTGGGGGCGTCACCCACGAGGAGGTCATGGCCTTCTTCGCGGAAAACGTCGCCCGCATGCGCACTCTGGTCTCCGCCACGGTCGAGGCCCTGCCCGCCGAGCGCACCTGCGAGTGCGGCTCGGCGCTCGACGGCATCAAGCTGCCCTTCGAGCTGCCGTGAGCTGGGCGCGCCGCTTCGCCCGCCGCCGGCGCCTCATCGCCTCCGTCCTGACCGGCCTGGCCGTGCTGACGGCCCTGCTCGCCGTACGGCCGGCCGCCCCGGACCCGATCCTGGTCGCGGCGCGGGACCTGGCTCCCGGCGTGCTCGGACCCGGCGACCTGCGAGCGGTGCCGGTAGACCCGCCGCCCGACGGCGCCCTGCGATCGGGCGGCGTCGGCCAGGTGCTGGCCACCGCCATGCGCAGGGGCGAGCCGCTGACCGACGCCCGGCTGCTGCCGTCGATGCCACTGCCGCCCGGCACCGTGGCCGCGCCCGTGCGCATCGCCGACCGCGACGCGGTCCGGCTGATCGCGCCTGGGTCGATCGTGGGCGTGCTGGCCGCCTGGGAGGGGCAGAGCGCGCAGCTGGTGGCCGACGACGTCAGAGTGGTCACGATCCCGGCGAGCAGGGACGAGCACGGCGCCTTAGTCGTACTGGCGGCCACTCCTACCCAGGCCGGTCAGCTCGCCGCGGCGCAGGCGGGAGGGAGTTTGTCGATCATGATCAAGCCATCACTCTGAGTAATTGACCAGCTACGATCATGTGTCATGAGTGGATTCAAGAAGTTCCTCATGCGGGGCAACGTCATCGACCTGGCCGTGGCGGTCGTCATCGGCGCCGCGTTCACCGCCGTCGTGAACTCCTTCGTGAAGGATCTGCTGACGCCGCTGATCTCGGCGCTCGGCGGCATGCCCGACTTCTCGACACTGAAGTTCACGATCGGCCGCTCCAGTTTCCTCTACGGCGACTTCATCAACGCCGTGCTGTCGTTCCTCATCGTCGCGGCGGTGGTCTACTTCCTGATCGTCATGCCCTACACCCACTTGAAGGATCGCGCCGAGGCACGTCTGGAGGTGATCACGCGCGAATGCCCCGAATGCCTGTCTGAGATCCCCAAAGCCGCCTGCCG
The DNA here is from genome assembly GCF_044457685.1 of Nonomuraea sp. NPDC050536. Taxonomy (NCBI): domain Bacteria; kingdom Bacillati; phylum Actinomycetota; class Actinomycetes; order Streptosporangiales; family Streptosporangiaceae; genus Nonomuraea; species Nonomuraea sp. NPDC050536. The sequence continues at coordinate 442,434 of NZ_JBITHD010000007.1, forward strand.
CTGCGCGCAGTGCTGCGCGGAGGTCAGCCCGGTCTAGAGGACCGAGTCGATCTTCGGGTTGTACTCCCAGTGCCACGGCTCGAACGGGCTGCTGTAGGCCCAGGCAGGATGGAACCAGCCGTACTTCTTGGAGTTCTGCTCCATCCACCTGAACTGGGCGGAACCGGGGTTCTGCACGCCTCCGCACAGGTCGGCGGCAAGCCCGAGCCCGTGGTTGCTGCGCCCGGGCACAGCGGCGAACCCCGGGCGACGGTAGTAGACCGACTGCTGCTCGCTCAGGCTGCGGTAGGCCGAGGTGACACAGATCTGCTTGCCGAACTGCCGGCGGTAGGCCTCGTTCAGGCTGACGAACGCGATCGTGGCATCCGCCCGGAGCATGAAGCCCTTCTGCTGCAGCGGGCACAGCATCGCGCGCGGGATCAGCCCGTTCGGGTAGTCGTTGGCCGTGGCCGCCTGCAGCGGGTTGCACCCGAGCGCGGCCTTGCCCACCTTGTCGATCTTGATGCCCAGCTTCACCAGTGCATCGGTCAGCGACTTCACGATCTTGTCCGAACGCTGCCTCAAGGTGTCGATCTCCGCGGCCATCTGAGCCTCGGCCAGCAGGTTGCTCGCCCGAAGATCCTGCGCCTGCGCGGCCAGCTGCTCGGTCTGCGTGTAGAGCTGGCTGGTCTGCTCGACCGCCTGCTGCCGTTCAGCCACGATCTGCCCGACGTCGGTCATCGCCCGCAACGTCCCGGCGCCGGCGTCACCGGACACGAACGGCGCGATCCCGTCCGCGCCCACCGGCTGCTCGTACAACAGCTCGGCCATCTGGGAGACGGGCTGCCTGACCTGCGCCAGCTGCTGCTCGGTGGTTTGCAGGGAGCGCAGCTTGTCCTTCAGCTGCTTCTCGGAGGCGGCGATGTCGCTCCTGCGCTTCTCCAGCGCTTTGGTGGCGTCCTCGAGCTCCTTGGCCGACTGCTCGGCCTGCTTACGCAGCGCGGTCAGGCCGGCGGGGTCCTTGGGCGTTTCGGCCAGACTTTCGGACAGGGGTGCGGCATGGGCCGCGGGCGCGCAAAAGGAAGTCATCGCCATGACGACCGCGATCAGACCTGCTGATCGAGCGGATGGCACGTTCGACTCCTCCGTTTGCGAACTCGTTACCTGGGTCAGGCACGCACGTTACTACAGCCCCCCGCGTGCCCGGACCGAACTCCAGAGAGCCGCTATGTTCCGAAAGCCCCATTTCATCCACCAGCAGGGAGAAGTACGGCAAGCCTTTGCGGCCACCCCCCTGACTCCCCACCGAACCCACGACCCACAAGGCTGTATGAACAAGCCACGCCGCCCCAGCCACCTACTTGGCCCAGCGACCCACCCAAGCCCACCTAGTCGCCCAGCCAGGCTTCCGCCGGGCCAAGGCATGCCCACGCTCAGGCCCCCTAGGCCGAGCGTCCCAGCGGCCCGCTCCAGCCCATCCAGTCACCCAGCCAGGGTTCTACGGGTTCTCCGGGGCGAAGCCATGCCACCTCAGCCGCCCGCCAGGCCCAGCGCCCCAGCGGCCCACACAAGCCCGCCGTGTCGCCCAGCCAGGAACTCCAGCCTTTGGGCTCGCCTTTGCGTTCACATGCCTGACCGGATGCTTGAGCCCACCTGCCTGGCCAGCCGCTTGGGCTCACCTGCCTGACTGACCGGAGCCGCCTGCCTAGCCAGCCGCTCTACCTCATGCCGCGCCCACGCCTTCCTGGCGCCCGCCCATATCGCCCTCACCCGCCTCACCGGCTGCTTGGGGCCGCCTACCTGACCAGCTGCTTGACCCGCCTGCCTAGCCAGCCCTCAACCCCGTGCCGCGCCCACGCCTACCTGGCCGGCTACTTGGGCCTGCCTACTTGACCAGCTGCTTGGCCCACCCGCCTAGCCGGCCGCTCAACCCCGCGCCGCGCCCACGAGTTCTTGACCGGCCACTTGGACTTGCCTGCCTAACCAGCCGCTCGAGCCCTGTGTCGCGCCACCCTGCCTGGCCGGCCGCTTGGCCCGCCCGCCTAGCCGGCCCTCAACCCCCGTGCCGCACCCACGCCTACCTGGCTGGCCGCTTGAGCCCCGTGCCGCGCCCACGCTTTCCTGGCCGCCCGCCTGGGCCGCCTGCCTGGCTGGCCGCTCAACCCCATGCCACCACACCTTCCCGGCGCCCGCCCATATCGCCCTCGCTCGCCTCACCGGCTCGCCCGCCTTCCGGCCTTGGCTCTCGACCTACCTGCCCAGACTCCTCGGCAGCTTGCCGTACCTGCCGAGCCGTCAGTCAGGCGTATCTGCCCTTCCCCCCTGCTAGGCCCGGCACCATGTCGGCTCCCCCGCACCTCGGCTACCTGCTCTGCCCGAGTCATCGAGCGCTTCCCGTTCCGCCGAGCCGCTAGCCAGGGCGCCAGCCCTCAGGCTCATTGCCCACGTGGCCGCTAGCGCCACGCCCTCACCCGCTGGATCAAGGCACCCCGGACGCCGATCAGGCAGGCCGCCGCTCATGCTCCCGACACAACTCCCACAACCAGGTGTCCTCCCACTCCCCCGGACAACTGGACTGCGTAACCTCCGGCCGAGGCGTACTCCGCACCACAACCGCCGGCGGAGACGTAACCGGCGCCGCCACAGCCTTAACAGGCTCCCGCGACCGTTCAGGCGCGGGCACAGCCCCCTCGTACCAGAGATCGGCATGCACAGGCGCAGGCACCAGTACAGGCTCGAACGCCAGCCCACCCTCACCGGAAGGCGCCGCCTCGGAAGCAGCCCCCTCCCGATACCCGCCCATCTCCCCCGCCATCAACCCCCCAGCCAAGATGGCAGGCGCCATCAACGCCACGACCAAAACCACAGGTCGCCTACGCGTTTGTTTACTCCGCCTACGATTCACCCGGCAGACGCTAGCCCCGCACCATGCGGGGAACAGGGATCGCTTGTCCTCCCTTTACCCCCACGCACACCACCCATGACGATCCCCGTGGCAACAACCAACCCCCTGACGGCACACGCACGCCTAGAGATTCGCTACGCTTACTGACGTCCGCCTCCGTAGCTCAGGGGATAGAGCACCGCTCTCCTAAAGCGGGTGCCGCAGGTTCGAATCCTGCCGGGGGCACCTAGTTGATCAGGCAAAACACCATCTGACCTGCGGTCTCACTGCCGCAGGTCTTTTGCTTGTTGGGCAACCGTAGGCCACCTGATGCCGCCGTATGTCAGCGGTTGTGGGATATATGCGGGATGGATCAAGGCCCGTTTCCGCAGGTCGCGCCGATGATCTCGCCCAATACCTGTCCACGATCCCGCACTCTCGCCGTGGGGAGGCATTGGGGAACCCCGGTCCTCGGTGCCGTAATCGTGGCCGGCCCTCGTCGCCGGTCAAGGTCGTACGTCCTCGCTGCGCTCCGGGCGCTCCACCTTGACCACCTCCTCAGCCCAGCGGATGAGCAGCCGTCGAGGGCGGGAGGGAAATGGCAGGGGGCATGGCAAGCAAGAGGCCCCGGCGGGGAGGCCGGGGCCGAGGTGGACGAGGGGTAATTCACTCAAGGGCATCGTTGATCTTCCCGTTGATGTGGTCTTGCTGGCCATCGATGCACTTGGCGTAGACGCGGAGCAGAACGTCAACGCTGTGACCGGCGCGCTTGGCTACCTCGGGAGCCGGAACGCCCGCATTCAGCCAGAGCGAGACCGCCGCGTGGCGCAGGTCGTAGGGACGCGCCCCGAGCGATGACGCAACCTGAGCTGGAGCGAGGGCCGCCTTGCGTGCGGCCTGCCAGACGTAGGAGTAGGCCGAGCTGGAGTAGGAGCCGCCGGTCTCGGTGCGGAAGAGCCTTCCGTCCTTAGCGACGCCGTGCGCCTCGATGTGCTCGCGAAGGATTGCCACCAGGACGGGAGGGATTGGGATCTCCCGTGTCTCCTTGTCGGCCCGGTGCTTGAGACGGCGTGACTCGTGGGTCTCGCCACTGTCGGTCCAACGCTTGGTGCCTTGGGGCCGTGCTCGCTCCAGGATGATCAGACCCCATCCTGACTCGGGCAGCGTGCAGTTCTTCTCTCGGAGGTCGGCCGCTTCCTCCGGGCGGAGAGCGGCGTAGTAGACGCAGGCGAACAACGCCCTGAGCCGAGTACCACGCTTGCGACCGATCTTGGCTACGGCGTCGAGGAGTCGACGGGCTTGGGCCGGGTTGACGACGGTTCGCGGGTCAATCACCGTGACGGCCTTGGGCGCAGTCCACTTGATCTCATCCAGGGGATTGCTGGCAAAGACCTTCTGTTCTACGGCCTGCTCTAGTAGGTGATGCAGGACCGCCCGCTTCCGCCGTACGGTGTTGGCCCCAGCGATCTTGCCCGCGAACGTGACTGAAATGGCGTCGAGGGCCAGGCGTAGCTTCGCCGCTTCCCCCAGCTCCGACAGGGGCGTGGAAGCTCTCTCAAGCCACCGCAGCGCCGCCTCTTGCTCCACCGTCAGAGCGGCCCGCCGGTCCTCGGGAAGCAGGGCGTGAGCCCGTAGCGCCCCCCGCAGGTCTTCCGGCTCAGGGCGGTTCGGCACGTCGGCCACGAGCGCCGGTAGCAACGTGATCAAGGCGTAGGCGTCAGTCTCGCGGGTCCGGGCCGCCGAGGTACGCCAGCGCCGGAGCACGTGCGACTGTGCGAACTCGAAGAACGTCGGCCCGGAAGCTTCGGGCGTGAGCATCGACGCCGGGAGGCCGCTCGCGATGTCGAAGCCCTCTCCCTTCTTGGCGGCCTGGCGCAGCGACGAGAGGAAGCTCTCGGCAAGCGCCTTGGTTCGGAAGGTCTTGGACTTCGGCTTGGGGCCAACCTTCCAGCGGGCCTCATAGGACGGTGTCTTGCTGGAGGCGTTCCGGCGGACATCCCAGAAGCGCACGTCGTACGTGATGTTCATGCGCTCTCCTTGTGGGCGTTGAGCCAGGTCAGCAGGTCATGCCGCCAGACGCGGAGTTCGTCGTTGGGGAGCCGGACGCAGGCGGGGGCGCGGCCAAGCTCCCGCCAGCGGTAGAAGGTGCGGCGGGAGACTCCGCCCAGCTCGTCGAGGACCTGGGCAATGGTCAGCAGCTCGTCGCGGCGACTCATCGGGCACCACCGCCGATTCCCGGGAGGCGGGTTCCGGTCAGTGCGGCAGCGAGGAGTTGATCGCCGGCTGAGTAGCCCTTACCTGCGTACTCCCACTCGCTGATCACGAGAACGGTGTCCTCGTCGAAGAGCAGGAGGCGTCCGGTGGTGATCTCGTTGTTGCGGGCGTGGTCTTCGCGGGCGGCCCGGATCACGCCGAGGGTGGTGGAGTAGTGGCGGGATCGGGTGGAGAAATGGCCGCGGAAGCCGATCATGTGGGCCCATTGGGCGAGGCGGAGTTCCGCCAGGTCCTGGATGGCGCCCAGGCGGAGGCACTCGTTGATCAGGCGTTTTGCGTGGTCGCGGAGGTTGAAGGCGTCGAGGTTGTCGAGCGGGTTGATGCGGCGGTCGAGGGTGCCGATGCATTCGGCTGCTTTGGTGGCGTACTTGGCGATGTAGCCCGCGACAGCTTGTTCGGTGAGATCGCCGTTGAGGGTGATGGGGCGGATGTCGAGTTGTTGGCCCCACTTGAAGAGGCGGGCAGGTTGTTCCTCGTGGGCAGGGATCAGGGCGCTGACGACACGGGCGGCGTGTTGTACGGCTTGCGTCAGGACGTCAGCTGTCGCCCAGGCCGGAGGGGGTACGGCGGGGCCGCCGGGTCCGTCGAGGCGGATGACGGCGTGGAAGTGGACGACGCCACGCCGCTGGTATTCGGCGACCTTGGCGAAGGAGAGGGTCAGGTGTTGGCGGAGCTCACGCAGGGCTAGGCCGCCGAGCTTGGCCAGGTGCCAGCGGAGGGAGTCAGCGAAGCGCTTCCACAGCAGCGGGGCCAAGGCGTTGAACAGAACGCTGCCCGCGTAGTCGTAGCAGTCTGGGCAGAGCGGTTCGCCGAGGCGCTTGTCGTCGGGGTTGTGCTTGGCCGTACAGGACATGACCGTGCCATGCGGGCAGGTCTGCGCGTCGCGGCGGGCGTGGCACGGCAGGGCCTTGCCGTTGTTCTCACGGCGAGTGTGGACCGCGCCGAAGGACGGGGCGGTCAGCGTGACGAACAGGGTGGGATGCGCGGTGACGGTGTCGGGGACGCCTTTGCCGCCGATGAGGCCCGCGCGGATTAGGTGGTAGGTGTCGGCGCGGTAGATCTCGGCGCAGGCCGGGCAGCGGGAGGCGCGGCGGGTCTTGCACGGCAGGCGCAGGACGCCGTCGGGCTCGTTCCTCGTGGTGTAGCGGTGGAGCAGCGCGCCCGTAGCAGCGTCCCAGTGTTCGACCTTGCCGCGTAGGTGGATCGGCTGTCGACAGCTGCCGGTGGCGTGGATTTGGGCGGCCCATCGGTCGTAGTCGGGGCGATTGAGTCGAGTGATCATGCCCGCGATGGCATGCGGATTAGTGGTGTTTGAGGGCAAGATGGAGGCCTCCTTTCACTCGTTGGGGTGAGGGGATGGCCTCCGACCTGGCGTGTGTCTTGGCGGATGTGCGGCCAGGCCGGAGGCGCTGCGCTTATGCGCCGTGGTTGTCGATGCCGGTGCCCTGGCAGTCGCGGCAGGTTTCGCGGTCGAGGTCGAGGCCGGTTCCGTTGCAGGTGCAGCAGGCGTACATGGCGATCACCTCCTTTCGCTCGGTGTGGTGTCGACGTAGATGCGCCAGTGGCGGGGCTTGCCACGGTCGGGGTAAGCGCGCGAGACGCCGGAGACGGTGAAGTTCAGGCGCAGGCGGAACAGGGCGTCGACGATTTCGGCGCGGGTGCCGTCGAGGCGGATTCGCATGATCGGGATCTCCTATTCGGGGTCGACGCAACCGCGATAGCTGTCGTCGGCGGCGTACTGGGCGCGAGCCGCGGACAGGATTGCGACGGCCTTGTACTCGACGGGGCCGAAGCGGATCGAGGTTCCGTAGTGGCCGTACGGGAGTTCCTCGGCGTCGATTGCGGTGCCGAGCTGGGCGGCGATCTGGTCGACGTCGGCGCACAGCTCGGTGTCATCGGCTCGGCGGGGGAAGTGGTGGACCGTGGCACCGTGCGGGACGGGAAGTTCCGGGTTGGCCTCCAGGAAGGTGGCCAGGTCGCGCAGGCCGGTGATGAGAGCGGTTCGATTGGTCATCGTGTTCTCCTTTCTGGTCAGGCGGTTCGCAGGGTGTTGAGCAGGTCGGAGGCGAGTTGGTTGGAGACGCCCAGGCGGGAGCGGAGGGCGTCGCGGGTGATGGGCTTGCCGTGTTTGGCGTGGTGTTCGTCGGCGATGCGGCGGGCGTAGTCGAGGAGGGCGGGGGCGGGGCCGTCCTGCGGTCCGTCCTCGGATGGGACGAGTTCCTTAGTGCCGGTGGGGACGGGGACGGCCACCGCGGACACCTCCGGAACGGAGGGCGGGGACGGTTCGGGGCGAGGACGAGCGGCCCGCCGTTCGAGCATCGAGATCGCAGTGAGGAACGCTGCGGCGGGGGTGGCGGCGCTGATCCAGCCCCAGACGGTCGGGTGGGCTTGGGCCAGGTTGGCGGCCAGGGACAGGACGATGCCGCCTGTGAGGACGAGGACGGGCCAGGAGATCCGGCCGTGCTGTACGCGAGCGGTCTTCTTGTCGCGTTGGCGTTCGCGGGCGGCCATGACGCAGGTCAGATCGATGCAGATGGCCACGGCCCAGGACATCCAGCCGGTTTGGCCGTGGGCGGCGGCGGTGTCGCGGATGTGGGTGAACGATCCGGCACCCGCGATGACGGCCAGAACGAGGATCGGGCCGGTGTCGAGCAGCCAGCAGGCGAAGCGTCGCATCGTTGCACCCCCTTTCAGGCGTTGACGGGTAGGTGGGCGGTGATCTCGTCCCAGGCCGGGGCGAGGTGTGCGTGGGTGCGGGCGGCGTGTTCGGCGGTGTGCTCGCTGACGTAGAAGGAGCGGGCGCGGTACCACTGGCCGTCGGAGGAGGCGACGATGGCGACGCCGGGGGTTTCGGCGGCAATGGTCCGGGCGGAGGCCAAGGCGGCGGGATCGAGGTCGCCGAGGGTCATGGTCGCGGTTTCGGGATCGTTGACCCGGTGGCAAATGCGACCCGAGCACTGGGCGCGCAGCGCGGTGACGCCGGGGCCGAGGTCGGAGCCGATGCGTTGGCCGCAGCAGAACAGGTAGATCCCGAAGGCTCGCCCGAGCTGGGCCACGCGCAGCAGAGCGGTGGAGGTGCGGGCGATCTCGTCTTTCTCGGATTTGTCGGCCATCAGGTAGAGCTCGGCGAGCTCGTCGACCAGGACGACGACAGGGACGGGACGGATGGCGGGTGGGAGTTGCCAGATGTTGCGGGCGGCGGCCTGGCGGCACAGGCCCATGCGGTCGATCATCAGGCCGACCAGGTCGCACAGCAGGTCGACGGATTCGGTGCGGGAGGTGGCCAGGGCGGACAGGCGCGGGCTGTAGGGGGTGAACTCGACGCCGCCCTTGAGGTCGAAGCCGACCAGGGCGACCGGCTGCGGGGCGAGGCCGACGATGAGGGCGTTGGCGAGGTTGGATTTGCCGGACTGGGTGGCTCCCGCGTTGAGCCAGTGCGGGATCGTGCGGAAGTCAACCACCCACGGCTTGCCGGTCTCCAGCCGGCCGACGGTGACCTTCAGCAGGTCGGGTGAGGGTGGGAGTTGGTCGACCTTGACCAGCGGGTCGCGCATGGTGGCGGCCAGCCGTACCCGACCTGGCTTGTCGGAGGTGACGCGGACGGCGTGGACGCCCCAGGAGTGGGCGAGGCGTTCGGCGGCGTCGGCGTAGTCGCCGGGGGTCTGCCCTTCGAGGGTGTGGAGGGTGACGCGCCAGCCGTACCGGGTCGGCACGGGCATCCACATGAACGGCTTGGTGTCGACGGCGACCCGCTGGAAACGGCGGCGGACCTTGACGATGCCGGTCGAGGCGATCGCGCCGGGGACGGTGGTGAACCACCAGCGTTGCCGCTTCTTGGTCAGGTTGCAGCCGAGCGCGACGCGCCGCCATGAAGCGCGGACGGAGACCGCGGTGAGCGGATAGCCGAGGGCGAGCCAGAAGGAGGGGTAGTGCCAGCGGCGCCAGGCCCACAGCCCGACCGCGAGCGCGGCCAGGACTGCGAGCGTGAGCAGCGGGTCAGGCATCGGCGGCCTCCCGGGCGGGGAGCAGGGCCGAGGCGCGGTAGGCGATGCCCCAGCGGCCGGCGATCTCCCAGACGTAGCCGAGCAGGTTCACGGCGTTGACCGGGTCGCCTGCCTTGACGGGCGGTTCACCGGTGATGCCGATCTTGATGAGTTCGATCCGGCCGAACTCGTCTTCTACCGAGGCGGTGATCTCGTAGACGGTGTTGCCGTTCTTGTCGGTCTTGATCTCGCCGGTGTCGCGGTTGAGCACGCGCGGGGCCGGGGCCTTGACGCAGGTGATGGCGAGCTTGCTGACATCCACCGGGATGGGAACGGTACGCATGGTGTGACCTCCTTATTCGTCGTAGCCAACATAGTTAACCTAGTTGGCTCAGTTGTCAATGTTGGCGTGGATGGCTTGGTGTGGTGAGATGTAGGTCCGATGGTCAAGAACACCGGGCGGCCCGGCTACCTCCAGATCGCTGACGATCTGCGCGCGCAGATCCGAGGCGGGTCTCTCGCGCCCGGACAGCCCTTGCCGTCCACGAAGCAGCTGGCTGAGCAGTACGACACGTCGCTGTCGCTGGTGAAGATGGCCGTCGGTGTGCTCCGTACCGAGGGGCTGGTCGTGGGCCAGCAGGGCAAGGGCGTGTTCGTCCGGGACGCGACCGATCCGGTTCCGGACCTCGCGGGCGAGGTGGCCGAGCTGCGCTCTGCCGTACAAGAGCTGTCGGTACGGCTGGCGCGCGTCGAGAAGCAGTTGCCTACGTCCACTGAACGGCCCTCGTAGCCATCCGGGCGCGGACGCTGGTGCTCATCTCCTTGTCGGCGCGGTGGATGTGCACCACGACCGCGACGAATCCGACGACCAAGGCCAGGCCCAGCAGGGCGGCGATGATGAGCGCGATCATGACCAGACCACCCCAGCCTTGAAGCTCGTGCGCGGGCCGCGCGGGGGACGGCGGGTCTCGGGGCGGCGGCGGTTCTTGGCGGCCTGCTTCTTGAGCCAGCGCTCGCGGGCGGTGCACTTGCGGCAGCGGTGCTGCCCCTCGTCAAGCTGGGCGCCGCACTCGCAGGTGGGGTCGGGGTAGATCTCGTCAGTCATGGGGATCACCTCTCCTTCCGGTCGTCGTTCTTGCTTGCAGACCGAGAATGCGCCGGAGAGCTGGGACGAGATCACTACACGACGGGACATGTTCAAGACGTCCGGCCTACGATGGCCGGGACCCTGGACGTCCTCCCGGAGCAGGTGAGATGGCGAACGAACGGCTACGTGCGGCGCTGCTCGCGAAAGGCATCGACATCGAGCAGCTGGCCGAGGCGATCCAGGTCGACCCCAAGACCGCGGAGCGGTGGATCACCCAAGGGCGTCAGCCGTACCGAAAGCATCGTTACGCTGCGGCTTCCTTCCTCGGGACGGACGAGAGCTACCTGTGGCCGCAGGCCCTGACGCGCGAACAGGTCGCGTCGGCGTCCGAGAGCGAAATCATCACGGTGCATCCGCATCGCTGGGCCGTCCCTCGGGACATCTGGGGACGTCTGTTCTCCGAGGCCTCGGAGGAGATCGGCATCCTGGTCTACAGCGGCACGTTCATCCACGACGATCATGGGTTGATGCGGGTCCTGGCCGACAAGGCACACGCCGACGTCCGGGTTCGGATTCTGCTGGGGGATCCGGATTGTCCGAATGTTCTCCAGCGCGGTCGCGATGAGGGTGTCGGGGACAGTCAGGTCGAACGCTGCCGTAATGCCATCCACTGGTACAGCAGCAAACTCGTTCCGGCCGGGGCGGAGATCCGACTCCATCAAACGGTGCTGTACAACTCCATCTACCGCGCCGACGACCAGCTTCTCGTCAACACCCACGCGTACGGCCAGCCCGCCGGCGACGCACCCGTCCTGCACCTGCGACGGGTGGCGGGAGGCGACATGGTCAGCACCTACGAGCGGAGTTTCGAGAAGACTTGGGACGAGGCAACGCCGCTAGAGTCGTGACCCATGGGCAAACGGATCGACTTCTACGACGACCCGGACGCTCCCGCGCCCAACAGCCTCGTCCCGTCCGTGAACGTCGTGGTGACCAACGCCGATGAGGATCTGCTCATGATCCGGCGGACGGACAACGACAACTGGGCCGTCCCCGGCGGAGCCATCGACCTTGGCGAGTCACTACCGGACGCAGGAGTACGAGAGACGCTGGAGGAGACCGGCATCACGTGTGAGATCACCGGTCTCGTGGGGACCTACACCGATCCCCGGCACGTGGTCCTCTACACCTCCAACGGCGAGGCCCGCCAGGAGTTCTCCATCGTGCTGATCGGGCGAGCAATCGCCGGCTCTCCGACGCCGAGCGACGAGTCCCGCGAGGTGCGATGGGTACCCCGCGGGGAGGTCACCGCCTTGAAGATGGACCGATCGATGCGCATGCGGATCGAGCACTACCTAGCCGGACGTGCGCAGCCGTACATCGGATAGTGCTGTCTCGACTGCCTTGACGGCCGCCAGGATGCACGGCGTCGAGGCCGTGATGGACCGTGAGACAAGATGATCGGGGCCGTATCGAGAGTGGATCTCCGCGAGGCGTTCGGCGACGTCGAGATGCCGCCCGTCGGGGCCGGTGGTCATGTCGCAGTAGGTCAGCGCCTCCACCAGTTCCGGGCGTTCCTCGTCGAACTCGGCGGTGAGCGCATCGAGCAGATCCCGGTTGAGCGCTTCGTTGACGGCGCAGGAGTGATGCGCCACCAGGCGGCACAGGGTGTCGTCGGCCTTGACGACATCGCGCAGGTAGCGCGCTCCGTCGAGGGGGTGAAACCCGGTGTCGACCAGGTCCGGGGCGTACCCGATGTCGTGCAGGTAGGCGGCGGCGGTCAGTGTGTCGGCTTCAGCGCCGAGGATCGGCGCGAGAGATTCGGCCCTCTTGGCGACGCCTTGCGTGTGCGCCCAGCGCCGAGGCAAGGTCGGCGCTAGCAGGCATTCGGCCAGGTCACGGGCCCATTCAGCTTGTCCCACCCTGTTCACGATAGACGGCGCACACCGGGGCAAATCTAGAGAGAAGCCCTGGACGTCCCAGGACGTCTCACCCCAAAGGCCGCACGAACCGTCCACGCCCATGCTCAGCCACGATCAAGCCCTCATGCTCCAGTACGGCCAACGCCTGACGAACCGTGTTACGCGAGGCCGCATAGCGTCGCCGGAGAGCCGCCTCACTCGGTACGGCCGGGCCGAGTTCCCCGCGCGCGATCTGGTCGCGGAGGTCGTCGGCGATCGCCCGGTAGCGGTACGGCGTGGCCGGTGCTCCCGAGACCACGCGCCCCTTGGACGGGATGGTGACGATCAGCCCCTCGCCCTCCAGGACGGCCAGGCCGCGCCGGGCGGTGTTGCGGGCAACAGCGAATTCCGCGCACAACTCCGCCTCAGACGGCAGTGAGCTGCCTGCTGGATACTCTCCCGTGACGATCCGCACGCGGATCCGATCGGCGATCTGGGAGTAGACCCGCCAGCCGGTCAAGATCTCAGGAACGGTACGCATCGAAGATCTTGCTCAGGTCGACGCTGAGCTCTCCTTGCTCGCCTTCGCGCCAGCCATCTTGCGCGGCCTGCTCGATTCGTTCCACGGCCGCCGGTAGGCGCAGGAAGGTGACCCGCTCATCCTGTTGATCTCCCCAGTAGAACCAGCAGAACGACAGGTGCACGAAGACGCGACGAGATCGGCACCGGCTGTCGGTCACGTCCAGCGCAGGCCGCCCATCCTGGGTGACCACCAGGACCCCGGTGACTGCGCGGGTGGCGAGCTCTTCGCGTAGCGCGGTCAGCAGGTGCTGTGCGTAGGCTCGCTGCTTCTCCTTGACGACCTGACTCGGCTGCATGCGCGGCGCCTCCTTGGATCCTCTGTCGCTGTGTGGCTTGAGATTCGCCCACGGTCAGAGGCAGGAGCACCGCATCTCTGGGACGTCTGGGGACGTCTCGTGTTAACTTCACTGGCAGAGGCGGTTTCGCGGGAGGAGCGGGCCGAATGAATCAGAACCTGCATCATGCGTTGGCTCACGCCCGGCTTCAGGTCGTTGACGTGGCGGCTCGCTTAGCAGTGGACCCCAAGACCGTCGACCGCTGGCTCAAGGGGCGTGTCCCGTATCCCCGCCACCGCTGGGCCGTCGCCGACCTCCTCGAGGTGAGCGAGGCGGACCTATGGCCGGAGGTAGTCGGCTACTCGCGCCCGATCTCCAGCGAGATCCGCGCCGTCTACCAGCACCGCCACGAGGTACCACAGGCCGTATGGCGGGACCACTTCACGCGCGCAGTCGACGAGATCGGCATCCTGACCTACAGCGGCTTGTTCCTCGCAGAGGACACCGCGATCATGCGAAGCATCGCCCAGCGCGCCCGCGTAGGCGTCAAGGTCCGTATTCTTCTGGGCGACCCCGACAGCGCGGAGGTCGCCGCCCGAGGCCTTGACGAGGACATCGGCCCGGACGTCATGGCCGCCAGGATCAGAAACGCCATCGCGCTCTACCGACCGATGTGTGGCATCCAAGGTGTCGAGATCCGCCTACACGGCACCGTCCTCTACAACTCGATCTACCAGGCCGACAGGCAACTCCTCGTCAACACCCACGCCTACGGCATCCCCGCCACCCAGGCCCCCGTGACTCACCTCATGGCAGACAACGACGAAGGAGCCGCGGCCATCTACCGGAGCAGCTTCGAGCGCGTCTGGACCAGCGCAAAGCCGCACCCGATCGCCCCGGAGACGAGAACCGGGTAGCGCCGAAAGCAACTTATCTACTCGTCATTAAAGGCGAGCCGCCTTCGGCGGCTCGCCGCGCGTCGGGCGGTCGCTGGCCGCGCTGCGGCTCTTCGGCCGGTCGCGGCCGGCGCCGCCCACGCACCGAACGGTCCATCAGGAGTCCGCCATGGCGCCCGGGCCTCAGTCGCATCTTCACCCTCGCGAGCAGATCCCGCACGTTAAGATAACGCAATGCCAGTGATTGAAGAGTATTGGGCAGGAGTCGTACAGCGACTTCAGGCAGAGGTAGACATTTTCGCCCGTCTCGTACGCCATAAAGCCACTCAAGGGCAGGAGAATGAGGCGGCGCTGGCACGGCTTCTAAAGTCCTTCGTCCCACAGCGCTTAGGCGTGGGCACTGGGATGGTTATCGATAGCCACGATACTTATGCAAGACAGGCCGATGTAATTCTCTACGAACAGTCAGACGAGCCGCTCGTGCTGGCACAGACAACTCATCTTATCCACCCGATGGAGAGTGTTCGTGCAAGCATAGAAGTAAAAACAAGGCTTCGTGGCGACGATATCAAAGATTGCCTCATAAAGAAGAGCTCGCTGAATGCACTCCGACCGGCAGTGAACAACCCCGATGGAAGTTCGCATCCGTTATTCATCTTACTTGCGTACGATTCACAACTAGCACCCGAGAGGATTCATGAGAGGTTTATCGCTGCACCGCCAGAGCAGAGGCCGGATCTATATTTTGTTCTTGATCCTGGAGTGCTCGGAGGAAAAAGGGGTGTGTTCTTGCACGGCGATACGGAGTTTTCGTCGGGATTAGCCTTGCTGGCAAACCCGGACGAACGAAGCATCTATCAGACTGTAGCGAGCAGCGTATTGGACGAGGCGATACTGATCAGCGGTCGAACTCATCCAGTCGTAAACTGGAGAGATGAGCGATATCTCGGGGATCCTGCGCGCGCACTATTGCTGTTTGTGGAGGCATTAGCGAGGATGTTGGCCAACCAGCAAGGGAGAGCTCAACCAATTCTGAGCCACTACCTTGATGATCATACACGACGATTGGAGTGGCTCTAAGTCCATAACTCGATGCTGCCGCAGCTCTCAAGATAGTGACCTATACCGATCCATGGAATTTCTAAAATGTCACAAGCTAGCGCAAGCGGCATTCGCGTAGGCTTAGATTTGATGTCCTCCGTTATTACTGTGACGCTATATCCGTCCGCCATCAAACTCTTCGCTTGGGCCGCAACCGTGGCTGCCGAGGATTCATGCTCCGCATCCTCATCCACAAGCTCTCTAACCTGATGAACCACTGCTTGGTAGTATTTGTAAGGGGCGCCCTTATCTAACCGATCTGATGCTGTGGCTTTCGTCCATGAGTATGTAAATTCACCCTTGGCTAGGCGCTCCAACTCGTTAAGGACTTCGTCTGGAAAACAGAGTTGCTGTGCTTTGACTAGGTCGTCAAGGACATCAAATATAAGTGGACCGTTCCTGTGGTGTCCAACGGCATTTAGCGCAGAAACGTCAATGACATACATCCTCGCAGCCGTTTGCATCACTCTACGCTCGCAGGGCCCACCCCAAGCATTTCTTTCATGCTGAGAAGCTGAACATTAGACATATTCAGATACTCGAGGACATCATTCCGAGAAAGTCGTTGCTGCTCTTCGGCTTCCAGCAGCAGGGCGGGATAGAGGCTTCCCCACTCTCGAAGGCGCTTTTCCGGTGTCGTTTCCCCTCCACCACCCTTACTCTTGGGCGGCTTCCTATATTCGGCAAGCGCGTTTATATCTTTATAAAGCTGGCTTGCGGCATATCCAAGCTGTATATATCTAATTGCTGCAGCTCTCAGGCTTACTTTGAATCGGCTGGAAATCTTGTCCACTGCGCGGCGCCCGCGCATGCCGCTGTCATGGAGTACATTCTCGACAAAATTCTCGATATCCTGGCGTGGCATGAATAGTGCTGCAGCAAACTCCTCGCACCACCGCTCCACTCCTGGCGTTGTCTTATTGGTGCATATCCCGTCGCTATGCAGGGTGATGTGACCCAATTCGTGACCGTACGAGAAAAGCCTTGCTTGCGGAATATAGGCAGTATTAACCGCTACGACAGGGGCGAGCTCGTCGTAAAGAGAAAAACCTCGACAGCCATCATTCGTAAGTGACAGATGAAGCGCGAGAAATCCACGTCCTTCGAGTGTCTGTCTGAACATACGAACTACCGCGGCTGCATCCCTTGCGGTGTACTGGTTCTGTGCACGCCAATTCAAGGCTAGTCGAACTCGGTCAGCCACTTCCTCGGGAGGATCCCCGAGGTTTGCCTTCATCCATTCGGGACGCTCTCGATTCTCCGCTTCTAGGACCCATTTACTAACGCGTTGAAGGCGCCTTGCTGTCCTTATTGCGTTCGATTCAACTCGAAGCAAAAGGCGCTCTTCAGAATCTCCCGGTGGATGCCTAAAAGCCGCTGGAACGGCCTCGCTAACAGGGGGGTCCGACAGGAAGAAGAATGCCGTTGGTCTACGCAGAAGAGATAGGAGGCTTTTGAATTGCGTCTTAGTGGGTTGCGCATCGCCGTGCCGCCATGCAGCGACTATGGTTGGATCAACCTTACTCCGCTGCGCCACTTCTACGTCAGATACACCTGACTGCTCCATCGCCCATTCAAGGACGGAAGGAGTAATTGGCACCAACGTCGGAGCAGCCACAACTCCCTACTTTAGAACGAGGAGGGCGCTGTGCCTACCCCTTTTAGATCAAGTTTCTATATATCGGGTGGACCCAAATTTGGATTTCCCACTGCTTCTATCCAGTATCCACACGTAGGGTAGCCAGCTGAGCTCGCTTCCTCAGCGGCCTAACGGCCCCTACCACGAAACTTGTCCTCCGGGCCTCGTCTTCGCGATACACGTGGGACCAAATGGAGGAGACCGTTCGCAAGACATACGCAGCATGGATTGTCTGTCCACTCGCGTTTCGAACTCGGGACTCTCACGCCATGAAGATCCTTCGTTGCGCCTTGGCGAGACCGAACCTTGGTAGGGCTGTCCCTAGACTGCTGCCATGTTCAGGGATCCAGATCGCTGCCTTGTGACCACGCGGTCCAGCGGCCTTGTCGGCCTGAGCCCTGTCGAGTTGGCCGTACAATCTCGGACATCATGGATCGCAGTGGACTGGTGTAGAGCCCGTTAGCGGCTGTGACTAGCGCGCGACGGAGCGCCGAACGACCGCAGACGATCATGAAGCGTCTCGTAACGAAGTGCTGTGGGGTCGGACCGAAGCGCGGTGTCAGCCTTGCGGCTGGTCCGTTTCTCCGGCCCGCCCTCCGAACCCGGCGTGCGACTTTCACCGCACCGG